>CAZKDK010000218.1:0-6318 GCA_964551145.1 uncultured Opitutaceae bacterium | reverse complement strand
CATGTCGATTGAAATCAAGATCCGCAAAAACGAGCCGGTGGATCGTGCGCTGCGCCGCCTGAAGAAGAAACTCGACCGCGAGAACATCATCAAGGACGTGCGCGCCAAGCGTTACTACGAGAAACCGTGCGAGCGCCGCCGGCGCAAGGCCAAGGTGGCCGCGTTCAGCGCGATGCTCCGCGCGCGGTACGAGAACTGAGGGGTTGGAGGGCGGAAGGCTGGGAGCGCAGAGCTTCAGCCTGCGCGTGCCAAACCGGGCAACAAAGACTCAGGCGCACGCTAAAGCTGTGCGCTACGATCTTCGGAGCGCAGCGCATCAGCCTGCGCGGCCGCGCACCTACGCGGTCCACACGCCGGCGATCGGAGTCTGGCAGAAGCGGCATTTGCCGTCGGTGAGGCGGAAGGCGGTCACGGCAAAGATGTCGCGTTCGATGACCGCCCGGTGGCAACCCGGGCAGAAGGTGGTGCCGGCGTCGGGGACTTCCGGGACGTTGCCGATGTAGACGTAGCGGAGTCCGGCGGCCCGCGCCTCCTCGCGGGCGCGGACCAGCACGTCGACGGGAGTCGGCGGGAGATGATCGAGCCGGTAGAGCGGACTGAAGCGGGAGAAATGCAGCGGGCGGTCCGGGCCGAGGTTCGCGACGAGCCAGTCGCACATGCGCCGGATCAGCTGGAGGTCGTCCGTGTAGGTCGGCACGATCAGATTGATGACCTCGAACCACACGCCGAGCTCGCGATAGGTCTTGAGCGTGTTCAGGACGGGCTGCAGCCGGCCGGAATTCAGCACACGATAGCTGTCCTCGGTGAAGCCCTTGAGGTCCACGTGGGCCGCGTCGACGTGCGCCGCAAGGTCGCGCAGCGGCCGGTCCTCGATCGATCCGCCGGTGACGATGATGTTCTTGAGTCCCTGGGCGTGCGCGGCGCGGCAGCAATCGGCGGCGTACTCGTAGTAGGCGGTCGGCTCGGAGTAGGTGTAAGAGATCGACGGGCACCCCAGGGCCTGCGCCACGGCGGGCAGGTCGTCCGGGAACAGGCTGAGGCGCGCCATCTCCCCGAGGCTGAGGCTCACCGGCAGCGGCGGGCTCAGGCGCAGCTCCGGGCCGCGCGGATCCTTGAGCTCCTCGGGCGTCTTCTGGGAGATCTCCCAGTTCTGGCAATTCAGGCAGCGGAAGACGCAGCCGGAGGTGGCGAGCGAGAAGGTCCGGGTGCCGGGCAGGTAGTGGTAGAGGGGCTTCTTCTCGACCGGATCGATGTGGAACGTGCACGGATTGGCGTAGGCCATCGTGTAGAGCGTGCCGTCGCGGTTCACCTTGTTGCGGCAGTGGCTGCGGTCGCCGGGCGCGAGCAGGCAGTTGTTGGGGCAGACCTTGCACTGGACGTTCCGGTCGAGCTTAAGGTAGTGCGACGCCTCCTTCACCCAGCCGCGCCGCTGCCAGAGCGCCCAGACCTCGTCGCCGGGGGCGCCGCCCTTGAACACCTCGCCGGGGGCATCGGCGGATCCGCCGCCGAAGAAACGATCCAGCCAGCCGGCGCGGGCGCGGAGGCTCAGGCCGGCGAAGGCGGCGGCGCCGCAGGCCAACGCCCGGCGGCGGGTCATCCGGAAGGCTGGCGTTGTTTGATCCATCCCCATCGGACCATCGCGAGGTAGCAGGAGGGCAGCACGTGGACCAGCACGAGCAGAACCAGCGGCAGATGCAGCAGCTTGTGCAGGGCGAGGGCGTTCTGCTCGCTCGCCAGCGCCCCGAATCCGTAGCGGCCGCTCATGGCGTAGCCGGTCGCAAAGAATGCGAGCACCAGCGGCAGGAGCAGCCAGCCGGACCAGCGGACGAACTTCAGGCAGACGAAGGCGAGCGTATTCATGCAGGAGTCGGCTGCCGCCAGGCTAACGCGGCCGCCGCGGCGTTCAATCCCGCCGTGAGCAGGCAGACCGCGGTCAGGCCGAAGGCCGGGACCAGCCAGGCGCTGACTAGCAGGGCGCCGAGCGACGCGCCGGCGAGATCGGCGCCGTAGAGCCGGGCGGCCGTGGCCGCGGGTCCGCTCCGCTCGACCGCGGCCGCGAGCGGAAACTGGTGGCCGACGAGCGCGGCCAGCGCGCCGCCGAGGAGCAGGATGAGAACCTGTCCGGCCCATTCGCCGCCGACGGCCGCGTCCAAACCTTCCAGCCGCGCCAACACCGCAGGCAGCACGGCGGCCAGCGCGGCGATGGCGCACGCGAGGAGGGCGAGCCGGCGCGGCCCGGGCAGGGGGGCGCGATCGAGGCGCCGGTTCGCCGCCCAGGCGCCGGCCGCGAGTCCGGCCATGAACACCGTCACGACCAGGCCGACCTGCCGGTAGAGCGATCCGTACAGCGCCTGGAAGGCGAGGAGCAGCACGACTTCGAGCGAGGAAGCCGCGAAGCCCGCGGCCAGGATCACGCGCGGGCCGGCGCGCATCCGGAGGAGGCCGGCGACCGTCAGCGCCAGCAGGCCGCCCGCGATCGCGATCCCCGTCCCCGCGCCGGCGGGCGCCGGGAACTGGCTCAGCCAGTGGCGCTGGAAATAGGTGTAGAGGGCGGGACTGAAGTCGGTGTTGAGCGCGGCCGGCTGCGCCACCGCCCGGTCGAGGTCGGCCAGCCGGTCGGGCGCGAGCGTGGCGACGAGATAGTGACGGTTGACGAAGCGGGTGGCCAGTCCGCGCCCTTCGAGGCGCGCGGCGATGTCGAGCGTGAGCGCCCCGTCCGAGGCCAGGAAGAAGACGCGTCCGCCCGGGATCAGCTGCACGTGCGGAAACGCCTGCCCGAGGGTGCGGCGGGCCGACGACAGCAGGCGCGCCAGCTCCGGGCTGATGAAATTCTCGTAGCGGCCGAGACCGAAGGCGAGGACGCCGCCGGGCCGGAGGATCCGCCGCGCCTCGGTGAAGAACTCGGCGGTCAGGAAGCGATTGAGCAGCAGCGTCGTCGGGTCGGGCAGATCGACGATCACGACGTCGAAGCGCCGGGCGGTCTGGCGCACGAAGCGCCGGCCGTCTGTGGCCACGGTCTCGATCCGCGGATCGGCGAGGTTCTCCGGCAGGAAACGCCGGCCGGTCGCGATGATGAGCGGATCGATCTCGACGTAGGTGACCGCATCGACGCCGTAGCGGAGGATTTCGCGCGCCGTGCCGGCCACGCCGCCCCCGATCAGCAGGACCTGCCGGGCGTCCGGCCGCTGGCTCATCGCGTAGTGGACGGTCTCCTCCAGCGGGGCGATGTTCCCGGTGGAGACGGCGGGAACGCCGTTTTCGTAGAAGGTCAGCTGGCCCGAATCCTCGGTGACCACCAGGCGTCCGTAGGGCGAGTTGGCGTGAAACACGGTGGGCGTGCCCCAGTGCTGGACCGCGGTGGTGACGGCGTCGGCGTCGATCAACGCGAGGTGGACGGCGAGTCCGGCGCCGACGATGACCGCGGAACCCAGCAGCACCGGCCGGCGCAGGCGCGCGGCGAGGACGGCCGCGATCAGGAGGTTCGCGGCGGCAGGGAAGCAGAGCAGGGCGAAGTGGTCGAACCACGGGATGAGCGCGAAGCTGAAGAGGGCGCCGCCTGCGACGCTGCCCAGGCCGTCGGCCACGTAGGCGCGCCCGATCCCCGCGGCGCCGCCGCGGCCGGCCGCCGGATCGTCCAGCAGCGCGCAGGCCAGCGTGAGCAGGGCGCCGGACACGACGCAGAACGGCAGCAGCAGGACGAGGCTGCCCAGCGCCGTCCCGGCCAGGCCAACCGCGCCGCCGCGGACGAACACCACGTCGCGCAGCACGCGCACGGCAACCACCTGCAGGAGTGGGATGACCGCGATCGCGATCAGCCCTGCGATGAACAACGAGTATGGAGCGGCGACGCCCTCGTCGCCGGAACGCATTGACCTACGCGACGAGGGCGTCGCGTCCCCAGTAGGGGCGCCCGGAGCCGGAGCGGCGGCGCTCTGCCGCCCCCCGGCCAGCCATCGTCCCAGCCAGGCGCCCGCGCCGGTGAGCAGCAGCCAGCTCCCGAGGCTGATGCCGAACACGAGTTCGTTGCCGGAAAAGGCGCCGAGGAGTTCGCGCATGAGCGCGAGCTGGGTCATGACGGCGGACGCGCCGATCCCGCCCACGGCGAGAAGAATCAAGCGGCGGGGCTGGCCGAGTTGGCGTGCGACAGGGTCTGCCATGCGGTTTTTGTGACCGCTAATCCGCGCTAATGAGCGCTAGTTAGCGTCAATTAGCGGTTCCCACTTCCGACTCCTTGAAGGCCTCGACCTGGTAGGTGAACACGGTGACGCCCGGGCCGCGCCAGGCGGCCGGCGGACAGCCGGCCTTTTCCGCGAGGGTGTTGAGGAACTCGACCGGGTCCGGGATCTGCTCCCAGACCTGCGGGAGGTAGGTGGCGCCGCGGCGGCCGATCTGCAGCACCACGCCATCGATGCCCGGCCGCAACTTGCGCAGGAGGTCGTCGGCCGAGTCGAAGGCTAGCGGCCGGGGCTCGGTCAGCACGCTGATCTCGATTGCGATGCCGGGGAGCTCCGACGCCGCCACCGGATCGAAGCGCGGATCGCGCACGGCGGCGTTGCGGGCGTTCTCAATCACGCCCTGGACGAGCGGCGCGCCGGCCTCGAGGCTGCCGATGCAGCCGCGCAGGATGCCGTGTTTGGTGAGGGTCACGAAGCAGCCGCGCGGCGCGGTGAGTTCGGGCGCCAGCCCAGCCGGGGGCACCTCGGGCAGGCGGCCGGTGGCGACCACCTCGCGCACGGTCCGGCGGGCGAGCTCGAGCAGGAACCTGCGGTCGGCGGCGGAGTACTGGGCCGCGGGGGTGGCCGGCGCCGCAGCGGCCGGGGCAGCGGCGGCCGGGACGGCGGCAGCGACCGGGGCCGCAGACGGCGAGTAGAAGGCGATGGCCGCGTAGCCGACGACCTTGGACTTGTCTCCCGACGTGTCGCCGCTGTTGCGCAGGTCGAGGAGCCGCGCCTGCCAGCCCTGCCGCTTCGCCAGGTACAGCAGGATGCGGATCGGGGTGTGTCCGCAGGCGTCGCTGTCGCCGATCGCATCGGCATCGAGGCGGCAGATCGCGTCGACGGTCTGCCGGTCGAGCCGTTGGGCGGTGGCATAGGGGGTGTAGTGGCTGAGATCCGAACTCACGACGATGAGCGTCCGATCGTCGAGGATCCGCAGCAGCGCCCGGGCCGCCTTTTCCTCATCGAATTCACCGCAGACCACGGGGACGAGCGTGAATCCGGTGAGCGTCTTCTGCAGGAACGGGATTTCCACCTCAACCGAGTGCTCCCACGTTCCGGCTGTCTCCCGGGCCGGCCGCGGGCGCCGCTCCGCCCATTCGGGGCGCTCGACTTGGCAGGGCGGCTCGAGCGCGAACGGCGCGAACCGGGCGAGGGTGGCGGCCTTGGGCGACACGGGCACGTCGCCCAGCGGCGTGCGGTAAATGGCGGCGTCGGAGACCGAGGCGGCGCGGAGGGCGGCGTAGTGGCTGGGACCCATCACCACGACGGTGTCGTAGGAGCGCCCGACGAGCAGGCGGAAGCCGGAGGCGGCGACCGGGCCCGAGAAGGGATAGCCGGCGTGCGGGCAGATCAGCGCCCGCAGTTCGCCGGGCAGACTCTCGGTCCGGGCGGCGGCGAGGAACTGATCGATCATCCGGGACAGGGCCGCCGGCTCCTGGGGATAGAACACGCCGTCGACGGCCGGCTCGCGCACCTTGGGCGCGGCGGCGGGAGTCTCGCTCGCGGAAGCCGCGGGCCGGGCGAGCGCGCCGGCCAGAGCGAGCGCGCCGAAGAGCGAACGGTGCCAGGGGCGGATGGGAAAGATCATGGAAGCCTCCTGCGGCAGGGAACCTGGGGCGCGGGCAGGCTAGGCGCGGCGGCGGCCCGATACAAGCGCCCGCAGGGCGCCTACCCCGCGGGTGGTAAACTTCAGGTTTTGACTGCCCGGGCGGCTGTGCTGAGATCCGGGCGGTCGACGCCCGTGTGGACCCCGGCGTGGCACCGGCCAGGAACCGGTCGAGCCCTCAACCCCAAATCCCATGCATCACGGTGACGTCAGCCCCGAAATCGCCCAGGGACTGCTGGCCCTGCAGGCCCGGATCAAGAACGCCAACATTCCGTCCTCCCAGCTCGATGAAACCCTGAACGTCGCGGTCTGGAACATCCGCGAGTTCGGCAAGATCCCGCGCAGCGAGGCGGCCCTCCACTACATCGCGGAGATTCTCGGCCAGTTCGACCTCATCGCGCTGGTGGAACTGCGAAGCAACCTCGCCGACCTCGCCCAGGTGCGGACGTACCTCGGCGAGTAGTGGGATGTGGTCTATTCGGACTGGATCGACGA
>CAZKDK010000217.1:0-6320 GCA_964551145.1 uncultured Opitutaceae bacterium | reverse complement strand
TGCGACTCGTGCGTCAACGTCTGCAAGACGATCATCGACCGCGAGGTCAAGATCTCGCCGACCGAGGGCCGGCCGGCGTTCCGCCTGCACAAGCCGTCGGAGCTCAAGAAGACACTGGACGACTACGTCATCGGCCAGGAGCACGCCAAGAAGGTCCTCTCCGTGGCGGTATACAACCACTACAAGCGCCTGATGTTCGACGCCGGGCAGCCGCACCGCGCGGGCCTGACGCTGGCGCCCGAGTTCTCGGATGTCGAGGTGGAGAAGAGCAACATCCTGCTCGTGGGGCCGACCGGCTCCGGCAAGACGCTGCTGGCGCGCACGCTCGCCCGCATTCTCGACGTTCCCTTCGCCATCTCCGACGCGACGACGCTGACCGAGGCCGGCTATGTCGGCGAGGACGTGGAGAACGTCGTGCTGCGCCTGCTCCAGGCGGCCAGCTATGACGTGAAGAAGGCCGAGTGCGGCATCATCTACATCGACGAGATCGACAAGATCCGCCGCACGACGGAAAACGTCTCGATCACCCGGGACGTCTCGGGCGAGGGCGTGCAGCAGGCGCTGCTCAAGATCCTCGAGGGCACGGTCTGCAACGTCCCGCCGCAGGGCGGCCGCAAGCACCCGAACCAGGAGTACATCCAGGTCAACACGGCCAACATCCTCTTCGTCTGCGGCGGCGCCTTCGTCGGCCTGGAGCAGTTCGTCAAGAAGCGGGTCGGCTCGCGGTCGCTCGGCTTCCACATCAACCCCGCCGACCATGCGCTCACGCCCGAGGAGATGATGAAGATGATCGCGCCCGAGGACCTGGTCCGCTACGGCATGATTCCCGAGTTCGTCGGGCGGCTGCCGGTCGTTTCGGTGCTCGATCCGCTGACGGAGGAGGATCTCGTCCGCATTCTCCTGCGCACCAAGAACGCCATGGTGAAACAGTACTCCAAGCTGTTCGCGATGGACGGGGTGCAGCTCCGCTTCACCCGCGACGCGGTGCGCGCCATCGCGCGGAAGGCGATGGAGCTCAAGACCGGGGCCCGCGCGCTGCGCGCCATCCTGGAGAACCTGATGCTGGAGGTCATGTTCGACCTGCCGCAGCGCGAGGATGTGGTCGAGGTGGTCATCGACGAGGGCGTGGTCCGCGGCAGCCGCGGACCGGTGCTCAAGAAGACCACCAAGGTGGAGAAGAAGGACGCCGCCTAGGTTCTCCCCCCGGCGGGGAGGCCTACCAGTGCGCGTAGTCGCCCTTTTTCAGCGACCGCGCGAACGCCACGAAGAGCTGCACGCAGCGCTCCACGTCCTCGAGGTCGACGACCTCGCTCGGGGTGTGCATGTAGCGGAGGGGCACGCTGACCAGGCCGGTGGCCACGCCGCCGCGTCCCATCTGGATCGCGCGGGCGTCGGTGCCGGTCGGCCGGGGGTCGGCCTCGAGCTGATAGGGGATCTTCACCTGCCGGGCCGCCTGGACCAGCCACTGGTAGACGACCGGATTGATGTTCGGGCCGCGGCAGATGATCGGCCCGCCGCCGAGCTTCGTCTCCCCGTACTTCCGGTTGTCGCAATCCGGATGATCCGTCGCATGGCCGACATCGACCGCCAGCGCGATGTGCGGGTTCACGGCATAGCCGGAGGTCGTCGCCCCGCGCACGCCGATCTCCTCCTGGGCCGTCGCGACCGCGACGATCCGCGCCGCGGGCTGCGGCCGGGCCGCCGCGAGGCGGATCAGGGTCTCGCCGACGATGTAGACGCCGACCTTGTTGTCGAAGGCCCGCGAGGCCCCGATGCTGCCGTGGATGAGTTCGAATTCGTGGTCGTAGGTCGCCACGTCGCCGATGGCCACCCGCGCCAGCGCCTCCTTTTTGCTGCGGGCGCCGATGTCGATCCAGATCTCGTGGATCTCCGGCACCTTCTTGCGATCGGCCTCGTCCATCAGATGGACGGCGCGCTTGCCGGTGACGCCCTTCACCGGGCCGTCCGCGGTCTGGATGATCACGCGCCGGCCCGAGATGACCGTGCGGTCATGGCCGCCGATGGTGTCGAAGTAGAGGAATCCGTCCTTGTTGACGTAGGTGACGATCAGGCCGAGCTCGTCCATGTGGCCGGCCAGCATGAGCACGGGGTCGCCGCCCGGGTGCAGGGTGGCAAGGCGGTTGCCCATGGCATCGCGGGCGTATTCGTCCGCGGCCGGCTTCACGTGGCGGTCGAACACCGCCTGGGCCTCAAACTCGTAGCCCGACGGCGAGCGGGCGTGCAGGAGCTCGGTGAGAAAACGGGGGGCGTGGTAGGACTTGGGCATAAATCGGGAGTTGCGTTGCCCGCACACTGAAATCGAAAATCCAAAATCGGAAACCAAAAATGACCATCTACCCGGCCATCGACATCCGCGGCGGACGCTGCGTGCGGCTGACGCAGGGGCGCGCCGACCGGGAAACGGTGTACACGGACGATCCCGCCGAGGCGGCGATCCGGTTCCGCGACGCCGGCACCGACTGGGTTCACGTGGTCGACCTCGACGGCGCGTTCGAAGGCGAGCCGCGGAATCTCGAGGCGGTCGCCCGGATCGTGGCCCTCGGGCTCCGCGTGCAGTTCGGGGGCGGCCTGCGCCGCCGGGCCGCGGTGGAGCGGGTGCTCGCCCTGGGGGTGAACCGGGTCGTGATCGGCACGCGCGCCGCCGAGAGCGAGCGTTTCGTGTCCGAACTGGTGTCGGCTTTCGGGGAGAAGGTCGCCGTCGGCATCGACGCCAAGGACGGGCGGGTGGCGGTCAAGGGGTGGGTGGACACGACGGCCGCGGGCGCCGTGGACCTCGCGCGGCGCATGGACGCGCTCGGCGTGCGCACGCTCATCCACACGGACATCAGCACGGACGGCGCGCTGACCGGACCGAATTTTCCGGCGCAGGACGCCATGCTGGCGGCGGTGGGCTGCCGGGTGATCGCATCCGGCGGCGTCAGCCGGCGCGAGGATGTTGTCCGGTTCCTCGAAATGCAAAAACGCCGTCCGAACCTGGACGGCGTCATCATCGGCAAGGCGCTTTACGAGGGGTTGGTGGATCTGGGCGAGCTGCGGGCGCTCGGCGGTTGACGCGAGCGTCAATGGCCGGGCCGGTTCTTCACCTGTGCGGCGATAGCTTCCAGCGGGTACGTGATGATCTCGGCGAGCGTCGGATGGTACCAGGGCGCCCGGAGGAGGTCGAACACGGTGGCGCGCATGGCGAGCGGGCCGCTGAAGCAGTGGATCAGTTCGCCGGCGTTCGGGCCGACGATCTCCGCGCCCAGGATCCGGCCGCGTTCCGGCTCGGCGATGACTTTCACGTAGCCGTAGTGGGCCTCCATCAGGATCGATTTGCCGTGGTCGTTGAACGGATAGGAGGCGCCGACGAAGCGGACGCCCCGGGCGTGCAGCTCGTGTTCCGGCACGCCGATCGTCGCCAGCTGCGGCTCGGTGAACACGACGTTCAGCAGGAGGGAATAGTCGACGGGCCTGATGCCCTTCACGCCGGCGGCATGGCGCGCGGCCAGCTCGCCCTGGGCCACGGCCAGGTGCACGATGTCGTGCGGCCCGCACACGTCGCCGGCCGCGTAGATGTGGGGCCGGGAGGTCTGCTGCCAGCGGTTCACCACCACGCGGCCGGCGCCGCTGGTGTCCACGCCCGCCGCCGCGAGGTCGAGGCCGCCGGTGTTCGGCTCGCGGCCGAGGGCGTTGAAAAGGTGCCGGGCGCGGCGGGTCACGCGCTTCCCGTCGTGATCGAAGACCACCGTGAACCCGCGGCGGTCGTGCGCCACGCGTCGGATCTTCGTGCCGGCGAAAAGCTCGATGCCCTCGTCACGGAAGGCCTGCTGGATGACGGCGCCGGCCTTGGGCGAGTGGTCCCGGAGAATGTGCGCGCTGCGCTGGACGAGAACGACGCGCGTGCCGATGCGGCTCAGGAACTGCGACAGTTCGCAGGCGACGATGCCGCCGCCGAGCACGATCACGCTCGGCGGGACGAAATCGAGGGCGAGGATATCATCGCTCGTCCACGCGGGCGCCCCGGCCAGGCCGGGAACCGGCGGGACGCTGACGCGCGACCCGGTCGCGATCAGGAAATGCCGGCTGCGCAGGCGGGTGCCGTCGGCGAGCTCGACCGTCGCGGCGTCGATGAACCGGGCGGCCCGCCGGTAGACGTCAAACCCCCCGGTCATGAGCTGCCGCACGCGGTGCGCCGCGAAGTCGCCGATGATCCGCCGCTTCCGCGCCTGGACGGCGGCCATGTCCGCCCGCCCCGGCGGGATCGCGAGTCCGAACCGCCCGCCGTTCTGCGCGTGGTGCAGCTGCTCGGCGGCATAGAGCAGCGTCTTCGATGGCATGCACCCGCGCAGGATGCAGAGCCCGCCCAGTTTTCGGGCGCCGTCGACCACGGCCGTGCGCAGCCCCAGGGATGCCGCGACCCGCGCGGCGTTGAATCCGGCGCTGCCTCCGCCGATGGCGATGAAGTCATAGCGGCGCTGGAGGCCGTTTTTGTTTTTTGCTTTTCGGTTTTGGATTGGAGCGGGCATCACGGATGGCAGAGACGCAAAGGTCCGAACGTTGCCTCGAAACGCAAAAAGCCGAAATCGAAAACGGCGGCGGGCCCTACCGGCCCTTGCCAAAGAGCATGACGTGGATCGTCTTCAGGACGATGGATGCGTCCAGGACGAACGAGAAGTGCCGGATGTAGTAGAGGTCGTACTCCAGCTTGCGCAGGGTGTCGTCGAGATTGGCGCCATAGGGGTAGTTCACCTGCGCCCAGCCCGTGATCCCGGGTTTCACCAGGTGCCGGAAGTGGTAGCAGGGGATCTCCTTCTCGTAGCGCTCGACCAGTTTCACCCATTCGGCGCGCGGTCCGATCAGGCTCATGTCGCCCCGCAGCACGTTCCAGAGCTGCGGGATCTCGTCGAGGCGCATCGCCCGCAGCAGTCCGCCCGCACCGGTGATGCGCGCGTCGCCCGGCTGGGCGTACGGCACGGCGGTGCCGGCGTCGGGGCGCATCGTGCGCAGCTTGCAAGCCCGGAACGGCACGCGGTGCTTGCCGATGCGCGTCTGCCAGAACAGGATCGGCCCGCGATCGTCCAGCCAGATGGCAGCGGCGGCCAGCAGCAGGACGGGCGACGCGAGCACCAGGCCGCCGAGCGCGAAGCCGACGTCGGTCAGCCGCTTGATGCGCTCGAACACGGGGTCGCGGGCGATCTGGAAGCCTTTCTCGAACAGCCAGGTCTGGTTGAGGAGGTCCAGGGGGATCTTGCGCCAGTAGACCTCATGGAAGAGCTCGAGGGTGTAGGCGCGCACGCCTGAGAAATGCAGTTCGAGCAGCTTCTCCGAAACAGCGAACGGCAGGTCGCGACTGGTCTCGTGCAGCACCACCGCCTCGATCTGCCCGCCGCACCGGACCAGGATCGGCCCCAGCTGGGACACCGGGTGCATTTCGATGCCCACCAGCGGCGTCATCGTCTCATGGAGGGCGGTGTCGGTCGCCACGAAGGTCACGGGCTGGGTGGTGTGGTTCTTCTCGCAGGCGTCCTTGAACGCGACGCAGCTCGCCTCGCTGCCGATGAAGATGATCGGACGCTTCTGCCGCTCGACCGCGACCCGCAGCGCCAGCCAGCGCCGGTAGCTGAGCGTCATCGGCACGAGCGCGACGAAGCTGACGGCGATCACGGCCCGCGAGGAGTGCAGGAAAAACGGCTCCTTGATGAAGACGAAGGTCACCAGCAGCATCACGATCATGGCGGCGGCGAGCGCGATGGCGTGTTGGCTCGCGTAGTCCGCGCTCAGCATGTCCGTCCGCGGCGAGTAGCCGTCGATGAGGTAGATCGCCAGCGCCATCAGCGCGAGCGGCCAGAACAGCGGCAGGATCTCGAAGTCGCCGATGGCGAGGCGGCCCCGCATCCATCCCACGAAATGGAAGGCCAGAACGACGCAGAGAAAGTCGGCCAGCAGCAGCAGCCAGGAGGTCAGGCGGGGCGGGGCCATAAACGAAAAGACCTATGCCAGAGAATCGGTCGCAGCCGCAAGCCTCGACGGCGAAGATCGCCCGTTCCGGGCGCGCGGCGGGTGGGCGATGCCTTCATCCGAGCAGTGGGCGCCACGCGGCCAGGGCCGCCGATAGGCCGCCGGTTTGCCGGGACCACGTTCGCGCGGCGTCGCCCAGGCGCCGGCGCCCCGCGGCATCGGCCGCCAGCCTGCGAATCGCGCCGGCGATGGCTCCGGCGTCGGAGGGGGGCACCACCACGCCAAACCCGCCGTCGCGCACCGTCGCAGCCATTTCGCAGTCGACCGGTACCACAAAGATCACGGGGCGGCCCACGGCCGCG
>CAZKDK010000216.1:0-6327 GCA_964551145.1 uncultured Opitutaceae bacterium | reverse complement strand
CGATCACGATCAGGTCGAACCGCTTTTTCATCTGCTCGAGGAACTGGCCGAACACCGGGTTTTCCAGGAATTCGGTCGGGACCTTCGAATGGCCGCCGGAGCGGAGCAGGAAGAGGTTGTCGGCGATCCGGGTGATTCCGAGCTGCGGATCGGCGAGCAGGTCGCCCTGCAGGTTCGCCCCCGCCTCGGCCCACGCGAGGAGACCGGCGTCGTTCGCCAGCTGGAAATGACGGTGCAACATGGGCCGGCGCAGGTCGCAGTCGACGAGCAGGGTGTTCCGGCCATGGCGGGCGAAGCTGCCCGCAAGATTGCAGGAGATGAGGGTCTTACCCTCGCCGGGGATGGTGCTCGTGACGAGGATGATCTTGGGATAGTCGAGCTTCGACTGGATCTTGACCGCGCTGTAGACGCTGAGGAACGCCTCGACGCCCGGCGTGGCCTTGACCTTGATGGCGAGCTGGTGCCTGTCCTCGTCCCGGACTCCGGACAGGTCGGGTATGATCCCGAGCAGGGGGGCGCCGACGAAGGATTCGACGTCCCAGGCGCTCTTGATGCGGTCATCGACCAGGTTGAGCCCGAAAACGACGCCGAAGAAGACCGCGAGGCCGACGAGGATGCCGGTGCGGACCACCCGCACGGGGTTGGGGGAGTAGGGGCTGAAGCTGGGCGCCGCGCGGTCGAGCAGACTGACCGGAATGTGGTACTCGAGGCCCTTGGAGGTGGTTGTCTTGTTCAGGCTGTCGAGCACCTGGGTATAGGCGTTCTTGGCCACCGCCGCTTGGTCCTCGAGGCTGTGGTACTCGACCTTGAGGTCGTCGAGCCGCATCTGTTCCTGCTCCTGCCGGGCGTACTCGCGATCGAGGGAGCGCTCGGAATCGCGCGCCTTTTCCAGGCTGGCGGTGAGATCGGCGATGGCCAGGTCGACGGCCTGGGTCAGCTGTTCGCGCAGCAGCGTGATCGTCCGGGAGATCTCGATCATCCGCGGATGGCGCTCAAGGTAGCGCTCGCTGAGGACGGACTGGGTCTGGGTGGCCTCGGCCAGCTTGGCCTTGAGGCTGGGGATGCTGCCGTGGCTCGCGACGTACGAGATCTCGAGCAGGTCGCGACCGTCCTGCCGGAAGCTCTGCATCTGGTTGAAGTAGACCTCAAGGTTGAGCCGGTCGAGATGGGCGGCCGTGCGCGCCGCGTTGACGCCCTTCAGGCGGTCGGTGACGATGTTCAGGCTGTCGTCGAGGGAGATGAGGTTGTGGCGCCGCTTGTACTCCTGCAGGCGCTGCTCCTTCTCCTCGTACTCCTTCTGCAGCTCCAGCGCGCGCTTCTGCAGAAACGCCACCGCCTCCTCGTTGGAACCGCCGCTCTTGGCCATCAGATAATTGACGAACTGCGTGTAGAACCGGTTGGCCACGAGCGCGGCCGCATCCGGGTCGCGATGGCGGGCGGTGATCAGGATGATCAGGCTGCCATGGACGGCCTCGGCGTACACGCTCCCGAGCGCGGCGCCGGCGGGCGGCGGGGCGGCGCCCGGGGGCAGGTCCTTGAGGTAGGGCCGCTGCAGGATCCTGACCTCGTCGGGCGTGAGCGACTCGACCACCTTCGCGCGCAGGCTGGCGCTGTTGAGGCGCTGGAGGAAGGTATTGATGTCGATCTCGGATCGCGGCGACTGGTCCATGACCTGGTCGATCATGACGATCTTGTCGGGGCGCTCGAACTGCATCGTCGCGTGGCTCTCGTACATCGGCGTCACGTGCATCTGGTAGTATCCCAGGGGCAGCGCGACCAGGACGGCCACCGGCAGCGCGATCCACAGGCGCTCCCGGATCATGACGTAGTAATCACGGAGCGTGTGACGCTCGATGATGTGCTCGTCGCGGTCGTCCGCCGCGCCGACGGCAGGGGCGGATGCTGGAGGCTGCGGCGTGAGAGGGGGGGGCACGGCGGGATCTCAGATCAGGCGTTCGGGCACGTAGATGATGTCGCCCGGCTCGAGTTGCAGGGTGTCATCGTTCCCCCGGTTGCGGTCGCGGCCCCGGATCAGGCCGTCGACGTCGACCGTGAAGACCTTCTTGGTGCCGTCGGGAAGGATGCGCGTGATGCTGACTGCCGAGCCCTTGGCGATGTCGGTGAAGCCGCCGGCGCGGATGATGGCCTGGTACACGGTGAGGGTCGACTCGGTGGGCAGGGAGATCGGACCGGGACTCTTCACCTGGCCGTCCACCGTGACCACGCGCGGGGCGTAGTCCTCGACGGAGACGGTGACCTGGGGACTGCGGAGGTAGCGGCCGTCGCGATAGGCGGATTCGATGATCTGCTGCGCCTCGTTGATGGTGAGGCCGGCCACATGCACGTCGCCCACGAGGTAGAGGTTGACGTTTCCGCGGGCGTCGATGCGCGAGAGCGTGGACAGGTCGGCCTCGCCGAAAACGACGATGCGGAGGCGGTCGGTGTTCGTCAGCCGGTAGATGAAGTCCCTGCGGGTTTCCGCGCCGGACCCGGCCGGTGCCGGGGCGGGCGGCGTCTGCGCGCCGGCCGGCGCCAGGACCCAGAGGAGCGCGCCGAGGGCCGCGGCGACCGGGAGGCGGCTGGAGTGTCGGTGCATGGCGGTCAATAGCGGAGGGAGAGGTTGCCGGTCACGGTGTAGCGCGTGAACTGGGAATAAGCGACATTGGAGCGGTTGTCGGTGTAGATGTAGGCGAGCGCGACCGATATCTTGGAGGAGAGCGGGGCGCTCACGCCTGCGTTGAACGTCCAGGCGCGATCCGCGCGACCGCCGCCCGCGGTGCCGAGGAAGTTGCTGGTGGCGTATTCGACCCCGGCGTCGCAAACCAGCTTGACCCGGAGCGCCGGCTTCAGGTTGGCGGAAAGACTGAAGGCGGATGTGTCGACCGAGATGTCGGTGGCCGTGGTCGTGAAATCCTTGGACGCCGCGGCGCTGATGATCGCCCGCCTGTTCACCGCCCAGGCGAGCGAAAGGCTCGTCGTGAGCGCGTCGTAGCGTCCGCCGCCGGCGCCGCCTTCGTCGCGCGACTGATAGCCCAGGCGGACGCTGCCGTTCAGCTTGGAAAGAACGCTGCCCGTCGCGCCGAGCGAAACCGCCTGGTCGAGGGTGTGCGTGCCGCCCTCGGCGTCGCCCCACCGGATCCGGTAGCCGCCCAGGAGGTCGAGCTTGGACGTGTACACGTAGTACACGTCGATGGCCTCCGAATAGGAAGTCAGATTGAACAGCGCGCGATTGTCCACGTAGTCGCGGAGGTCGAAGACGGTTGAACTCGTGAAGTAGTAGCGGTCGTTGATCGGGTAGCGGAGGCTGAGCGCCGACGCGTAATCCCAGGAGGTGGCGCGCACGTTCGCGGCGGCGTCGCTGCGGCTGTCGCGCCGGACCGCCACGTTGGCCGAGCCCGTGAGCCGCCCCTGATCCTTGGTCAGGGACAGGCGGAAGGAGGGATTCGTGTAGTTCTCGGCGGTGAGATCGGTGTAGCGCGCCGCGGCGACCGCGGCGGAGGCGCCGACCGCGATGAGGCCGGCGCGGCGGGCGTAGTCGGCGCCGAGCGAGAACAGCTGACTGGAGCCGCCCGCGCCGCCCGCGTGCACGAAGACGTTCGAGTCGTAGGCGATCCCGTAGGACGCGTTGATGGTCACCTTGTCGTGTCCGTCATTGAACTCGATCAATGCCAGGGCACGCGGCGTGACGACGGCCAATGCCGCCATCACCACCATCGCCCGGCCGACCGGTGAGGGCGCGGTCAAGGGACGATGCAAGGCTCAGCCTCCCGTCCTGAGGGTGGAGGGGCTGACGGTCAGCGGCACCGGCAGGTTGGCCGGCACCACGGCCCTCGCCTGGATGTCAGAGGCGCCGCCGGCGTCGGTGGTCCCGAAAACCACGACCTTTTGCGCGCGCTCCGCGGCGGCGACCTGCGTCGCCACCTTGTTGGCCGCGTCCTGATCCAAAGGCATGACCTGGATCTGCACCACGGCCATCTGGCCGCCGTGCAGGGTCTGCCCGACGCTGCCCGGCGCGGAGTTCGACGGAGTCACCGTGGCGTCGCCCGCCAGCATGAGCACGCGGGTCACCTGGTCGCGCACCTCGATCACGACCTCCTTGCCGCGGATGTTCACCTGCGACTGCGGCGTCAGGTAGACCATCGAGGTGCCGGTGGCGAGCTGGTTGGTCGTGATGATCACGCGCCCCTGCCTGACGTGGGCGATCGTGTCGGAGACCGACGGCTCGATCACCGCGGTGTCGACGCCGCTCGGAAAGGGCTGCTGGACGAACTTGCGGATCTCGACGATGGTCTGCTCGTCGACGAAGATGCTCGTGCCGTTGGAATAGACCAGAATGGTCGACGCGCCGGGGCCGGTTTCGATCAACATGCCCTGGGCGACGACGGATTCGCCCTTCTTGAGCTCCGTGACCTTGCCGGAAAGCGTGAACGTCACGGCGCCGTCGATCTGCGCCACATAAGCCTTGCCCGGCACGCTCTGCTGGGCCCGGACGGTCGCGGAGAGGGCGCAGCACAGGGCCGCTCCAAAGAGGAGTTTAGCTGCCGTTTTCATGTGTTGCCTTTGGAAACTGGGAGGTTGATTTCGGGGTCTCGGGTAGGGTGAAACCCCCAGTTTGGGCAAAATACTTGAAATACTATTGGGCGACAAGATTAAGGATCCGCCCCGGCACATATATGACTTTTTTTATAACCTTTCCGGTAAGGTGCGGAACGAGCCTGGGATCGGCCTTGGCCAGGGCGACCGCGTCGGCTTCGGGCAGGCCGACCGCCACGAGCTGGTCGCCCCGGTACCGGCCGTTGACTTGGAACACCAGTTTCACCTGCTCGACAACGAGTTTGGCGGTGTCGTAGGCGGGCCACGGCGCGCTGTGGATTGGGGGCTTCCCGCCGAGGCGGGCCCACAGTTCCTCGGCCAGGTGCGGCGCGAAAGGCGCCAGCAGCTGGAGGAAGGCGAGGACTGTCGCCCGGCTGACCGACGGCGCCTTCTGAACCGCGTTCACGAAGATCATCATCTGCGAGATGGCCGTGTTGAAACGCAGCGCGTTGATGTCGTCGCCCACCTTCCTGATGGTTTCGTGGAGGAGGCGCTCGAGGGCGGGCGACTCGGGCGCGTCCGGCGCGATCTTGGCATTCGGTCCGCCGTCTTCGCCGATGCACTCCCGCCAGACCTTGTGGAGGAAGCGGAACACGCCCTCGATGCCGCGCGGGTTCCAGGGCTTCATGGCCTCGAGGGGTCCGAGGAACATGAGGTAGAGGCGCAGCGCATCGGCGCCGTAGTCGCGGATGACCGCATCGGGATTGATGACGTTGCCGCGGCTCTTGGACATCTTCTCGCCGTCCTCCCCGAGGATGATCCCTTGATGGAACAGCTTCCGGAACGGTTCCGTTTGCGGGACAACGCCCAGATCGTGGAGGACCATGTGCCAGAAGCGCGCGTAGAGCAGATGCAGCACCGCGTGCTCCGCGCCGCCGACGTAGAGATCCGGCGTGCCCCAGTACTCGAGCAGACGGCGGTCGGCGATGGCGTCGGGATTCCTCGGGTCCAGATAGCGCAGGTAGTACCAGCACGAACCGGCCCACTGGGGCATGGTGTTGGTTTCGCGGCGGGCGCGGACCCAGGTGTCGCCGGCCGGCCTCGGCTGCGCGGCCGGCACCGCCGCCCCGGTGGCGAAGTCGTACCAGATATCCACCCAGTCGGTGACGTTGGCCAGCGGACTCTCGCCCGTGCCGGCGGGAAGGTAGGAGGTCACCTCGGGCAGCTGCAGCGGCAGTGCGCCGTCGGGCAGGCCGAGCGCGAAGAAGGACCGGCCGGACTCCGTGTAGGTCACCGGCGCCGAGGGCTGCGGCACCCCGCGGGCGTCGCAGGCGCGCCGGTAGTCGGCCTCGTTCACCCAGACGACCGGGAACGGTTCGCCCCAGTAGCGCTGGCGCGAGAACAGCCAGTCGCGCAGCTTGAAATTGACCTTGGGCCGGCCGAGCCGCTTCCCGGCCAGCCAGGGGACGATGCGCGCCGCGGCGGCCGCTATGCCGAGCCCGTTCAGCGAAACCTCGTCGTTGGCGCTGTTGATGGCCGGTCCGTCCTCCTCATAGGCCTCGCCGGCGAACCCCGGCGGCGGCTCGACGGTGCGCAGGATGGGCAGGTCGAAATGCCGCGCGAAATCCCAGTCGCGCTGGTCCTCCCCGGGCACCGCCATGATGGCGCCGGTGCCGTAGCCCATGATCACGTAGTCCGCGATCCAGATCGGGACGCGGGCGCCGTTGACGGGGTTGCGCGCGAAGCTGCCGCTGAACACGCCGGTCTTCTCCTTGGCGAGTTCCGTCCGCTCGA
>CAZKDK010000215.1:0-6331 GCA_964551145.1 uncultured Opitutaceae bacterium | reverse complement strand
CCCCTTCCTCGGCTGGTTCTCGATCACCGGCACGCCGACCGGGATGCCCTCCCTCCGCTGCTCGATCGCCCCCACCCGCATGGCCGCCGAGATGGCGCGCATCGTCTGGAGCACGCCGCGCGAGCAGGTCTGCCGGATGGCGCAACAGGCCATCGAGACGATCGTGCCGCGGTTCTTCAGCCAGCTCGCGGCGGCGACGGGCATTTCCCAGTTCGGCTATGCCGGCGGCGTGGCGTCCAACATCAAGGTCAACCGCCTCGTGCGCACGACCCCCGGCATCGGGCGCCTCGAGGTCTGCCCCGCGATGGGCGACGGCGGCCTCGCCCTGGGCGCCGCCCTCGCGATTTGGCATCGCCTCACCGGCCGCAGGCCCCGCCCCTTTTCGGATTTCCGCCTCGGCATCGACCACGGCGACCTCGGACGGGACGCCGAGGCGGTCGCCACGGCCGTCGGCGCCACCTGCCAGCGGCCGGCCGACCTGGCGGACGCCGTCGCCGAGCGCGTGGCGGCGGGCGACATCGTCATGTGGGCGCAGGGGCGCATGGAACTGGGTCCGCGCGCCCTCGGAGCCCGCAGCATCGTCGCCCGGGCCGACAGCGTCGTCGCCCGGGACGACCTCAACCTCCGGCTCAAGCGCCGCGTCTGGTATCAGCCGTTCTGCCCTTCGCTCCTGGCTTCCGAGGCGCCCGCCTTGCTGGCCGACTATCGCGACATCCGGGATCTCAACCGCCACATGACCATGGGATTCCTGACGACGGCGCGCGGCCGCGCGGCCCTGGCGGGGGCCATCGGGCCCGACGGCTCCTGCCGCCCGCAAATGGTGGTTGAAGACGAATCCGACTCCTGGTTCCGCCTCCTGGCCCGGGTCAAGGCTCTCACCGGCGTCGGTGCCGTGATCAACACGAGTCTCAACGTGCACGGCAAGCCCATGTCGGATGCCCCCACCGGGATCATCGAGGCGTGGATGGAAAGCGGCGTCCAGCACCTCGCGCTCGGGTCGGCCCTCCTGAGCAAGGGCGGGACGCGGCCGCCGGCTTTTTCCTGAACGGCAAGTCTCCATGGAAACCGGAACCCAAGACACCCTTCCGCCGCACGCGGCCCACCCTCGTCGCCCGTCCCGCGCCTTCTGGTACGCGCTCTGCCTCGCCGCGTTCGGCGCCACCATGTTCTGGGCGCAGCGCATCGTCACCAATCATACGCCGGCCGAACAGCGCTCGCTCATGGCGGTCGCGACCGTCTGGGGCATGCACGGCTGCCTGGTCGTCGGCCTGGCCGCCCTCGCAGGACTGGCCGTTCCGCTGGCGCGCCTGCTCGGCCGCAAGCACCTGCTCATCGGCGCGGGCCTGGCCGTCCTGGCGTTTTTCGCCTGCGACCTCGCGCCGCGGACGAACCGCATCTTCTACGACGAGCACATCTACATGCAGATCGGGCAGACGATCGCGCACACCGGGCGGGCCGAGTATGCGAATTACGCCCGCGTGGAGTACGGGGATATGACCGTCTACGACGCCTGGGTGAACAAGCAGCCCAACGGACATCCCTATCTGTTCTCCTGGCTGTACCGGCTGTTCGGCGTCTCGGAAGCCGTCTCGTTCGCCGCCGTGCACGTGATCACCGCCCTCACCGTCGCCGCGCTCTATTTCGCGCTGGTCTTGGCTCCGTGGACGCTCCCCGCCGGCACGCCCGTGGCGGCTGCCCTGGCTTTCGCATTCACGCCGCTCGTCCTCTGGTGGAGCCGCACCTGCGCTGTCGAACCCACGGCCGCGGCCACCGGCGTCGCGACCATCTTCGCGGTCTGCGTCCATGCGCGCTGGCGGGACCCGGCGACCGGCGAAGGTTCGCCTTGGAGCGCGGCGTTGCTCGCCGCGGCCGCCGCCTTCGCCTGCTATTTCCGGCCCGAATCGATGCTCGTGTACCCGGTCGCCGCCAGCCTGCTCTGGGCCGCGGACCGCCGGTTTCTGGAGGACCGCGTCACCTGGGCGGCCCTGGCGCTTTCGTCCGCCCTGGTGACGCCCAATCTCGTGCACCTCTGGTCGGTGCACACGGAGGACTGGGGCGCCAAGGACGGCAACCGCTTTGGCGTCGGGTTCCTGATGAAGAACCTCGAGAGCAACGCCGGATACTTCGTCCAGCAGAAATGGTTTCCCCTCGCCGGGACGGTTCTCGCCCTCGCGGGCGTCGGCTGGCTCCTCGCCCGCAACCGGCGGCTCGCCCTGGGCGCCGTCCTGTGGTTCGCCCTGGCCTGGGGGATCTTCGTCCTTTTCTACGCGGGCGGCTACTACTACGGCGCCAGCTCCCGCTATGCGGTGATCTCGGCGGCCCCGATGGCGCTGCTGATGGGCATCGGCGCCGCGGCCGCCTACGGCGCGCTCCGCCGCTGGCCCCCGGCGCTCGGGGCTGTTGCCGTCGTGCTCGCCTTGAACTGGGCTGCGGCGATGCACTTCGTGCCGACGCTCGGCCGGGAGTCGAACGAGGCCCGGGCCGACATCGCCTTCGCGCAGGAGGCAGCCGCGAAGCTGCCGATGGGCGCGCTCGTCATTTCGACCGACCCGTGCATCTGGAACGTGCTCGGCCGGAATTCCGGGCAGCTGTTCAATGTCGAGGGCATTGTGCGCAACCAGCTTCGCGAGCTGGTGCGCCAGTATCCGGGGGGCATCTACCTGCACTGGGACTACTGGGTGAACACCGAGCCGGATCACGCCCGCGTCTGGCATCAGCTCGTGCTCGATACCCACGCCACGGTCTACATGCGCTACAACGCCGAGGCCGTCCAGCTTGCCCTGTTCCGCCTCGACACGCCCTACGCGCTCGCGGCGATGGGAGGAACGGCCCAGCCCGAGGGCCCGGTCTTCAAGGTCGACGACACCGCCGCGGAGGCACTGGTGGATCGGCCGGCCGAACCGGCCGGTGCGCCGGCGCCCGCCCCCCTGCCGGCGTCGCGCCAGGGACCCACCGTGCCATGAGCGCCTGGTATTCATGGAGCCGCCTGGCGCTCCGCGCCGGCGCCGCTGCCGCCGGCGCCGAGGGCCGTCCGCTCAAACTCAACTTCGTCGTGACGAAACGCTGCCATTCGCGCTGCGTCTACTGCGACATCTGGAAGGTGAAGGAGACCCCGGGCGCGCTCGACGCCGAGCTCACGCTCGACGAGGTCCGCGCCGTGGCGCGGGCGAATCCGTTTTTCCAGTGGATCGATTTCACCGGCGGCGAACCCACCGACCGCCCGGATTTCGTTCCGGTGGTCCAGGCGTTTGCGGAGGCGTGCCCGGACCTGCTCCTGGTGCATTTCCCCACCAACGGCATCGCGACGCGGCGGATCGAGCAGGCGGCGGCGGAGATCCGGCGGACCGTGCGGGCCCGCCTCGTGGTCTCCGTCTCGATCGACGGGCCGCCCGGGCTCAACGACGTGCTCCGCGGCATCCGCGGCGATTTCGCGCACGCCATCGACACCTTCGCCGCCCTGCGCGCCTGCCTCGGCGCGGAACACGTCTTCGTCGGCATGACCCTGCACGGGCACCAGGCCTCGTGCGGACACACCACGGCCGCCCTGGTCGGACAGACGATGGCGGCGGTCGACGACGCCCTCCGCACCCGCGGCGAAGCCCCCGCCGGATGGGACGCCCTGCATCTCAACGTTCCCCACATCTCCGCCCACTACTACGGCAACGCGACCGACCGGCCCAAGGACGCCTCCGGTTCCGGCGCTCACCGGCAGGAGATCGCCGACGCCCTGCGCCTGGCCGCCTCGAAGTCCCGGCGGGGCGGATCGCTCGTCATGCGCGCAATCGAGCGGATCTATCGCCGGGAAGCCCTGCGGTATCTGGCCCGCGGCCGGACGTCGATCTCGTGCTCGGCCCTGCTGACGACCGCGTACCTGTCCGAGAAGGGCGAGGTCTATCCCTGCACGATCTGGGACCGCCCGCTCGGCAACGTTCGCACCACGGGTTACGCGCTCATGCCGCTCGTCGCCGCCGCGCGCCGCGACGGCGTGCGCCGGGCGATCGCCGAGAGACGCTGCCCGAACTGCTGGACTCCTTGCGAGGCCTACCCGTCGATCCTGGCATCGCCGTTCCGCGCGGCGCTCGGCCTGGCGGCCGGCGGCCTTTCCGCCGGCAGGGCCGGGGCCGCCTCCTGCGATCCCCCGGTCGCCGGCCCGGCCGGCAGCGCCGCCGGCGGTGGAACGCCGCTCAAACCCGGTTCGGTGTCGCCCGCGAGTTGAGACCCCGTCTGCCGCCCAACAATGAAATTCGCCTTCGCTTCCCGCGTGCCGTTCCTCCCGCGCCAGTTCTTCCCCGCGGTCCTCTCGGGCACGATCTTCGCCGTCGTGCCGCTGGCGGCGTTTCTCTCCTTCTCGGTCCAGCCCCTCGCGGGCAAGCTGCTGCTCCCCGTCCAGGGAGGCGCCGCGTCGACCTGGCTGGGCACCATGCTCTATTTCCAGACGACCCTGCTGCTCGGGTACGGCTGGGCAGTCTGGCTCCTCCGCCGCCGGCGGGGCTTCCAGGCGGCGGCGACGGCGGGCCTCGCGCTGGCGGCCGTCGTCTGCAATCGGCTCGGGTGGGTGCAGGCCAGCCCATGGACCGGCCTCGGCGGCATTCTGGTCACGCTCGCCGTGGCCACGTTACCGGCCATGGTCCTGCTATTCAGCATCGCTCCGCTGATGCATGGATGGTTCCGGGGCCGGGACCGGCCGGTGCCCTACTTCCTCTACGCGTTCTCCAATGCGGGCGGACTCGCCGCCGTGCTGCTTTATCCGCTGGTGATCGAACGCCACGTCGGTCTCGCCGACCAGATCTTCCTCTGGCAGGGCCTGCTCTGGGCCCTGGCCGGCCTGACCGTGGCGGGCGGACTCGCCTTCCTGCGCTGTCTTGACGCCGGGGCGCCGGTCCCGGATCCGGCGGCCGAACCTGCCGGCCTCCGGCGGATCGCCACCTGGATCGGACTGAGTGCGCTCACCTGCCTCGGAATGCTCGGCGCCACGCACCACCTGACGGCGGAGATCGGCTCGGGGCCGGTGGCCTGGGTCGGTCCCTTCGGCGCCTACCTCCTCAGCTTCCTCGTCATCTTCTCCGGCGGGTGGCAGCCACGCTTCACGTTGGCCTGCCTCGGCTGGCTCGCAGTAAGCTTTTCCGGGTTCATGCTGACCAAGGGCGTGAGCAACGCGACGGTCAACGGCCCCACGGCGTTCTGGCTCCTCTCCCTGACCGCGGCCGGGAGCTTCTTCGGCACCGGGCTCCTGCACGAGAGCCGCCCGAAGGAACGCTTCGACCTTTTCTACCTGTCCGCCGCCGCAGGCGGCGTGCTGGGGGGTCTGCTCGCCAGCTTTGCCGCCCCATTCCTTTTCGTGCGCCCCACGGAATTCCTCGTCGTCTCCTGCGTTTTGCTGATGCTCGGGCTGGTCCGGATGCTCGGCCCCCGCCAGGTGCTCCCCGTCGTCGTCGCGCTGGTGATCGTCGCGGCGCCGGTCGTTGGATTGGTCTGGCAGCAGAGGCGCGCCGAGGCGGCCGGGTCCATGCGAATCCGGCGATTCCGCAACATCTATGGCTGCTCGACGCTGCGCTACGAGGAAGGGGGCCTGGTCCTCTCCAACGAAACGACCACGCACGGCAGCCAGCTGACCGCTGACGCCGCCTCCCGGAGGCGTCCTACCCTGTACTACACCGAAAGCACCGGCGTCGGGCGCGTGATCGAGGAATTGCAGAAGGCGCGTCCCGCCATCGCCGTCGGCGTCGTCGGCCTCGGCGCGGGCACGCTCGCCACCTACGCCCGGCCGGCCGACACGATGACCTTCTGGGACATCGACCCCAAGGCGATCCGGATCGCTCGCGACTTCTTCACCTTCATCCCCGATTCCCCCGGCCAGATCCACCTCGAACGCCGGGACGGCCGCAAGGGTCTCGCGGCCTCGCGCGCCGATTTCGACGTCATCGTCATCGACGCGTTCACGGGCGACGGCATCCCGCCCCACCTGATCACGCGCGAGGCGCTGGCCGTCTATCTCGCGCGGCTCGAAAGCCGGGACGGCATCCTCGCCATCCACGTCACGAACCGCTACACGAACGTCGTCCCGATCGTCGGTGCAACGGCGCATATGCTTGGCTGGTCCAGCCTCGAGGTGGTCACGAAGATCAACAAGACCACCCCGACTCGCGACTGGGATTTCACGGAGACGCATTACATCCTGGTCTTCCGCCCCACCCGGCTGACCCAGATCGTCTCCTGGCTGCCCGAGCAGGAGGACGACGGGCGGGTGACCCGGTTTCTGGTCGCCTTCGAACCGCGGCCGCCGGGCGAAACCGTGGTATGGACGGATGACCGGCATGCGGAGATCGATGCG
>CAZKDK010000214.1:0-6434 GCA_964551145.1 uncultured Opitutaceae bacterium | reverse complement strand
GGGGCGGCGAGACGGCCGTGCGCCGGGTCAAGCTGCGCTAGCGGCGCGGTGCGGCCGGCCGCGGCGGAGGATTTCTGCGCGCCGGGAAACGGAATTGATCCGGCGCCGGCAAAGGGTAAAGTCGGACGACCCCGTTTCCCCGGATTGCCGCCGCAGCGCGATGGATCGCGCCGCCGGCGGCTGCCGCCGTTCCCGGGATCCTTCCCCATGCTCGCGATTGCGTATGTCGGACTCGTCGCCGTCCTGGCGTACCATCTCCGCACCCGGGTGCGCCTGCTCGATGGATTCGCCGGCGCGTTCCGGTACCTGTTTTCCCTGGGACTCACGCTGTTCCTGGTCAACTGGCTGAACTTCCTGCTCTATGTCGCGTTCGGATGGGGCCGGGTCTATCTGCTCGCTTCCTGGGTGGCGCTGCTGGCTCCCACGCTGTACTGGTCGGTCGGGCGCGGCGCGGGCGCGGCCTCGCCGGCCGCCCCGGCGGATCCACCGTTGACCGCCCGGCTGACGGCGCTGCTCGGTTCGCGATGGAATTGGTGGTTTCTGTTTGTGCTCTTCTTCGTGCTGGTCCGCTTCTACGCGGGGCTCGATTTCGACGAGAACAGCCATCTCTGGTCGTCGTTCAATTTTGACGACACCGCCTTCCATCTCTCTGTCACGAACGCGCTGCTGAACGCCCACCGGTTTCCGCCGATGGACCTGGACATGGCGCCCTACCCGCTGAAGTACCATTTCCTCGTCGATTTCTGGCTGGCGCACCTGCAGCAGCTGGGCGTCCGGCCCTTGCATACGGTCCAGGCCATGAACTGGCTGAGCGCGACGATCATGGTCGGTGCGCTGTGGTCCGCCTTTCGGAAGTGGCTCCGGCTCCCGTCCCGTTGGATCCTGCTGGCTTGCCTGGTCTTTCTCTTCCTCAACACGGCGCTGATCAACGTCGTTCACTACATCTGGTTCAAGCCGCCCTACCTGCACCCGGGGGAGCTGTTCGACGGACTGCTGCTGTTCCCCTATTTCAACTTCGAATCCTCGCTCATCAACCTGTTCAGTCCGCAGCGGGGGCTGCTTTTCACCTTTCCGGTTGCCCTGCTGGTCCTGGACGCGGTCTTTTCCGGGCCCGGCGGCGCGGAAGACGGTCGGGCACTGGCCGCCGACCGCGTCAGGATACTCCAGGCCCTCGTGCTGGTGTGCCTGCTGCCGTTCTCGCACATCGTGACGTTTCCGGTCCTCGCGGCGATGCTGCTCCCCCGGTTGTGGGAGCACCGCCGGTGGCTCTGGCCCCGGTTCTCCGTCTGGCTGCCCGCATTCGCACTCGGCGCATTCCAACTCCTCTACCTCGGCGCCTATGGACCGCCCACGCACCCCGATTATTCCGCCTGGGACGTGGCCTCGATCCTGCCCTTGGACGAGTTTGCCGCCGTTCCGCCGGTCTTCCGCCGGGCGCTTTTCTGGTTCTTCATCGATGGCGACTTCCTGTTCTGGGGATGCCTGTTTGCCGCCACGGCGTTCCTGCGGAAGCCGCCCGCGCAGCCCGATCCGCAGGCGCCCCAACCCCTGCGTGCCTTCCTGCGGCGGTGGGGCTGGTATTTTGCGGTCTGCGGCCTGGTTTTCCTGGGCGTGAACTACTATCGCTACAGCTTCACCTGGGGCGACAGCAACAAGTTCGTGCTCTTCCTCAATCTGGGATTGACGATGGTGATCGTCCTCGGGGCGGCGGAGCTGACCGGGCGCCTCGGCCGGATCCTGTCGCGATCCCTCTGGCTGCTCCTCCTGGTGCTCTGTGTCGTGCCGTCGCTGTACCGGTTCAGGGTCAGCTTGGCGGGCGCGCCGCACGGATCGACCCTGCTCTTCGACGACAACGACCGGGCGGCGGCGCGGTGGCTGCGGACCTCGACCGGATTGTCGGACATCGTCCTGACCGGGGCCAACGATCCCGTCCATTTCGTGTCATCCCTGGGGGCCCGGCCCGTGCTCTCCGGCATGTACGGCGATTCAAATCCGTACCGCCAGGAGGAGCGCGCCGACGAGATCCGGCGCGTCTACGAGGACGGCGACCTGCAGGCGCTCCGCCACCTGGCCCCGCGCTATGTGTGCGTCTCGCGCTTCGAGCGCCTCCGCTACCAGGTGAATCCCTGCTGGCGCGAATTCCGCCGGCGGCCGGGGGCCGTGGCGTTTCATGCCGGCGATCCGGACGACCCCATGGCCGTCTACATCTTTGACGCGAATGTCCTGACCGGCGGAGCGGCGCGCCTGCCGGCCGGAAGCCGCTGAGGAACGCGACCGGCGCACCGCCGGGGTGGAGGGAACGCGTGGGGACGGACGGTCCGCGCGGCGGTCAACAATCGCCGGCGCCACCCCGCCACACCTGGCGCACGACCGCTTGCGGCCGGCGGTTGATGTTGAGGTGGATCCGGCCCAGGTATTCGCCGATCAGGCCGAGCATGACCATCTGGGTGCCCGAGAAGAGAAGCAGGGCCGCGATCAACGAGCCCCAGCCAAAGGCCGGACCGCGGTCGGTCAGGTACAGGATGCCGACCCAGACGATGCCCGCCAGCCCGAGCGCGCCCATGGCCACGCCGACCACTGTCGCGATCCGCAGCGGCCGGACGGAGAAATTCACCAGCAGCCGCAGCCACAGCCGCGCCAGCTTGCGCAGGGTATAGCGGCTCCGTCCGCCCTGGCGCGGGCGGTGTTCGACGGTGACGGAGGCGATGTGGCTGGTGCTTTGGAGGACGAGGCCGTCGATGTACGGGTGCGGGCCCTCGTACCGGGTGATCTCGTCGACGATGAAACGGCTCAGGCAGCGGAAACTCGAGAGGTAGAGGCCGGGGGGCTTGTCCAGCACCCAGTGGGCGATCTGGCCCACCATCCAGCTGCCCCAGTTCCGCCAGCGCGCATGCCGCTTGACCGCGTACCGGCCGAAGACGACGTCATGGCCTCCATCCCGGGCCGCGGCGAGCAGGGTGAGCACCTCGGCCGGCGGATTCTGGCCGTCGTCATCCATCGTCACCACCCATTGTCCGCGGGCGGCGCGCAGGCCGGCGAGCACCGCGTTGTGCTCGCCGAAATTGCGGGCCAGGTCGACGACGGTCACCGGCACCGCGCACGCTGACAGGAGCCGCCGGCAGGCGCCCAGGGTGTCGTCGGGGCTGCCGTCATTCACGAGCACGAGTTCCAGGCCGCCCTCCACCGGCAGGGCCGCCAGCTCGCGCGCCACGCGTTCGATCGAGTGTTCGCTGCCGTACAGGGGGATCACCACGCTCAGGACTGGAGCAGGAGAGGTCATCGTTGTTTGGCGGTTGGGCCGCCCGCCCGCACCCAGGCGACCACCCGGGCCGCGACCAGGTCGACGTCCGCTTCGGACAGGGCGGGATGGATCGGCAGATTGACCACTTCCGCGCAGGCCTGTTCGCAGGCCGACAGCTCCCCGGCGTCGTCCGGGGCGAAGGCGCGAAAGGCGGGCTGGCGGTGCACGGGGACCGGATAGAGCGTCTGCGCCAGCACCTGCTGCGCGGCGAGCTCGGCGACCAGTCCGTCGCGGTTGTCCGTGCGAATCGTGAATTGGTGGAAGACGGGTTCGGCCTCCGCGCTGGGTCGGGGCGGGAGGCGGACGCCGTCGAGCGCCCGGAAGTAGCGTTCCGCCAGGGCGCGCCGCCGCCGGTTGTCCCCGTCGAGGTGCCGCAGCCGCACCCGCAGGACCGCGGCCTGCAGCTCGTCGAGCCGGCTGTTGCGCCCGCCGGCCTCCGCGCTCACGTGGCGTTCGCGCCATCCGTACTGGCGCAGCGCCCGCACGCGTTCCGCCAGCGCCGGGTCGGCGGTGACCACCGCGCCGCCGTCGCCCAGCGCCGCCAGGTTCTTCGTCGGGTAGAAGCTGAATGCGGCGGCGGCGCCCCAGGTGCCGGCCGGGCGTCCCCCGACCCGGGCGCCGTGGGCCTGGGCGCAGTCCTCGACGACGATCAGGCCGCGCGCGCGGGCCGTGGCCGCGATCCCGGCCATGGCGCAGGGGTGCCCGTAAAGGTGCACCGGCACGACGGCCCGGACCCGCGCGCCGCGCGGCGACGCCAGCAGGGCGGCGAGGCGGCCGGGATCGAGGCACAGGGTGACGGGATCGACGTCGCACAGGACCGGCGCCGCTCCGCTCGCGACGATCGCCGCGATCGTCGCCGAGGCGGTGTTGGCCGGAGCCACCACGCCGTCCCCGGGGTGCACGCCGGCGGCGCGCAGGGCGAGTTCGAGCGCATCGGTGCCGCTGCCCACGGCCACGCACTCGGGCGCGCCCATCCAGGCCGCGAATTCGCGCTCGAACGCCTCGACCTCCGGGCCGAGCACGAACCGGCCGTTGGAGAGCACGCGTTCAATGGCGTCGCGCACCTCCCCGGCGTGGGCGGCCAGCATGGCGCCCGGATCTCCGTTCGCGATCACCCGGTTGACGGCGCCCGTCATAGGTAGTGCGGGAGCTCCCTCCGGTAATACGCGAGCGTGCGCCGCAGGGCCTCGCGGAGCGGCACGCGCGGCGCCCATCCCAGGGTGTCGCGGATGAGCGACCAGTCGGCATAGTAGTCGCCGACGTCGATCTTCCGGCGCTCGCGCGGGAATCGCTTCACCACCAGGCGGCCCCCGCCGTTGACGTCGATGAGGAGCCGCGCGAGGTCGGCCAGCGAGATGCGCTCGCGTCCGCCGAGGTTGAAAACCCGGCCCGTGGCGGCCGGGCTGGCCGCGGCCAGCACCAGCGCGCGCACGCAGTCGTCGACATAGTTGAAGTCGCGGATCTGGCCGCCGCCCCAGACCTCGACCGGCTTGCGCTCGATCAGCTGGCGGATCCAGATGCCCAGGAAGGTCTGGCGCGCATCCTTGACCCGCATCCGCGGTCCGATCGTGTTGGTCAGCCGCAGCACGCAGGTCTGCAGGCCGTGCAACTGGTGGTAAAGCCGGTGGTACCACTCGCCGGCGCATTTGTTGACGCCGTTGATGTCGACCGGGTGGACGGGATGCTGCTCGTCGACGGGCAGGTATTCGGGCCGGCCGTAGATCTGGCGGGTGCTGGCGAAGACGATCCGCACGCCCGGATTGTGGCGGCGGCAGGCTTCGAGGATCGACAGCTGGGCGCGGCAATTGATCTCCAGGTCGGTTGCGGGATCGCGCACCGAGTCGAGGTGGCTCGTCTGGCCGGCGAGGTTGAACAGGACATCCTGCCCCCGCACGAGGACCGGGAGGACATGGCGGTCGCGCACGTCGGCGACGTTCACCGTGACGTGCGGCGCGATTCCGCGGATGTTGCGCAGGTTGCCGCCGTAGGCCGGCACGAGGCTGTCGACGAGCAGCACGCGCGCGTTCCACCGGACGAGCTGGCGGGCGAGGTTCGAACCGATGAACCCCAGGCCTCCGGTGATGAGCACGCGTCGGCCGTCAAAAAACCGTTCGGGCGCTGGGGCGGCGGCCATGCCGCCATTAAAACGCATCGGGGCGTTGCGCTTCAAGGTTTTTGACCGCGACGGCGAAGACCGACGCGCCGAACGGCCAGCGGCCGCCCATCCGCAGCCAGGCGGCCTCGACCGCCATCGCCCAGCTCATCGGCCGGGCCACCCAGGGCGGATACGGTCGCACGTCGCTTCCCGTCGCGGGCGGCGGCAGCAGCTTGCGGCGGGCTGCGATCAGCGGCAGGGGCAGGCAGTTCCAATAGGTGCTGATCGCGGGCGCGAGGCCTGCGCCGCGCAGCAGCGCGCCGAGTCCGGCCCGGCTGAACCGGTGCCGGCCGCCGACCCGTTCGTCGTGATACGACCGCAGCCACGCGTACGCCGGTTCGTTGACGATCAGGGCTCCGCCGGGACGCAGGCAGCGGGCCGCCTCGCGGTAGGCTTCGGCGGGCCGCTCGAGCTGGTAGACCACGTCAAGGCAGGTGATGAAATCGAAGGATTCCGCGGGATGGGGGAGCGCCAGGACCGAGGCGGTTGCGATCGGGCACGGACAGCGCGCCCGGGCCAGCGCGACCGCCGCTTCCGAGGAGTCCAGCCCCTCCAATTGTCCTGCCGGAAACCACTCATGCAGCCGCCGCAACAGGCCGCCCGTGCCGCAGCCGGCGTCGAGCAGCCGGGCGCCCGGCGGGAACCCCCGGTGCCGCAGCACCCGCCCCACGTGCCGGTGCAGGGCGGCGAAATGCCACAGCTCGTCCTCCACCTCGGCCAGCCTGCGGTATTCGTCGGGGTCCATGGCGGCGGCGTCCTCAACGGGTGTCGCGCCGCGGCCCGGTCCGTCGATCCGGAGCAGGGGCTCTTCCGGGGGCGGCACGGCGGTTCGGGGGTCCGTACACGCGGGGAAACCATCCGATGCGGCTGGTGTTGTCAAACGGGGCGCCCGGGCGTCCGGGGTAGAGATTCCTCGCATTGGAGGGCGGGAGCGTTTATCCCAGCCGGTCATGTTCAGCGGAATCGTGGAGATGGCCG
>CAZKDK010000213.1:0-6448 GCA_964551145.1 uncultured Opitutaceae bacterium | reverse complement strand
ATCGGAGTAATCTCCCTGGCGGGGGGAGTTGCCGCCGCATTCATGTTTCCCGCTCCGACCTGGTTTGTGGTGCTTGACCTCGCGGCCGCCTACATACCGATGGCGTGGATCGCAACGCGTCTCGGTCGTCGCATGATATGAACTCGCCAAACCAGTCGCCGCAGCCAACGGCCTTGGCTGTCACGCCTCGTGCTGCCTCCTCCGCTAAAGCTACGGAGGCCAGGTGCGCCAGCGTCGCGCCCGCCGGCGGCCGCGGGCGGTCCTGAGCGTCGGCCCGTCAGGAAAGGCATTCAAGACATGATGGACCAGGTACTGATCAGAAGTGAAACGAACGCCGACGTCGGCGCCATCGCCGAGGTCACGGTCGCTGCGTTCAAGACTCTGGCGATCAGCAATCATACGGAGCAATTCATCGTTACTGCGCTGCGCGCCTCCCAGGCGCTCACGGTCTCCCTCGTGGCCGAAGTGGACGGGCGGGTGGTCGGACACATCGCATTCTCCCCGCTGACGGTTTCCGACGGTTCCCTTAACTGGTACGGACTCGGACCGGTGTCGGTGCTGCCGGAATTCCAGCGACAGGGGATCGGCGGCGCGCTGATCCGGGAAGGGATATCACGTCTGAAGGCCCTTGGGGCCCGGGGATGCTGCCTCGTGGGACACCCGGAGTACTACCGGCGCTTTGGGTTCCAGAACGTCCGGGGGCTCGGTCATGAGGGGGTGCCGGACGAGGTTTTCTTCACCCTGTCGCTGGACGGCACTATTCCGCAGGGCACCGTCGAGTTTCACGCGGGATTCAGGGCGGATGGCCGGCAAAAGGGTGCGGACGACGCGCCCCCCGCGCGCACCTGACCCCCGGCGTTGGGCCGGTCAATCTATGCGTATCGTTACCCCGATTGTTGCCCTGATGGTCGCTCTCCTGGCCGGATGTGCCACCCAGACATCGCCACCGAAGGAACGCGCCAGCGCGACGGAAGCGACTGGTTCGTCGACGACGCCCGCGCGCGACGGGAGTTCGTTCGAAATGGCGATCGTGATAAAGGAGAATAATGAAGAGGCTGGTGTTGCGGCCGAGTATGCGTGGATTCGGCAGAACTTTCCGGGCGCACTCCCGGCGGGCCAAGCCCTCCTGGGGCACGGCGAGAAGATGTACGATCTCATCACGGTGACATTGCCCGATGGGACCGCGCGCGAGTTCTACTTCGACATATCGGGCTTCTTCGGAAGACACTAAGGAGCCCAACCGATCGCCAGAGCCAGCGCGCGGGTGACACCCGTGCAGCTGAGCCTCCCTCGCGCCAATCGCCTGGCGTGGTTCGTCTCTGACGCCAGGCAAAGCAACCACCATGGATCCGAAATTCCGCTATCACCACCTCGGGATACCGACGACCAAGGAGTTCGCCGGGGCAACGCACCTGCCGGCATTGAAGATGACGGTGTCGGATCACGAGGCCACGCCGTACGGGATACAGTGGATGCGGTTTGACGAAGACTGCACGTTGCCGGAGCTGGTGAAGCAGCTGCCGCACGTCGCCTTTGAGGTCGGCGACATGGCCGAGGCGTTGCGCGGGAAGAAAGTGATCATCGAGCCGAACGAGCCCGCTCCCGGCATCCTGGTGGCATTCATTGAAGAGGCCGGCGCACCGATTGAGTTTCTCCAGATCGGAAAAGAAAACCGGCCGGACAAGACACCGCCGCCGACCGGGCTCAACCGCACTGAATTCCCAACTGAACGAACGCATGAAACAGTACATGGTCATCGAGCATTTCGCTCCGGGCTGCAAAGCGAGGATCTATGAGCGGTTTCATCGCCAGGGGCGGATGCTGCCCGAGGGGCTGGCCTACGTGAACAGCTGGCTGGAAACGGAAGGCGACCGATGTTTCCAGCTCATGGAGACGAACGGTCCTTCTTTGTTCAGGGTCTGGTCTGAGCACTGGAAGGACCTCGTCACGATCGAGGTGATCGAGTTGGGCGAGAAGCCGGCGGGGGCCGCCCAGTCGGAGTCTTGAGGCGGCAGCGAGACGGGGCGCGGGCCGCGCCGGAGGACGGCGCTGCGGGCCGAACCCAAGGGCAAACGCGATCCGGGATCGCCCGCAGCGGGCCGGACCGGCACCCCGAGCGGTCCCGTCGGCTCCGGTCATTCTTGCATTGGCCGATCGCCCGCAACCCCTCCGCTCGGGTCTTGCTCACAGCAGCCCCGCGCCCTTAGGCTGCAGCGAGAGCGACGGACTTGCCCGAGGTTCGCCGGATCTGCGCTCCGACTCGGGCGCAACCCAACCCCGCTCCCCCGCCAACCGATCCAGCCGACCACCCCGCGATCATGGCGTTCCAGCATCGCATCCTGATAACCGGTTTCGGCGTGGTGGCCCGCGCCCTCCTGCCCCTGCTGGTGAAGCGGCTGCGCGTGCCGTGCCGCGCCATCACGGTCATCGACTTCGAGGACCGCGGGGACGTCCTCGGCCCCTGGCTGAATCGGGGGCTGCGGTTCGTGCGGGAACGCGTCACGCCCCAGAATCTCCGCCGCCTGCTCGCCGCGCACGCCGGCCCGGGCGACCTCATCATCGATCTCGCCTGGAGCATCGACTTCTTCGACATCGTCCAGTGGGCGCACGACCACCACGCCCTCTACGTGAACGCCTCCCTCGAGTCCTGGGACCCGTCGGCGGAGATGCACCGGAAGTCGACGATCGAGAAGTCGCTCTACGCCCGCTACCTGAAGGTGCTGCCGCTGGTGGAGGCCTGGCGCGGGTCCGCGACCGCCGTGGTCGACCACGGGGCGAATCCGGGCCTGGTGTCGCATTTCGTGAAGCAGGGCCTGCTCGACATCGCGGCCCGCGAGGCGGCCGAGAAGGACGTGGGGGCGGCGCGGGCGCGGAAGCTGCGCCGCCTGGCCGAGCGGCAGAGTTTCGGCGAACTGGCGCGGGCGCTCGGGGTCAAGGTCATCCACTGCAGCGAATGGGACACCCAGCGGGCGGCGCAGGCGAAGCATCCCGACGAGTTCGTCGCGACGTGGAGCGTGCAGGCGATGTGGGAGGAGTCCATTTCTCCGAGCGAGCTGGGGTGGGGCACCCACGAGACCTGGCGGCCGCCGTTTGCCACCGAACCGGAAACAGGCCCCCGCAACCAGATCATCCTGCCGCAAATGGGGCTGAACACCTGGGTGCGTTCCTGGGTGCCCAATCAGGAGATTGTCGGCATGGTGGTCACGCACGGCGAATCGTTCGGACTTTCCCATGCGCTGACGGTCCGCCGGCGGGGCCGCGTCGTCTATCGCCCCACGGTGCACTACGCCTACATGCCGTGCAACGACTCCCTCGTGTCGCTGCATGAATTGCGGTGCCGCAACTACGAACTGCATCCGCGGGCGCGCATCCTGGCGGACGAGATTTCCGAGGGCGCGGACGTGTTCGGCGCGCTCATCATGGGCCACCGCTACAAATCCTGGTGGGTCGGAAGCGTCCTGCCGATCGAGGAGGCCCGCCGGCTGGTGCCCCACGTGAACGCGACCGCCGTGCAGGTCGCTTCGGGCGTCCTGGCGGCCGTGCTCTGGGCGCTGAAGAATCCCCGGCAGGGCGTCTGCCTCCCCGAGCACCTGCCGCACGAGGAGATCCTCGCCCACGCGCGTCCGTACCTCGGCCGCATCGTCTCCACGCCCTCCGACTGGACGCCCCTGAGCCAGCACCGCGTGTTCTTCGACGAAAGCCCGGAGGGGCTGGTCGACCAGTCCGACCCGTGGCAGTTCCGGAACTTCTTCTTCAAGCCGTAGCAGCTTGTCGGGCTGTGGGCCCTCCAAGCTGCTAAACGCGCCGGGCTGCGCCCGTCGCGACGATCCCCGGAGCCGGGTGAACGCTGGCCCGGCTGGCCCAGGGAAGGTCGGGAGAAAACCCAACCGGCGCCGCCCACCCAAAACGGCGCAGCCGTTGTGATCAGGAACCTGGCGGAAGAAGTCCGACAGGTTCCTGGGCGGCGACAATCGGCTTGGCCGGCGCGGCGGTCGCGGCTAGGATCCCGCCCGCGATGCCGTTGGACCCCCCCGAGATCTCGCAGCGGCCAGGCGCGCCGGCCCTGCCCGCCGATGCGCCGCCGGGCGGATCCGGGCCCGCGCGGGGCCACCCGGGACGGGGCGGCCTGGCCGCGGGCCCGCTGGCGAAGGCGCTGCTGTGGGCCGCCCTGCCGGCCCTGCTCCTCACGCCCGCGCTCCTCTGGCTGGGGCGGGGCTTCGCCCGCCAGCTCGAGAACGAGGAGCGGGTCCGCGTGCAGCATACCCTCGACCTGCACGCCGCATCCGTGCAGCGATCCATCGACCGGCTTGAGGGGAAACTCGAGAGCCTCGAGCTGTTCGTCGCCGGCCAGGTGACCGGGGGCGGGGCGGTCGACGATGGGCAGTTCAGCACGTTCGCGACGGGCCTGCATGCCAGCTCGCCGTGGATCCGCGCCTTTCAGGTCGTGGCCGACGGCGTCATCACGCACACCTATCCGCTCCGGGGCAACGAGGCCGTCCGCGGCTACAACCTGCTGACCGACCCGCGGCCCGTGATCGGAGGGGATGTCCTTCGCGCCGAAAAGACCGGCCGGATCACCATCACCGGGCCGATCGACCTCGTGCAGGGCGGCTTGGGGCTGATCATCCGCAAGCCGCTCCCGCGGGCCGCCGGTGGGCCGGCCCGGCTGGTCGCCGTCGTCCTGAACATCGATCCGCTGCTGGCCGAATCCGGCCTCGACGGGACGGGCGACGTTCAGTTCGCCATCCGCCGGACGCCGGATGCCGTGTTCTTCGGCCCGCCGGCCGTGTTCGCGGGCCGGGCGGTGATCCGCCGGCTCGCCCTGCCCGACGGATCGTGGGAAATCGGCGCCTGCCCCCGCCGCGGCTGGCTGGCGTCGGCGCGCGGCCCGGTGCTGCGGTTCCGTCTGACCGGGGGCACCGTCATCGCCCTCCTTTGCCTGGTGGTCTTCACCCTCGCGTACGGCCGGGCGAACCTGTCGCGGATGGTCCGGGAGCGGACGGACGCGCTGCGCCGCGAGCTGGCGGCGCACCGGGAGGCCCGGGAGGAGCTGCAGCGGAACTATGCCCTGATCGAGGCGGTCGTGGAGGGCACGCCGGACGCGGTTTTCGCGAAGGATCGCGACGGGCGCTACCGGATGGTCAATTCGGCCGGCGCGCGCTTTTTCGGCCGGGAGCGCGCGGCCGTGATCGGCCGGACCGACCGGGAGCTCGTCTCGGCCGAGACCGCGTCTGGACTCGTGGAGGCGGACCGCCGGATCATGGAGTCGGGCCGGGCCCTGACCATCGAGGAACAGCTGACGGCGGCGGGCGTCACCCGCTTCTTCCAGTCCACCAAGGCGCCGTGGCGCGACCCGCAGGGCCGCGTCGTCGGTGTGGTGGGCATCTCCCGCGACATCACCGAGCGCAAGCAGGCGGAGCAGGTCCTGCGCGCGAGCGAGGCCACCATCCGCGGGGTGTTCGGAGCCGCCCCGGTCGGCATCGCCATCCTGCAGAACCGGGTCCACCGGAGTGTGAACCGCTGGTGGTGTGAGAAGTTCGGATACACGGAGGCGGACCTCGTTGGCCGGACCACGCGGATCCTCTACGAGACCGACGCCGAATACGCGCGGGTGGGGCGGGAGCTGTTCACGCAGGGGCGGGCGGCGGGCCTGGCCTCCGTCGAGTCGCGGATGCGCTGCCGCGACGGCACGGGGTGCGCCGTCATCCTGACCGCCGCGCCGCTGCGGCCGGACGACCCGGCGGCCGGCACGGTGGCGATCATCCACGACATCACGGAGCGCAAGCAGGCGGAGGAGGCGATCCGGGAGCTGAACGCGGGCCTCGAGCGCCGGGTGGCGGGCCGGACCGCCGAGCTGGCGGTGGCCCGGGACCGCGCCGAGGCCGCCGACCGGCTGAAATCGGCGTTCCTCGCCACGATGTCGCACGAGCTGCGCACGCCGCTCAACTCCATCATCGGGTTCACGGGCATCATCCTCCAGGGGCTGGCCGGCCCGCTCAACGCGGAGCAGGGGAGGCAGCTCGAGATGGTGCGCGGCAGCGCGCGACACCTGCTGGCGCTCATCAACGACGTCCTGGACATCTCCAAGATCGAGGCGGGGCAGCTGCAGGTCTCCCGGGAGCCGTTTGACCTGCGGGCCTCCATCGAGAAGGTCGTCGGGATCGTCCGGCCGCTGGCGGAGAAGAAGGGGCTGACGCTGCGCACCGGGCTGGCGCCGGAAATCGGGCGGATCGTGGGCGACCAGCGGCGGGTGGAACAGGTGCTGCTGAACCTGCTCAACAACGCGGTGAAGTTCACCGAGCAGGGCGAAGTCCGCCTGACGGCCGCCGTCCGCCCCGGCGCCGCGGCCGCCGGCGTTCCGTCCCGGATGGTGCAGCTGGCGGTGCGCGACACGGGGATCGGCATCAAGCCGGAGGATCTGGCCACGCTGTTCCAGCCCTTCACGCAG
>CAZKDK010000212.1:0-6483 GCA_964551145.1 uncultured Opitutaceae bacterium | reverse complement strand
CCCGGAAAATCGAGCAATAGCCGGTGCTGGACCCCCATGACCTCATTCAGCCCCAGGCCGCCCGCAAGCCCGCCGGAGATCAGCATGACCATCACGGTCACTCGTGACGGCGAAATGCCGGCGTAGACCGCCGCGGCCGGACTCTGACCCACCGTCCGCAACTCGTAACCCCACCGGATGCGCCAGACAAACACCCAGACCAGGGCGGCGGCCGCCAGGGCAAGGACGAAGGCGAGATTGAGGGGCGATGCGCTGAAAGAGATGCCGAGCCGCCCAAGCAGGTCCGCCAGCGTCGGCAGCCAGGCGGCCGCGGCGAATTCACGGGATTCCGGCGACTGCTGGCCCGGCTTGATCAGCACCTCCACCAGCAGGTAGGTCATCAACGCCGAGGCGATGAAATTGAACATGATCGTCGTGATCACGACGTGGCTGCCGCGGCGGGCCTGCAGCCAGGCCGGGATGAACGCCCACGCCGCGCCGAATCCGGCGGCCGCGACGACCGCCAGCGGCAGGATCGCCCAGAGCGGCCAGCGCTGATCCAGACCAAGGCACACCAGCCCGACGCCCAGCCCGCCGAGGTACGCCTGGCCTTCACAGCCGATGTTGAACAGCCCTGCCTGGTAGGCGACCGCCACCGCCAGCCCGGTGAAGATGAAATTGGTCGCGTAGTATAACGTATACCCGACCGCCTCCTGCGTTCCGAACGCCCCGGTTGCGAGCAGACGAAGCGCGATCCAGGGATTCTCCCCCGCGATCCCTATCACGGCAGCGGACGCCGCCAGGGCGACCAGCAGGCCCGCCACCGGGAGCAACCCGACGTCCGCCCAGCGGGGCAGCCGGCCCGGAGCGCTCATGCGCCGTCCTCCAGCACGCCGGCCATCATCCGGCCGAGCCGCTGCTCGGTGGCGTCCGCCGCCGCGACCGTCCCCACGATCGCGCCGTCGAACATCACCAGAATGCGGTCGGCCAGTCCGAGGATCTCGTCGAGCTCCACGGACACCAGCAGCAACGCCGTGCCCGCATCGCGCAGGCCGACCAGCCGACGGTGAATGAACTCGACCGCGCCGATGTCCACGCCGCGGGTCGGCTGCCCGACGAGCAGCACCTCCGGGTCGCCGCCAATCTCCCGGGCCAGGACCAGCTTCTGCTGGTTGCCGCCGGAGAAGGCGGACAGGCGCAGGGCCGGGTCGGCCGGGCGCACGTCGTAGTCTCGCAGCATGCGCTCGCACCGTCCCCGGATGGCGGCCGGACGGAGCAGGCCGCAGCGATTGTAGGCGGGCAGGTCCTGATAGCCGAGCAGGGCGTTGTCCTGGGCCGAGAAGGCCGGCACCAGACCCTGCCGCAAACGATCCTCCGGCACGTGGGCGAGGGCGAGGCGTCGCCGTTCGCGCGGGCCGATCGCGCCGCGCACCAGATCCGTGCCCCGCAGCAGAATCCGGCCGCGCGCAGGCGTCAGAATGCCCGCCAGGGCGTCAAGCAGTTCCGACTGGCCGTTGCCCGCGACGCCGGCGATGCCGAGGATCTCGCCCGCCCGCAGGTCGAAGCTGACCCGCCGCACGCGCGGCACCCCGAAACGATCGCGCACCTCGAGGTCCTCCACGGCCAGCAGGATCTCGCCGGGCCGGCCCGGAGCCTTGTCCACGCGCAGGGAAACCGACCGCCCGACCATGCGTTCGGCCAGCGCCCGTTCGCTGGTGGCGCCGGTCGCGGTCTCATGGACGACGGCACCCTGGCGCATGACCGTGACCCGGTCGGTCACCGCCATGATCTCGCGGAGCTTGTGCGTGACCAGGACCACGGTCTTCCCCTGCCGGCGCAGATGCGCGAGCATGCGAAAGAGCTGCTGGGTCTCCTGCGGCGTGAGCACCGCGGTCGGCTCATCGAGAATCAGGATCTCGGCCCGGCGGTAGAGCGCCTTCAGGATTTCCACCCGCTGCTGCAGGCCGACGGGCAGATGTTCCACCCTGGCATCCAGCGGCACCACCAGGTCGTAGTCGCGCGCCACCTGCTCCAGCTCGGCGCGGGCGCGGGCGAGCCCGCCCGCCAGCAACCGCCCGCCCTCGACCCCCAGCACGACGTTTTCGAGGACGGTGAAGGTGTCCACGAGCGTGAAGTGCTGGTGCACCATGCCGACGCCCGCGGCGATCGCGTCGTGCGATCGGCGGATGTCCGCGCGGCGTCCGTGCAGCCACACCTCGCCGGCATCCGCCCGGTGGATACCGTAGACGATGTTCATCAGCGTCGACTTGCCCGCCCCGTTTTCGCCGATCAACCCATGGACCGTGCCGCGCGCCACCGCGAACGACACCGTCCGGTTCGCGTGCACCGCGCCAAACCATTTGTCGATCCCCCGCACCTCCAGGGCCGGGGGCGATCCGGCCGGACCGGCCGCAGATTCCGTGCTGCCCGCACTCACGGCGCCCGATACTCGGGGACCTTCAGCCGGCCGCTGACAATCGCGGCGCGCGCCGCGTCGACCCGGCGCACCATCTCCGGGGAGACCAACGCGCGATTGTTGTCGTCGAGGGCCCAGTCCACGCCGTTTTCCGCCAGGCCGAGCCAGACCGGCCCGGCCTTCCAGGTGCCGTTCCTCGCGTCGCTGAACGCCCGGTAGACCGCCACGTCCACCCGCTTGACCGCGGAGGTGAGCACGCTGCCCGGGTGCAGGTAGTTCTGGTTGCTGTCGCAACCGATGCTGAGCTTGCCCTCGTCGCGGGCCGCCTGCATCACCCCGATGCCGGTCGCGCCGGCCGCGTGAAACACCACGTCGGCGCCCCGTCCGAACTGGCTCCGGGCGAGCTCGGCCCCCTTGGTCGGGTCGCCCCAGGCCGCCGGCGTCGTGCCGGTCATGTTCTCGAAGATCTCGATATCCGGCTTCACGTACTGGGCGCCGGCCCGATAGCCCAGGGCGAATTTCCGGATGAGCGGGATGTCCATGCCGCCGACAAAGCCGATCTTGCCGGTCTTCGAGGCCATGGCCGCCAGCATGCCGCACAGAAAGGACGACTCCTGCTCGCGAAAGTTGACCGACTGGACGTTCGGCAGATCGACCGTTCCGTCGATGATGGTGAACTTGACCGCGGGAAACTCCCGCGCGACCTTCTCCACCGCCGACGCCTGGGTGAACCCGACCGCCACGATGATCGTGGCCCCCCGCCGGGCGAGCTGGGTCATCATCTGCTCCCGCTGGGCGGCATTGGTGATTTCGAACTCGCGGAACGCGATGCCGGTTTCCCGCTTGAACCGCTCGGCGCCCACGCTGGCCGACTGGTTGAATGAGCGGTCAAACTTCCCGCCGAAATCGTAGACGATGGCGGGAGAAAAGTCCTTCGCCATCGCCGGCATGAGCAACGTGCCGGCCACGAGACAGGCGGCGAGCCAGGACAGGGCGGAAGGGGGCGCGTGGTGCATGATGGCGGGCCGGACGGGCTCCGTCACCATGCGGGCAGGGTCCCGATTGTTCAACCCCGGAACGGAAACCGCGCGCCGTCCGCCGACACGACCGACTCCGGGTTTGCCGCGACGCGCGATGCCCGGGGGGACCAGATTCAAAGCGCGGCACCTTCAGGCCGATGGTTGCCCCACACACGGGATCCTCATCGGCGGCAGCATCGCCTGTTTCCTGACCGCCTGCGTGGCCACCATGCTGACCTAACACCGTCCCCGGCTTTGACGGGACGAAGCGCCGGAAGCGCTGGGCGATTCGCGCGCAACGCATTCACCGGCAATCGATTGATCATCGCGGTGATCATAGGTCCGCCGGTGATGACCGCCATTCGCCCATCTGATTACTGGCAAGTTCAGCATTAGGCAGCTTGATGGGCTTTAACCGGGACCCCTAGGCTCTTGAAGTCCGCCATTGGACACCCACTCCATGCTCCCCGAAACAACTCCCACTGATCTCCCCACCCAGTTCAGCACGTGGAAGGACGACGAAGCCGGCCTGCTCGAATCGCTCGAGCAGATCGAGCACAAGCACGGCTTCATCCCCCGCCAGGTGGCGGAAGAGATCTCGCGCGTACTCGAGGTAAAACTCGCCCGCCTACGGCAGCTGCAGGTCAAGGTCGAGAGCAACGTCCGCAAGGAGGTCGACGCGCTCGTCGAGAAGTGGAAGGACGAGGAGGGCAGCCTCATCCTCATCCTCCACGAGATCGAGAACCAGCACGGCTACGTGCCGCGCGAGGTGGCCATGGAGGTATCGCACGCTCTCGGCGTGAAGCTCGCCCGCATCTACGAGGTCCTCACCTTCTACCACTATTTCAAGCTCAAGCCGCCGGGCCGGCACAATATGTCCCTCTGCATGGGCACGGCGTGCTACCTCAAGGGTGCCCCGGCCATGCTCGCGGAGGCCAAAAGCCAGCTCAAGGTCGAGGAGGGCGCCACCACCGCCGACCGCGAATGGCATCTCGACGTCGTCCGCTGCATCGGCTGCTGCGGCATGAGCCCCGCCATGGTCGTGGACGGCAAGACCTACGGCCGCCTGACCGTGTCCGACGTGCCCCGTCTCATCGCCAAGGCCGCCCCAACCAAGGCCGCGTCATGAACCGATTGACCCCCGCCGATCTCGCCAACTTCGCCAAGACGCCGGCCACGGCCGGCCCGAACTGGGTGCGCGTGAGCCTCGACACCGGCGGCATCGCCGCCGGCGCCGACACCGTCTGCGCCATCTTCGAAAAGGAGGCGGGCACCCTCGGGTTCCCGCTCGAGGTGCGCCGCGTCGGCAGCCTCGGCTATTCCTGGGCCGATCCGCTGGTCGAAGTCGCCCGCGAGGGCATGCCCACGGTCGTCTACGGGCAGGTCGGCGACGACGACGCCCGCCGCATCCTCCAGGACCATCTGGGCCGCCGCCGGCTGCTCGATGACCACATCCTGGCCAGCCGTGTGCGCAGCCTGGAATCCCCCGGCCCCACGACGTACATCCTGGTCAAGGACACGAGCGCGGACAAGGGCGACAAGACCCAGTTCTTCCAGTTCTCCCTGGCCGAGGAACTCAAGCGCTGCAACCTGCAGGACAAGGTCCAGGTCGTGCGGGCCTTCGACATGGGGGTGTACGACGAGGGGGTCACCGTCCAGTTCCTGCCGTCGCGGGTCGCCTACGCCAATGTGCTCGCTCCCGACGTCGCGCGCATCGTCAAGACCACCATCCAGGGCAAGAAGCTCATCGACGATCTGCTCTACAAGAAGCCCGACAAGCAGCTGCGGGTCGTGTTGCGCAACTGCGGCAAGTTCGATCCCGAGAGCCTGCAGGACTGCCTGCGCCACGGCGTGTACCAGGGGCTCGCCCGGGTCCTGGGCGGCCTGAAGCCCGAGGAGGTCATCGCCGAGCTGAAGACCAGCGGCCTGCGCGGCCGCGGGGGCGCCGGTTTTCCCACCTGGCTGAAGTGGCAGATCACCCGCGCCGTCGCGCGGACTCCCAAATACATCATCTGCAACGGCGACGAGGGCGACCCCGGGGCCTACATGGACCGGAGCGTGCTGGAGGGCGACCCCCACAGCGTCCTCGAGGGCCTGATCATCGCCGCCTATGCGATCGGCGCCCAGCGCGGTTATTTCTACATCCGCGCGGAGTACCCGCTCGCCGTGCGCCGCGTCGAGAAGGCCGTGGCCGAGGCGCGCGCCGCCGGGCTGCTCGGCGAGAACATCCTGGGCTCCGGCTTTTCGTTTGACGCCAAGGTGCGCCTCGGCGCCGGTGCATTCGTGTGCGGCGAGGAAACCGCGCTGATCGCCTCGATCGAGGGGAAGCGCGGCAGCCCGAGCCCGCGGCCGCCCTATCCCTCCGTGCGCGGCCTGTTCGGCCAGCCCACCGCCATCAACAACGTCGAGACGCTGGCGGCCGTGCCCGAGATTCTCGTGCGCGGCGGCGCGTGGTACGCCTCGGTCGGCGCCGAAAAGTCCCGCGGCACCAAGGTCTTTGCGGTCACCGGCAAGGTGCGCAACCCCCAGCTGGTCGAGGTCCCGCTCGGCGTGACCCTGCGCGACATCGTCTTCGACCTTTGCGGGGGCGTGTTCGGCGGCAAGCCCATCAAGGCTGTGCAGACCGGCGGCCCCTCGGGCGGCGTGATTCCCGAGCATCTCCTCCACACGCCGGTCAGCTATGAAAGCCTGCAGGAACTCGGCTCGATCATGGGCTCCGGCGGCATGATCGTGATGGACCAGGACGACTCCATGGTGGAGGTGTCGCGGTTCTACCTGCGCTTCTGCGTCGACGAGTCCTGCGGCAAATGCGCGGCCTGCCGCATCGGCGGCTACCAGATGCTGCAGATCCTCAACCGCGTCGCCCGCGGCCGCGGCGAGAAGGGCGACCTCGATCGGGTCCGCGCCATCTCGAAGGCCATGCAGAAGGCCTCGCTCTGCGGCCTGGGCCAGACCGCGCCCAATCCGGTGCTCTCCGCGCTCCGCTTCTTCGAGCCGGAGTTCAAGGCCTACCTCGAGGGCGGCGTGACCTACGCCCGCAAGATGTCCGCCGGCCGCCCGGCCGAGCCC
>CAZKDK010000211.1:0-6505 GCA_964551145.1 uncultured Opitutaceae bacterium | reverse complement strand
AAGTTCGGCCATGACGGACAACTGATCAAGCGCCTCACCGCGGAGAGAATCATGAAGCAGGACGACAATCGCTGGACCGCCGGCACCGTGATCGTCGAACCTGCAGATGGTCGGACCCGCACGGCGTTGGAAGGCAAGCACGCCGATCGGGATATTGAGATTCCCGACGAAGATTTCACCGTTGAAGGAATCAAGGCGTCATTGCGCCCGAAGCCGTAGAAGCCTGATTCCGGTCCGGGATTGCCCGGTGGAGGCCATCGGAGCGTCCGGGTCAGGGCCGTCGGCGGCGGGCACGACCTCCGAGGCGAAATCGATTTAAGCCTGCCGGGCGCTGGCTGGGCCTGCCTCTTCTCCGCTGAAAACCTGCGTTTGATCTCGGAGAACGACGCCTCGGACAATCGGACGAAATCCGCCCCGTTCAGTCGGATATCGTCGCCGATCTTGTACTCGAGCGCGGACTGCGCCGGGTCGTACGTGACTGTCTTGGCAGACGGCGGCACGCCGTCGGCCGAGCAGATTCATTTCAGCGGTTTGGTGGCGGGAATGATCCAGGCCGACCGGTGCTGATCGAAACCCACCCTGGGATAGTAGCCTTCGGCCTTTGGCGCCGCGAGAAGGATCACCTTCGCCTTGGCTCCCAGCCGCGACTGGGTGAGGCGAATCAGTTCTTTTCCGATGCCCTGCTTCTGGTACCCCGCGTCGACCGCCAGATCGGAGAGGTAACAGCAGTATTCGAAGTCAGTCACCGAGCGTGCGACCCCAACCAATTTCTCCCCGTCCCAGGCCGTGCACAGCAGGTCTGCGTGCTCGACCATCGCCCGGATGCACTTCGGGTCATCGACGGGTCGGCGCTCGGCCAGCGTCGATCGGCGCAACAGATCGACGAACTCGCGCTCCGTGATTGCGCGGCGCGTGTCGTAGCTGATCTTCATTGTCTGCCGACCGTTCAAGATGACCCACGGCCGCGGACTGGCACGGCCGGTGCGTCCTTGTCGGCCGCGGCCCTGAGCTTGCCGAACGGGGCGGGGGCTGAAGCAGCGGGCGTGACGGCCAAGGCCGTCGGGGCCGGCGTCTGGTTCGGCGATTCCCCTTCCCAATGTCCGAGCTGTTTGCAGCTCAAACTCTCGATCGGAACGCGCAAGATTATCATCCGGGCCAGGTGCTTCTCGTCGTAATCGCTCCGGTCCGTTTTCCCGCACTGCGCCATGATGATGTCCAGCCCGCGTCTTTTCTCCTGGTCGTCCGTGACCACCTCCACTCGACCATAGCCAACGACCGAGCGGGCTTTTGCCCCCCAATGACACGGCTCAAGGTGCCGCGTGATGGTGGCAGAACTCTCGATTTCGAAACAAACCCGCGGATTCCGGCGCAAAACGTCCATCTTGCGCCCGGCAGGGGCGGAATGGATGTACAACGCCCCGTCACTGTAGCCGAAATTGACCGGGATAACGTAAGGCTCGCCCTCGTCGACCATGGCCAGGCGGCAGACGTTCGCGCCCATCAGAAGCTCCTCGATGACCCGCCGGTCTTTGACCTCTTTTTCCTTTCTTCGCATCGGAATTGGATCTTCTTATGCGGAACGCCTAAGACGACACACGACCGACGGCCGGCGCGACGCGTGCGTCTGCAGCCGGCGTGACAGCCGCGGGAGTTGGGTCCGGCGAATGGTTCGGCCCATTAATGACCGCGACTTTCCGAGTAAATCGCTCGGCGAAACGTGCCGACAGTTCCGCCGACAAAAACGCGTCGATCGCCTCAAACTGCTGAAATGCCTCAGTCGCCGACACAGAAGAGTTCTCTGGAGATGTAAAGCTCACACGAATCTCAACTCGGCCGACCGAATCTCGCGCTGCTATGCTTAAAGGGACTGTGCGACTGGAAAACAGTGCAATCGACTTCACGTCCGAAACAATCGCACTGTAATCTTCTAGCGCAGCAATCTTCGCTGCTCGAGCGAGAGTGAGTCGAATAGCGGCGACTTCTCCGGGATTGGCGTCGCGCACTTCAAAGGACACGCTTCTCGCCGAGGCCAATGCCGGCAATGCGAGAAGTAGGAAGGCTGCAATAGCGGACAAGTACTTCATTTTGCCGAACAGGGTAATACGTCGCAGGGGTGAGTGTTGGTCTATCCAAGTCGATTGGAGCGGCCTTTCCGAGGAGCCGGCCCTCGTTGCGCTGCCCTGAAATCATTGATTGAAAATCTCTTGGTATTCAAGGTTCGAGCCGGCAGCTAGGCCGTGAGGCTCGGCGGCAGCCCGGCGTCCGCCGGATCCGCGGACTACGAAGCCCGGCGCGCGGCTACCGGTACCAGTAGCTGGCCTGCGAGGTCGAGCCGAGGACCGCCGGGCTGATGCGCGTGGTCCGGCCCGACTCCGTGTCGAGCAGGAAGAGGGTACGGCGCCCGGCCTGGCGCGCGGTGTAGATCAGGTGCCGGCCGTCCGCCAGCCAGCAGGGCTCGATGCCGTCGAGCGGCGCGTGGGAGACCTGTTTCGCCTGGCGCGTCGAGAAACTGTAGACCGCCACCTGGTAGCCGCCGCCGACGGCCATCGTGAACGCGAGCTTGTCCGGGTCCCAGCGGCACCAGTCGGGCTCCGCGCAATACCGGCTGATGTTCGTCTGCAGGCGCTGCGGCTGCGCGCCGACCGCCGCCGGCATCACATAGAGCTGCGGCCCGGGCTCGGAGGTGAACACCAGCCGCGTGCCGTCGGGCGACCAGCACGGCCCCGCCTTCACCGCCGGGTAGCGGGTGAGCCGGGAGATCATCCGGCCCTGCGCATTGCTCACGTAGATCTCGGAGGTGCCCTCCCCGCTCAGCACCATCGCGACCCGGCCGCCGTCCGGACTGTAGCGGCCGCCCGTGTTCGTGCCCTGCACGCTCACGAAGAGCGACGGCACGCGCGTGGCGAGGTTCAGGACGTAGATGTCGGGAAACCCGTTGCGAAAGCTCGTGAAGATCAGGCGGTTGCCGTCGGGCGACCAGCGCGGCGTGATGACCTGCCGGCTCACGCTCGGCCACGCCATCACCTCGCCGCCGAACAGGTCGGAGGTGACGATCTCCATGCCGGCGCCCCGGTCGCAGACGAACGCGATCTTGCCCGCGAAGAACCCGCGCAGCTTGCTCGTGTGGGCGACGGCTGCGTCGGCCGCGCGCAGCAGCGCGTTGCGCGCGCTGGTGCCCGTGACGACCTCGCTGAACGTCGGCAGCCCCGTCTTGCCCCGGGTGATCTCCACCCGCACCTGCGCCGGTCCGACCTCGGTGAAGTCGAAGTCGTACGCGGCGTCGGTCGTCACGACCTGGTACGCGCCGTGCGCGCCGAACGCGACGCGCGCGAGGTTGACGAGCTCGGCCGGCGAGCCGGTGACGCGGACGGGCGTCGAATTGAGATTGGCGGAGATGATCACTTCGCCGACCTTGTTCTGGCCGAAGGCCGTCGCGGCCAGGGCCGCCAGCGGCAGGAGAATGAGGGGAGATACACGCATGGGATGGGCAGGTGGAAAGACCGCGGGAGCCGCGGAGAGTTTCTTATTTACAGGCCGGGCCGCCTGCACAACGTAAATCCGCTCTTCGGGGGCCGCCGCGACCCCGCCGCCGCGGCGGGCTTGAGTTCGGCCGCCGGTTGCACATTTTTCCCGACTTCGCCGTGACCACCGAGGCCATCAAGGAAGCGCTCAAGCAGGTGAAATACCCCGGCTTCAGCCGGGATATCGTGTCGTTCGGGATCGTCCGCTCGGCCGAATTCGCCGACGGCACGGCCCGGGTCGCGCTGGCCCTGACCACCTCCGACGCGCGGATCCCGCAGGCGCTCCAGGCCGAGGTGGAAAAGGTGCTGCGGGCGCTGCCGGGCGTGCAGCGGACCCAGGTGGAGGTGGCGGTCGCGCCGGTGCGCGGGCCGGGCGCGGGCGGCGCCGCCGCCGGCGCCGGCGCCCCGGCCGGCATCCGGCATTCCGTGGCCATCGCCAGCGGCAAGGGCGGCGTGGGCAAGTCCACCTTCGCCGTGAACCTCGCGTGCGCGCTCGCGGGCCAGCTGACCGCCGCGGGCCGGCCGGGCCGGGTCGGCCTGATGGACTGCGACATCTACGGTCCCACCGTGCCGCTCATGATGGGCCTGTCCGGGCGCCCCGGGATCGAGGGCGAGGGCGGCGACGCGGCGCTCGTGCCGATGGAGCGCTTCGGCGTCAAGGTCATGTCGATGGGATTTCTGGTCGACGAGGACACGCCGGTGATCTGGCGCGGTCCGATGATCATGAAGACCGTGCAGCAGTTCGTGCAGAACGTGCGCTGGGGCGAGCTCGACGTGCTCCTGATCGACCTGCCGCCGGGCACCGGCGACGCCCAGCTCTCGGTCGTGCAGACGCTGCCCCTCGACGGCGCCGTGATCGTGACGACGCCCCAGCTCGCCGCCACGAACGTGGCGCGGAGGGGCGGCCTGATGTTCCGCAAGGTCAACGTGCCGCTCCTCGGGGTGGCCGAGAACATGAGCTATTTCGTCGATCCCGCCGGCATCCGCCACGAACTCTTCGGCGCGGGTGGCGGCGCCCGGACCGCCGAGGCGCTGGGCACCGAGTTCCTGGGCCAGATCCCCCTTTTCCCGGAGATCCGGGAGGGCGGCGACTCCGGCCAGCCGGTGGTCGTCAGCAATCCCTCCGGGGCCGCCGCCGGCGCCTTCGGCGCGATGGCCCGGAGTTTGCTTGACCGGCTCGCGAAGTCCGGTCGTTGAGTTGACAGTCTTTGGCCGCACCCTCTAGCTAACAATGATGTCGCTGACGAAGGAAGATGTGCTTTCGGCACTGCGCTCCTGCCACGATCCGGAGATCCCGGTCAACGTGGTGGACCTCGGGTTGATCTATGATGTTGCGGTCCAGGAGGCCGCCGACGGCGCCTGCGATGTCAGCGTCAAGATGACCCTGACCTCGCCCGGATGCCCGATGTCGCAGTCGATCGCCGCCGACGTGCACCGGAAGCTGCTGGACCTCGAACGCGTGCGCCACGCGAAGGTCGATCTGGTCTGGGAGCCCGTCTGGAACTCCTCGATGATCACCGCGGACGGCCGCCGCCAGCTTAACCCGAACTGACCGTGGTCTCCATGTCTTCACCGTCCAAAGTGCCGGAAACCTCGCGCGATTTCGTCAAGCAGTCCTCGCTTTATCAGGAATTCCTCGCTGAGCGGGAGGAGATCCTCCGCCACAAGTGGCTCGAATCCGAGCGTCTCGGCTACGACATCGGCTTCGAGCGCGCGCTGCTCGACTGGATCCGCAAGCACCGCGACGGCTGGCGCGCCCATCGCCGCGCGCTGCTCCAGCAGCAGCAGCAGGGCCATGCGGCCGCGATCCCGCCCGCCGACACCGGGCGGCCGCAGAAGAACTGAATCCGCGGCCGCGGCGCCGTCGCCCTTCCCGGCGCGTGGCCCGTTCCCCGGCTGGGTCGCGCGCGGCGCGACCGGCCCGTGAAGGATGCCGCCGGCGGCTGGCCGGGCGCGATGCCTGGACAAACAAAAACCGACCCCCGCGAGGGTCGGTCTGGAGGCGGGCGCCGGTCGCGCCTGCGGGCGCGGGCCGGCCTATTTGATCTCCTTGTGCAGGGTGTGCCGGCGCAGGTGCGGATTGTATTTCATCTTCTCGATGCGCTCGGTCACGGTCTTCTTGTTGCGGGTCGTCTGGTAGCGCGACGGCGGTTTGCCCTCTTTGCGGGCTTCGGTGCACTCGAGCGTGACAAGTTCTTGCATGGCGGCGGATGGGTGAAGGGGTGAGAGCAAAGACGGCATCCGGCCCGGCGCAATCCCTAAATTGGGCGGGCGCCCTCCCCGCCCCGCCCCGGCCCGGGGCCGCGCTCAGGTCATGGTGATCCGTTTCTCCGTCAGCGGGAGCATGACGCCGCGGCGGAAGAGCGTCACCTGCCCCGTGCTCGACGAGATCACGATGGAGATGCAATGCGTCGCCACCGAGATCGCCGCCGCCGCCGCGTGGCGGGAACCGAGCCCGCTCGGCAGCGCGTGGTCGTAGTCGGCCGCCTGGATCAGGCTGCCGGCCGACTCCACCACCCCGTCGCCGCGGATGATGAACGCCCCGTCGATCGACGAGAACTCCTTGATCGTCTCGTCCATGAACGGGCTGAGGATGTTGCGGTCCTCCTCCTTGTATCCGTAGAACGGGTTCAGGACGAGCGGCTTGATGAGTTTCTCGACCTTCTCGGTGTCGCCGACCACGAACAGGCCGCCCACCGGACGGCCCTCGCGGCCCTCCACCGCCAGGTCCGTGGCGACCGCGAGCACGCGCTCGAGCACCTCGGGCTTCACGTCGGGCGGCAGGAGGTCGGCGTGCCCGGTGAGCAGCATCTGGAACTCGCGCTCGACGTCGACGACCACCACGGTGTCGAACTGGTTGCTCCCCGCCATGCCGCCCATGCAGCACAGCCGGTCGTCGAAGCCGATCAGGCCGCGCGTCAGGGCCACGAGCACGGCGCTGCGCAGCTGGGCCAGGCGCTGGTTCGAGAACGACCGCACCTGGA
>CAZKDK010000210.1:0-6535 GCA_964551145.1 uncultured Opitutaceae bacterium | reverse complement strand
AGATCTTGACCTCGCGGTCGATGATCGTCTTGCAGACGTTGACGCACGAGTCGCAGATGTACACGCCGGGGCCCGCGATGATCTTCTTCACCTCCGCCTGCGACTTGCCGCAGAACGAGCACAGCGTCATGCGGGAGGATTTGGCCATGGGGAAAGGGAAGCCGCGGTTGCGGGTCAGGCGGCGGGCTTCACGACCAGGTTCTGGGCCTCGCGCGTCGAGGTGACCACGTGGTCGACGATGCCGTAGGTCTTGGCCTCGTCCGCACTCATGAAATAGTCGCGGTCGGAATCCTTGTCGATCTGCTCGGTGGTCTTGCCGGTGAGCCGGGCCAGGGCCTCGTTCAGGGTGCGGCGCCAGCGGAGGATCTCCCGGGCGGCGATCGTGATGTCGGCCGCCTGGCCGCCGGCCCCGCCGGTCGGCTGGTGGATCATCATGCGGCTGTTGGGCAGCGCGAACCGCTTGCCCTTCGTGCCGGCGGCGACCAGCACCGTCGCCATGCTCGCGGCCTGCCCGATGCACCAGGTGGCGACATCGCACTGCAGGAAGTTCATGGTGTCGTAGATCGCCATGCCGCCGGTGACGACTCCCCCCGGGGAATTGATGTAGAGATGGATGTCCTTCTTCGCGTCCTCCATCTGGAGATAGAGCATCTGGGCGATCACGAGGCTCGCCACCCCGTCGTCGATCGGCGTCCCGATGAAGATGATCCGGTCCTTCAGCAGGCGGGAGTAGATGTCCATGCTCCGCTCGCCGCGGCCGGTGTTCTCGATGATGAAGGGAACGTAGTAGCTCACAGGATGGGGCGAAGTGTTCAGGTCTTGGACACCGCCGTGGTGACGGTAGACTTGCCCACGAGGAAATCAAGCGCCTTGTCGAAGACGATGGCCCGCTGGAGCGAGCGCAGGCGCTCGCGATCCCGGGTCAGCTCCCGCGCCAGCTTCTCCGGGCGCTGGTTCGAGCGCACCGCCTCCTGCAGGATGGCGCGGTCGAGATCGCGCTCGTCCGCCTCGATCTTCTCCTTCTCGGCGACCTTGGCGAGCAGCAGCTGCCGCTTGACGCGGCCGGCCGCGGCGCGGCGGGCGCTCTCGTAGAGTTCCTTCTTGTTCTTCTCGAATTCCGCCCCGGGCACGCCGCGGCGCAGATTCTCCTCCATGAACCGGCGCAGCACGCCCTGGGTCTCGGCCGCGATCATGCTTTCGGGCAGCGGGAACTCGATCTTGGCCGCCAGCGCCTCCCCCACCTGCTCGCGCTGGGCGCGCCGGTTCTGCTGCTCCTTGCTGAGGCGGAGATTCTGGCGGACCTGCGTCCGCAGCGCCTCGAGATCCGGCACCTGCTGGACCTTGAAGAACTCCGCGTCGAGGGCCGGCAGCACGCGCTCGCGCACTTCCTGCACGTCGACCGCGTAGACGGCGGTCTTGGCCGCCAGCTCCGGCGCGGCGGCAAAGTCGGGCGGAAAGATCACCGTCACCGCCTTCTTGTCGCCCGCCTTGAGCCCGCCGAGCTGCGCACCCAGGCCCGGGATCAGCCCCGTCTCGGCGCCCTCGACCTCCTCCCAGGTCTGGGGCACCTCGCCGTACACCTGGCGCTCCGGGACGATTTCGGCGACCGGCTTGCCGTCGATGCTGCCGCGGTAGGCCAGCTTGACGTAGTCGCCCTTTTGCGCCGCGCGGGCGGCGACCCGGAAATCGGCGCGCTCCTGCCGCAGGTGCTCGATCACGCCGGCGACCTCCTCCTCGCTCGGCTCGGTGGGCGCGATCCTGGTCGGCAGTCCGACGTAGTCGGGCAGCTCAAACTGCGGCTGGACGTCGAGCGTGAACGTGACCACCGCGGAAAGCCCGGCCTCGATCTTGCCTTCGTCGACGTTCACCACGTCGAGCACGTCGAGTTTCGACTGATCCAGCCCGGCGCGGTACGCCCGGGCCACGACCTTCCGCCGGAACTCCTCCTGCACGTCCTTGCCAAAGCGCTTGAGGACCAGCTCCGCCGGCGCCCGCCCCGGCCTGAAACCCGGCAGGCGGGCCACCTTGGCGATCTCGGCCGCCGCCGCCTGATGTTCGGCGTCCACCTCGGACTGATCGAGGGAGACCACCAGCGTCTTGCGGGTTTCGGTGATGTCTTTGAGTTCGATGTTCACTGCGTTGGAGGGAAATGGGAGGTGTTCGGGCGGAAATGGTCACGGTACCGGACCGCCGCTCGGCCGGTCAATGCTGGAGTAATCCGACCGTCGCCCGGATCGGATCCCGGGTCGCTCCGATCTTGCCCGCCGGGCGGCGCCTTCCATGCTTCGTCCTCATGCCCGCCCTGGCCCCGCTCGTCGACGCCCATCGCGCCGTCCTGGTGATCGATTCGGCATCGGCGGCGGTGCAGGTCGGACTGTACCGTCCGGATCGCGAGCCCGTCTGGCGGAGCTCCGCCCAGGAGGCCGGCATCGCCGTCTTCGCCTGCACCGCGGACGTTCTGGCCGAGGCCCGCCTCGGAGTGCCCGATCTGGGCGCCTGCGTGTTCTGCGAAGGGCCGGGCTCCATCCTCGGGATCCGGACCGCGGCCATGGCGCTGCGAACCTGGCAGGCCGTTCGGGATCGTCCCCTGCCGGCCTTCGCCTATCGCAGCCTCGAGCTGGTCGCGCACGCCCTCGTCGCCGCGGGAACACCGGCGCCGTTTGCCGTCACCGCCGACGCGCGCCGCGAGACGTGGCATTGCGTCGCGGTCGCCGCCCCCGGCGGCCCCGGCCCGCTGCGGCGCCTGACCCGGGCCGAGCTCGGGAGCCTCGACGGCGCGTTGTTCATGCCCGCGGGTTTTCGCTCTTGGGCGCCGCCACCGCGCCCGGCGGTCGAGGTGCCCTACTCGCTGGCCGAGTTGTGGCGCGGCCGGGAACAGGCCGAGCTCCTGCGGCCCGCGCCCCAGCCGGACGCCTTTCTCCACGAGGACGCCGCCTATGTCACCTGGACGCCGCAGGTCCACCGGGCTGGAGTCCGCTCGGCTCCGGCGCCGGGCATCCCGGACCGCGCCCGGAACCCATGAACACGGCCGGCAACCCAAGGACTTTCATGCAACCGGTTTCGCAACCTCCCCTGCGCTGCTGGGCCGAGATCGATCTCGCGGCCCTGGAACGCAACCTGAAGCTCATCCGGGCGTCGCTTCCCGCCCACATCAAGTACGTCGCGGTCGTCAAGGCCGACGCCTACGGCCACGGACTGCATCAAACCGTGGCCCGCCTGATGCATGCCGGCGCCGATCTTTTCGCGGTCGCCAACGTCACCGAGGCCGCCGCCATCCGCGAACTCGGCCCCGGCTGGCCCATCCTCGTGCTGAGCCCGCTGCTGCCCGGGGAGGACAAGATGCTGGTGGAGCACGACCTCACGGCCACGGTGTCCAGCGCCGGCGAGGTCGCGCGCTTCGAGGCCGTGGGCGCGGCCACGGACCACGTCGTGGCGGTGCACCTCAAGATCGACACCGGCATGGGGCGCCTCGGGGTCTGGCACGAGGAGGCGGCCGAACTCTACGCCCGGATCCGCGAGGCGCGCCACGTGCGGCTCGACGGCGCGTTCACCCACTTCTCCAGCGCCGACGAGGATCCCGGGTTCACCGACGAGCAGCGGCACCGGTTCCTGGCGGCCCTCCGGCGCTGTCCCGGACTCGATCCGGCGCGGCTGCTCATCCACGCCGACAACAGCGCCGGCCTCGAGACCTCCCACGGCGAGCAGCCGTTCAACGCCGTGCGGGTCGGGCTGCTGCAGTTCGGCATCCTGCCCCATCCGCACTCGATGCTCGCGCGGGTCCACACCGAGCCGGTCTTCAGCTTTCACACGCGCGTCGGCCTCGTGAAGCGCCTGCCGGCGGCGACCGGCATCAGCTACGGACGCACGCGGACGCTCGCGCGGGACTCCACGGTCGCCGTGCTCTGCGCCGGCTACGGCGACGGCATTGCGCGCGCCGCCAGCAACCGGGCCGAGGTGCTGATTCGCGGCGCACGGTGCCCCGTGCTTGGCCGGGTCACCATGGACCAGACCATCGTCGACGTGACCGACGTCGGTGGCGTGGAATGCGGCGATGAGGCCGTCCTCGTGGGGCGCCAGGGCGACGCCGAAATCAGCGTCGCGGAGTTCAGCGCGTGGTCCGACACGATTCCTTGGGAGACCCTCTGCTCCGTGACCAAGCGCGTGCCACGGATTTACCGGACGTCGCTCGGACTCTGAGTCGGCCGCTCGCGACCCGTTGCGCGCGAGCGCGGCTCCGGCGCGCGCGGTTGGGCTGCGCCGGCATCCTCGGGAGCACGAATGCCGCGGCCGGCACAGTGTCTTCCGTCGGCTTGGAAGAGGCCATGGTCATGGCATCGCCAGCAGAGCGAATTGCGTTGTCCATGAATGGTTAATGACCGGCTTAAAAACGATGTAAAATCATGGGGCAGGCCCGGTTAGGGTTTGTGCCTCAGACGTCGTCGACGACACTTATTGCAGCCGCTTAACACTACCGCCGCTCCTATTACGCTGAAATCCTATCATCGCATCATCCCACTGATTTTCAGCATAATAGAAACAAGAGCGCGCGCCATGCATTTCCTCAAAGGAACATCGTGCCTGTTACTGGCGCTTGGAGCGGTCGCAAGCGCCCAGGCCCAGGCGATAATCGGCGAATCGTTCAGGAACAGCACCGCCCCGGGTTGGACCTTCGGCAACAACGGCGGTGGCTTCAATCCCACCCTCACGACCACGCTGGCGACGAACCCGGATCCCGCCGGCAGCGGCTGGCTGCGGTTGACGAGCAACGGCGGCAACCAGGCCACGTACGCCCGCAGCAACACCACGTTCAATGGCGCCAACGCCACGATCGCGGTGCAGTTCAGCTATGCCACCTACAACGGATCAGGGGCGGACGGCATCACCTTCTTTCTCGCTGACGCGAGCAAGCCCCTGAGCGTGGGCGCCTATGGCGGCAGCCTCGGCTACGCCCAGAAGACCGCCGCCGCCGCCGGGATTCCGGCCGACATCAACGGCATGAACGGTGGTTATGTCGGCCTCGGAATCGACGAGTTCGGCAACTACTCCAACCCTTCGGAGGGGCGGGTCGGCGGCGTCGGCTCGGTGCCCAACGCCATCGCCGTGCGCGGACCGGGCCAGGGCACGACGGGATACGACTATCTCGGCGGGACCACCGGCTTGACCACCCAGCTCGCATTCCCCGCCTCGGCCACCCGTCCGTCCGGCGCGAACTCCCGCACGGTTCAGGTCGTCATCACCGCCACCAACCAGATGACGGTCTACCTGCAGGCCGGCGACGGCGCCGCCTTCGTGCCGCTCTACTCCATCGATCTTTCCGGCTACGCCCGGCCCGATCAGCTGGTCATGGGTTTCACGGGCAGCACCGGCGGCTCGACCGACATCCACGAGATCCGGGACGTCACGCTCACCAGCGTGGCGGCCAATCTCTGGACCAATGCCGCGGGCACAAGCACCTGGGGCGCCACCGGCGCCAACTGGAGCGGCGGCTCCGCTCCGGCCCCGGGCGCCGATGTCCTCCTCAACAACACCTACGTCGGCTCCGCGCAATCGATCGACGTCGGCGCCGGCCAGACCCGCGACGTGCGCTCCATCCAGATCGACGCGCCCTTCGCCTACACCCTCAACAACGGCACGATCGCCTTCAATAACCACGGCGTGCTGGGGCCGTCGGGTATCCTCGTCTCGGGTACGAACGGCTCTGCCGCCCACACCGTCAATTCGAACCTGACCACGGCCAATGACCTCGAGATCAGGAACGCCTCGACCGGCACGCTGAACCTCACCGGCACCCTGGCGCTCGGCGCCCATACGGTCACGGTCGACGGCAGCGGCGCCACCGCCCTGTCGGGCGCCATCTCCGGCACCGGCGGCCTCGTGAAGAATGACGGCGGCACCCTGACCCTGTCCGGTGCGAACAGCTACACGGGCGGCACGGCGATCACTGCGGGCACGCTCCAGCTCGGCGCAAACGACGTCCTGGCCAACACCGGGAGCGTGAGCATCGCCGCCACCGGAACCCTGAATCTGAACGGGTTCTCCCAGAAGATCGGCAACCTCGCGGCCGCCGGCGGTGCGACGCTGGACTTCGGCCCGCAGACCGGGGCGAACACGTTCCTGTTCGGCACCTACACGCCGCCGGCCAGCGGGGTGTTCGTCGTGAACCGCTGGGAAACCGGCGTCGACACCCTCGCCACCACGGTGGTCGGGCAGAACGTCGGCACCGTCTACTTCGCGGGCTATGGCCTCGCCACCGAGGCCGCCTCGCTCTCCAACACGATCTACGGCGCCAATTCAGGCTATCTGCTGACTCCGGCGCCGCTGACGTGGACCGAGTGGGACGGCTCTTCGAGCGTCAACTGGAACACGGGCGCCAACTGGACGCCGGCCACGGTGCCCAACGGCACGACCGCCCTGGCGAGCTTCGGCACCCTCGGCAACGGCCGCCGCAACGTCACGCTCGACGCCGATGAAACGGTCAACGGCCTGCGCTTAACCAACGACGCCGGAGTGACCGGCGCGTATTCGATCACGGGCA
>CAZKDK010000209.1:0-6587 GCA_964551145.1 uncultured Opitutaceae bacterium | reverse complement strand
GGGCGTCGCGTCCCCAGCCTGCAGCCCGAGCGTCCGGCAAAGCTTCGTAGTCGCCGAGTGCCCAAGGGCGGCGCGACCGCAGGGCGCGCCCTCCAAACGCAGGATTGGACCGCCTCTGTGTCTTCGTGCCTTGGTGGTTCACCCGGTTCGAAAAAACCGGCTTCAGTCTTCACCACAAAGGAACCAAGGCACGAGGGGATCGTCGGCCAGAAATGGCTTCCGTCATGGCTTCCTGGCTTCTGAAAGAACTCCTCTGCTGCCTCCGCGGCCTCCTGTGAAAAAAACGTCCGGCTTACGGCAGTTTGGCCTGGACCCGTTTGCTGGCCGCTCCCATGTCGATCTGGCCGGCCTCCGGCCGCTGTCTCAGCGCACCCATCACCTTGCCCATGTCCCGCTTCGAGGCCGCGCCCGTCTCCTTGATGACCTCGGCGATCAGCGCGTCGAGTTGCGTAGCGTCGAGCCCCTGCGGAAGGTACTTCTCCAGCAGCTTGATCTCCGCGTCGTTGGCGGCGACCAGATCGGCGCGCCCGCCTTTGGCGAACTCGATCCTGGCGTCGGCAAGATTCTTGACCGCCTTGCGCAGAGTCGTAACGACCAGCGCGTCGTCGATCGGCTTGTTGCCGTCCAGCGATGCGCGCTGAATCGCGGCATCCGCCGTGCGGAGCGACGTCAGCGCCACGCCTTCGCGCGCCCGCATGGCGGCAACGATATCTGCCCGAAGTTGCTCATAGATGGTCGCCATGCCTGCCATGGAATCCCGTTTGGATGCGGAGTCCACCGCGAACATGCCAAGCGGGAAGGCGGGCGGAGGCCAACCTTCGCCGTTGTAGGGCGGGGTCGCTGACCCCGCCAGATACGACTGCGATCACGAAGCGGCGGGGTCAGCCACCCCGCCCTACAACGTCAAGAACTAGAACAGTTCGCCCTGCGGTTTAACCGGCGCCACGCCGAGAAACTTCCCGTACCGTTCGATCCAGTCGTCCAGCCGGTCGAGATAGTACTGCGGATCGTAGGGCGCCTGGTCGCGGTCGTAGACCGTCGCCGGCCGCGCCCGCTGCCAGTCGGCCGTCTGCCCCTTGGTCTTCGGGGCGATGAAATACGTCACGCGGTCGCCCATGCGCGGCCTTGGGTCGAGCTGCAGGGCCACCTCGGCCGCCGCACGGCGCGGCTTGCCGCCGCCAGCCACGAACTGCTCGTAGGCCTCCGGATTCTGGCCGAGGATCTCGGATTTCGCGAGCTCGGCGATGTCCGCCTCGCGCGCCGCGATTCTCCGGCGGTAGTCCTCCAGCAGCACCACCGGCGAGTCCACCCCGGCGCCCAGCAGGTGGCGGATGAGCTGGTCGTTCAGCCGCTTGAGGAAAGGCTCGGTGCCGCGCGAGCGCAGGGCCGAGCCGCGCAGGATGATCTTCCGGCCGTCGTAGAGCGCGTAGTTCTTGGCTTTGTAGCAGAACATCGACTCGTAGTGGCCGTCGAACTCCAGCTCGATGCCCCGCGGCAGGATGCCGGCGACCGAACCGAGCAGCTTCTCCGGATCGCTGAAATGGTTCTCCGAGGAGAGGTAGAGCCCGTCGGTGTCGGCCTCGAGGATCGTGCAGCCGTTCTTGGTGAACTCGTCGATCAACGCCTGGAGCAGCTCCCGCCCGCGGCGCGTGACCTCGGCGGCGAGCTCGCCGTCGCCGAACCGCGCGGCCGAGAAGCCCAGGTAGCCGTAGAACGAATTGATGAGGATCTTGAAGGCGGCCTGCCGCGCCTGGTACTCGGCCCGCAGCTCCTCGGTGGGCGCCGTGCGCGCGAGCTGCTTGCACTTCAGCCGGTAGTCGCGCAGCTGCGTCAGCAGCGGGATGAACACGCCCAGCGTGTCGCCCCGGGGGTTGCGGCCGATGTCGAGGAGCAGGCTCGGATAGAGCGAGGCCACGTCGAAATGGAGCACGTGGCGGAACACGCCCTCCTGGAAGCTGCGCGTGTAGCCGCCCGCGAAGGGCGCCACCTCCGTCGCCAGCTGCGGGCAGCCCTGGCGGGCGTGGTAGTATTCCTCGAGGAAGAGCAGATCGATCTTGTTCGTCGTTCCGCGCAGGGTCGCCTCCTGGAGCAGCATCGGAAACGACTTCACCTGCTCGAAATAGGTCGGGAGCAGCACGTCGGCCACGCCCCGCGTTTCGCGCAGGTCGTCGGCCAGGTAGGCCAGAAACCGCGGGCGGTCGCCGCAGTACGCCTCCTGGATGCGGCTGCCCTCGATGTAGGTGCGCTCGCCGCCGGCTTCCTCGGTGACGCCTAAGTAGATCGCGACGTCCTTCAATCCGTACGCCAACATCTCCCGCGTGGTGATGTCGTAGAGCTGCACCAGCAGGTAGGTGTCGATCACGGCGCGGCCGGGCACGTCGCACCGCGGGAAGTCGATCAGCCGCTCGGCGACCTTCATGCGGCTGTTGCGAAACGTCGCCGTCTGGCCGAAGCGGCCCCACGCGCACGGCACCCGGTGCCGGCGGCAGCGCAGGCGCAGGTAGTCGAGGTCGAACTTGAAGATGTTGTGCCCCTCGATCACGTCGGGATCCTCCGCGGCGATCACCTCGTTCAACTCGAGCAGGAGCCGCTTCTCCGCGGCGTCGGTGTCCTCGACCAGCACGAGCAACCGCGGCTCGGCGCCGAAGTGCAGTCCGACGGCCAGCACCCGGTCGCCCGGATTGCGCGCGTCGCTGAACCCGCCGCCGGCGCCATGGCCCGTCTCGATGTCGAGCTGGCAGCGGCGCAGCTGGCGGTAGGTCAGCTTGTCGTACAGCCGGCGCCGGGTCTGCAGCAGGTATTGGTTCTCCAGCGGACGGATCCAGTCGATCAGCGCGCCCTCGGGCGCCTCGTTCACCAACTCGTCGAAGGCCGCCCGTTCGCGCGCGTGCGCCAGCCAGCCGTAGGTGCCCGCGCCCTTCAGGGCTTCGAGCTCGACGCCCGCCAGGCCGCGCGTCACGGCGGCGTCGCCGAGCCAGGCGAAAGGCCGGAACGGCTCCACCCGCTCCTCCCGGCCCCCGTCCGCCGTGCTCACGGCGAGGTGCGCGGCGCCGCGCTCGTCGATCCACAGACCGCACAGTTCGCCGGCGGGAGCCGTGGGCAGTGGTTCCTCGGGCACGTTCGCCGTCACGGCCGGCAGCTTAGCCCGCGGGTGCCGCGAGGCAAGAGTCAGTAGTCAGAGATCAGTGGTCAGAAGTCAGTCGGATTCCCGGCTTTCTGATCACTGACTTCTGTCCTCTGACCACTGTCCTCTGAGCACTGACCGCCGTCCTCAGCTGTCCTTCACCACCAGGGCGTGGAATTCCTCGGGGCTGTGCTGGGGAGCGAGCAGTGATCGCAGCTTTTCCGCGGAAACCGGTGTCCGGGGTTTCTGCGTGAGCGAGCCCACATAGATGCGCTGGGTCCCGCCAAATTGGTTGTCCTCGGTCTCGAGGACCAGCGTCATCTTCAGACCGGGGATGGCGCCGACCGCCTTGATGACCGCCTGCGCAATCGCCACCGGGACTCTGCGCCCGAGGATCACTTCGACGAATTGCGGCGGCTTCTCCGACGCGAAGAGATCGAACACGACCTTCCCCGCGAGATCGCCGGCCGTCAGGTTGGCCACGAGGTTGCCCTTGAATGCGTCATAGCCGGGAATGCTCAGGTTGAGCGAGATCACGAAGGGGCGGTCGGCGTTGAACTTGAAGGGCAGCTGGTCATCGCCCGTCGCCGTCACGGTGACCATCTGGTCGAGTCTGACCTCGACGACGCTGTCTGCGGCGAACGCGCGCAGCGCCGCGAGCAGGCCGATGGCCAGGGCGAACCGGACTAGTGGGGCATTCATTTGGTGCATTCCTTCTTTTTGGGGCGGCCGTACGGGCCTTGGTTTCGATGCTTTTTTCGGGAAAGCGAACCGGGAGCGGCGACCGCGATCAGTTGGTGCGCGGCGCGCCTCTGTCCGCATATGAGGCACGATGGCTTGTGCACGCAGATCGTCGCGCCGCATGCGCCGCAAGTCCACCTGACTCTCTCCTCCTCCGCGAACCGCCGCACCCCGACGGCTTCGATCCGGCGCAGATTGTCGATCATGCTCATCCCGTACTTCGTGCGATACCGCCGGTCGAGATGCTGCAGGCGCTGACAGGGAAAGTCCGCGCAACCGATGCAGAAGGGCCCGCGCCTCGCCGCGCAGGTCTTGATCCGGCAGCCGGTCCGGGTCTTGGGCTTGCGGGGGTCGTCGACCCGGCATCCCGGGCAGCGACTGCTCGTCCGCAGAAATGCGAGGCAGACCCCGCAATTGATGCCGCACGGAGCGATCAGGGCGGTCCGGCTCAGCCGCGGCACGGTGGAGTGCGCTTTCATCATCTGGCTGGGGGAGATCGGCTAGAGTTGGGGCGCGACGTCTCTCGAAGTCGTCTTCACTAACGGATTCGCCCGACTATCGATGGCTTTCACAAACGAAAAGGCGTTCTTTTTCGAGGTCGTAGATGACGGTGATACCCCCACCGTTCGGATGCCGCTTCTCGTAGAACAGCGCCTTGGAAACCGAATCGCTCGCTTTGGGTTCCGAATCGACAACGACAACACCATTCCGCTCCACATTCTTCGTGGGCGGAGATGGGAAAAGGAAAAGACGCAGACCCGTGGTGACGTCGCTCTTCGGCGTCAACGTCCACCCTTGTTTCCGGGCAAAACGCTCGAATGCTTCTTTCGGCAGGCGGCACTCGTAGCAGGTGACCCAACCGAATCCCTCTCTCTTGGCGTAGGTGACGTCGGTCGCCTCTGCCGGCAGCCAATCGACGTGTGCCAAATGCGCGCCTCTTTCAAGTTCGCCGCCACTGAACGCAAATAGGAGAAGTGCGACAACGGCAAGGACTGCCGCCGCACCAAGAGCGAATAGGATTATAACAAATCGTTTCATCTCTTGGCGTACGTCAAAGACCTAGCAGGGGGACGGCGGGCGCGACCCGTGCGCAAGCACGCGGCGTGACCGACGGCCGAATTGGCAGCGGCGATTGGTTCGGCTCCCTCTTCATATTAGTTCGAAGATCGAAGCCACGAAACAAATGAACAATACGAGATACGAGATGGTCGCGATCCTAAACCACTTGAACAACGGGTAAGCGTCCTGGTCCGCTCTCGCCCATGTCGGAGTCAGGAGCATCCAACTGACCATGGCACTCGACCGAGCAGATGAGCCCGACCAAATGTTTCCTTCCTTTGGGACCCAGAAGAACCCAATGGGCCTTCTGTCTTTTTCCCACTCGGTCGGGTGCTTCCGATATTCTCTCCTGACGATCTGGTCGTAAACCAAGAACGCACACACCAATAACGCGAATGCGAGTACAATCACCGCCGTGGCGAGTGTCGGTATTGGTCTATGCCGAACGACCCAAGCTCAGCAACGGCGGCCAGGAGGCGCGGCGATTTGAACAACAGCGCAATGCCGCCGTACGCTGCAGCGCATGGTCAGGTGCCAGCATCTCTCCTGCATCCATAATACAAACACACAATTCCCGCGACAAAAACTGTCAGCAATGCCAGAACCAAGCTCCATCGGATGTTGGCTGAATAGCCAACGGCCCGCGTCGTGTGAACTACCGTGCCGTCTGCTTGCGTGATCGTGCTGTCGGACACTACCTGCGCTGGTCGCTGAGTCGCCAAAAGACTCCAGCGACTTTGGAGGATAAAACCCGAAACGGGTGCTGACACGAGAAACAAGATCCCAAGAACCTTCAGGGTATTCATGTGATGTTCTTGCACCTAACAGGATGATTATGCCGCACCGGGGGTTGGCATATCCAAGCGGACTTGGGGATTGAATCTTGGCGCACCCGACACGGCCCGAACGCCTGATATCATTGATTAGAAATCTCTTCAGATTCAAGATCCGAATCGATCCGCGAAGGAAATCCACACGCCGGCGTCCGTGAAAACCGGCGAGGGACGGACGTTTCGCTTTGGCCGCAAAGAGGCGCAGGAGGAATCTGCAATCCTGTAGGGCCGGCGTCTTGCCGAAGGCCCCGAGCTTGTCGAGTGGCGCCGGCCGAAAACGTCGGATCCCGGAGCGGCGCGTGCAAGACACGCGCCCTACACGACTCCAAATCGCCGGCCCCAAAGGGCGGACGCTCCAGATCCCGCCGTGAAGGACCCGTCGCGTTCCGGCGCGGCAGGCTGTCCTCTGTTCTCTGACGACTGTCCTCTGAGTCAGAACGGCTTCGCGTACACCATCACCAGTGCGATGACCGCCAGGACGATCGCCACCGAAGCCAGCATGCCGGCTTTCTCGCGCCGGCGGTACGCGATGCCCGCCAACGCCGACAGCCCGAGCCAGCAGACGATCTTCACCACGAGCCAGCCCGCCGGCGCGAATCCGTAGATGCCCTGCCACATGCGCAATCCCGTCAGGACCATCGCCAGGCTCGCCCCGCCCGTCCAGAACAGCACCCGCTTGCGGGTATCCTGCGGCGCCGCGAACGCATAAAACGTGTAGCCCACGAGCACGAGCGCGGCCGCGACGTGAATCACATGCTGGATGATGAATTCGTTTACGCCCATCCGCTATTTATGGCACGTTTTCACCTCAATCGCTAGCCGCCGCGCGG
>CAZKDK010000208.1:0-6625 GCA_964551145.1 uncultured Opitutaceae bacterium | reverse complement strand
CAACGTCGGCGTGACCAACCGCGGCGACCTCGTGCGCCTGATCCAGGAGAAGGCGCGGGGCGGCGTTTTCCTCACCGCGCTCGGCTTCGGCATGGGCAACCTCAAGGATGCCACCCTCGAGGAGCTCGCCGACCGCGGCAACGGCACCTACGCCTACATCGACTCGGCCCGCGAGGCCCGCAAGGTACTCGCCGAGCAGGTCAACGGAACCCTCGCCGTCATCGCCCGCGATGTGAAGGTCCAGGTGGAGTTCAATCCCGTCCAGGTCCAGGCGTACCGCCTCATCGGCTACGAGAACCGGCGACTGCAGGCGGAGGATTTCAACAACGACCGGATCGACGCCGGCGACATCGGCGCAGGCCACACGGTCACGGCCCTCTACGAGGTCATCCCGGTGGGCGTGGCGTGGAAGCCGGAATCCACCGTCGACCCGCTGAAATACCAGCAGCCGGCCGACCCAGAACCCAAAACCCAAAACGCAAAACCCAGCGCGGAGCTGCTCACCGTGAAGGTCCGCTACCAGGCGCCGGCCGGCGGCGCCAGCCAGCTGCTCGAGTTCCCGCTGGTCGACCGGGGCGCCGCGTTCGCGGACGCGAGCCCGGACTTCAAGTTCGCGGCGGCGGTGGCCGGCTTCGGGCTGGTGCTGCGCGATTCGCCGCACAAGGGCGCCGCCACGCTGGCCGAGGCGGAGGTCTGGGCCGACGAGGGCACGGGCTCCGACGCCGGCGGCTACCGCGCCGAATTCCGTTCGCTCGTGAAGCGCGCCGAGGAGATTCTTGCGGCGCAGGGGTAGGGGGGCTCTGTCCGAGCCAGGCGGTCAAAAAGGACCGCCGCCGTGTGCGGCCGGCGGATCGAACGCGGGGTGTGGCGGCTGCGGCGTCAGGAGGCCGGACTTTCGATTCGGGGATACCCCTCCCTGTCGTGCGGAGATGGGCGCCCCGACCTTGACCGTTGTCATTTAATAGATGACAACCCGGGTTTGCCGTAACGACTTTCTCCGGTCGATCTTAACAACATGACCACTGTCAAACTGGACGAGGTCTTCTCCCGGATTTCGACGTATTGGGACCCACATATCGCGGGCGAGCTCAACGGCCAGCACGTGAAATGCGTGAAGCTCAAGGGCGAATTCACGTGGCACCATCACGACAACGAGGACGAGCTGTTTCTGGTCCATCGCGGCGTCCTGCACCTGCGCCTGCGCGACCGGACCGTCGTCGTCTCGCCCGGCGAGTTCTTCATCGTTTCCCGGGGAATCGAGCACCAGCCGCACGCGCCGGACGAGGTGGAGGCCGTCCTGTTCGAGCCGGCGGGGACGCTCAACACCGGCAACACGCGCAACGAATTCACCAAGGATGTGCTCAAACGCGTCTGAAAGCGGCGCCCCGGCTGGCACCCGCCGCCCCGAGGCGCGGTGACGCCGACGGCGAGCGACGCGAGTCTTGCGACCATGCGCGAACCACCGACCGGCCGGACCCGGCGGGTGCATCCGTACCAGTGGCTGTGGGAGCCGCTGGAGGATGACCCCACGTTCCTCCTGCGGCCGATGTTCGGCGGCAAGAGCGCCTACCTCGACGGCCGGCTGATGCTCTATTTCACGGCGGGCGAGGAACCCTGGCGCGGCGTGCTGGTGTGCACGGAGCGTGCGCAGCACGCGTCGTTGCTGGCGGAGTTCCCTGTGCTGTCGCCGCACCCGATCCTGCCGAAATGGTTGTATCTGCCGGAGACCGCGGACCGCTTCGAACCGACCGCCGAGCGGCTGGTAGCGCTCGCCCGGCGCCGCGATCCGCGGCTGGGCGTGGATCCGAAGCCGAAACGGCGGAGGCCCAAAGAATGATTTTCCCCGATCGACACGGAGCGCACCGAGGGGGCCCAGAGTTCACGGAGGCGGCCCGAGTGTTGGGCAAGGTAGTTTCTCGGCGATAGGACACCCCCGCTCGGGTGCGAGAGTGAGTCGCACGGATACCGACCCGGGACGTGCAGCCGTTCCGGCGAAGGAGCCGGATGGACGGAGTCCGGCCGGTTCCTAGGCGAAGTCCTCGACGGGCAGGAGCAGCGAGGGGCCCTTGACCGCCGGAATGCGGGCGATGGCGGCGCGGGCGCGATCCATGGCGGCGCGGCGCGCGGCGTGCGTCATCAGGATCACGGGGACCGTCTCGCCCTCGTGGGCCTCGGGCTGGATGATCGACGAGATGCTGATGCCGGCCCGGCTGAGGATGGCCGAGATCTTCGCGATCGCGCCGGGGCGGTCGAGGACGTCTAGGCGGAGGTAGAACCGCGAGCGGGACTCGGCAAACGGGATCATGCCGCCGGCGGACGCGTGGGGGACGAAGGCCGGCACGCGCTGCGGAGTGCCGTGGCGCAGGTCGAGCGCGGCGTCGGCCAGGTCGCTCAGCACGGCGCTGGCGGTGGCGTCCTTGCCCGCGCCGCGTCCGTAGTAAAGCGTGTCGCCGATGGGGAAACCCGAGACGAAGACCGCGTTGAAGACGCCGCCGACGCTGGCGAGCACATGGGCGTTGGGCACGAGCGTCGGGCTGACCGACACGCTGATGCGACGGCCGGCCGACGCCTTCCCGCCCCTGTCCTCGGCCGGCGGCACCGCGTGGACCATGCCGAGGAGCTTGACGGTGTAGCCCAGCTGGTCGGCGAACTTGATGTCGAGCGGGGTGAGATTCCGGATGCCCTCGATGTGGATGTCGTGGACGTCGACCCAGAAGCCGTAGGCGAGTGACGCCAGGATGCCGATCTTGTGGGCGGCGTCGTGGCCGTCGACGTCGAGCGTCGGGTCGGCCTCGGCGTAACCGAGCCGCTGGGCGTCGGCGAGCACGTCGGCGAACGCGGCGCCCTCGAGCTTCATCCGCGTGAGGATGTAGTTGCAGGTGCCGTTGACGATGCCGTAGATCCGCTCGAACCGGTTGCCGACGAGGCCCTCGCGCACGACCTTGATGATCGGGATGCCCCCGGCGACGCTGGCCTCGTAATAGAGATTGGTCTTGAATTTGCGGGCCGCGGCGAACAGCTCGGGCCCGTGCGCCGAGAGCAGGGCCTTGTTGGCGGTGACGACCGGTTTGCCGCGCTCGAGCGCGGCGCGGATCATGGTCCTGGCGATGCCGGTGCCGCCGACCAGCTCGATCACGATCTGCACCGACGGATCCTCGACCACCTCGCGCCAGTCCAGCGTCATGACCGCACGCGGGATGGGGTAGGGCCGCGGCTCGTCAAAGGACTTGACGGCGACCTTGGTGATGGCGGGCCGCAGACCCAGCCGGGCCGTCATGAGGCCGGCATTATGCTGGAGGGCGTGAAACACGCCGCTGCCCACCGTGCCGCCGCCGATCATGCCGATGTTGACCTGGTCCATAAGGACCACCGAGCAAAGACGGGTCGGACCTTCCCGACAATCCCGATCCGCAGGGTGAAAAGCATCACTCCCCGTCATACGGGGCCGATACAGCCGGCGATCAGCCTTCCCAGTCCCCAAGCGATTCGATGTAGGCGGCCGAGCCGTCGCGCTGCCAGACGTCGAGCTGCGCCTGCTCCTTGAGCTGCTGGCCGCGGCTGCGCGGCACGACGGCGAAGGCGTGCCCGCACTCGGGCAGCGCGGTCATGTCGCCCCAGATCTTCTCGAATTGGGCGACGGGATACACGTCCTCCTGGCCGTGGCCCCAGCGCTTCTTGACGTCCTTGAGGGTCACGTAGGTCGGCATGCGCGCGGCGAGCGCGCGCACGGCGGTGGCCGTCTTGTCCGCGTCGGCGAGGTCGCCACGGCCGAGTCCGAAGAGGGCGAGGAGCCGGTCGATGTCGATCCAGCAGGTGTTGGCGTTGTAGTAGGAGAGGGCGAACTCGTCCTCCTCGCGGGGCAGGGCGAAGCCTTCGACCAGACGCACGCGGCCATCCACCCGGGCCAGGCCGCCGCCCCGGTCCTCGACCCGCCGGGCCATGACCTCCCAGCCGAAGGCGGCGTCGGTCGACCGGAACCAGCCGAGCAGGGCCGGATCGACGGTCGCGCCGAGGGTGTCGATGTTGTGCACGAGGAGGGTGCGCAGCCCGGGCCGGGCGGCGAGCAGGCGGGCGAGCACGCCGTTCTTGAGCAGATTGGGCACCTCGAACCAGTGGCCGACCGGGTGCAGGCACTGGCCCGGCAGGTTGTCGGTGTAATCGCTGCCCTCGCCGGCCTGGCGCGCCCACGCGGCCAGCGCCGCCCGCACGCTTTCCCGCATCTTCTCCTTCTGCTCGTCGAGCCGCTGCTGCGCCGTCTCCTCCCAGGCGAAATGCAGGTCGCGCACCGCGGGCACCAGCCGCAGCCCGATCGAGCGGCCGGGCGACAGCCACACCGTGCGGTCGAGCGCCCCGCCCGCCGTCTCGCGCAGGAAGCGCTCGATCGGGGCGTGGGTCAGGTAGCTCGTCGTGAAGACGTGCGGGAGCGTCGCGGCGAACGTCCGCCCGGCGCGGCGGGTCTTGGCGAGGTGCACCTCGATGAAGTTGCGGTGGCGCCCGCCGAGCCGCGCAAAGGGATGCAGACCCTTGACCACGCCGGCGCCCTCGGTCCAGCGGCTGCCCACGCCGGCGGCGTAGGTGACGATGGCGACCTCGCCGGCGCGCAGCGCGGCCTCGCCCGCCCCGCGGAAGGCGGCGGCCCCGGCAGCGTCGAACAGCGCGTCGGCCGGCACGTCCTCGACCCGCGTGGTCGGCGGCAGCCGGTTCAGGGCGAGTCCGATGCGCCCGCTGCGCAGGTCGGCGCGGATCTGCTCGTGCTGCGCGCGGTCGAAGCCATTGGCGGCGAGCAGCTCGTCGAGCCGGCCGCCCGGCGGCGTCCCGCGGCCGTCCAGCAGTGCCGACGGCAGCATGCGGTCGAGCAGCAGGGGCATGACGGCGGCGAATTCCGGCTGCGCCCGCGCCGCGCGGGTGAACTGCTGCAGGTCGATCCGCTCGCGCGGGGTCAGGTGGCGCGCTTCCTGCCGCAGGCAGCGCGGCACGGTGAGCTGGTAGTAGCCGGCCGGGAGGAGCGCCGCGGCGTCGGTCAGCAGCGCGGCGACGGAGCCGTGCTCGTTGATGGCGAAATCGTAGACCACCGGGTCCATCGCGAAGGGCAGCGCCGCCTGCAACTCCGCCTTCGCCGCGAGCATGATCGCTTCCAGCCGCTCCTGGGCCTCCCGGCGGCGCTCCGGCGCGAAGATGAAGCCCATGCCGCCGCCCGACATGCCGCCGAGCATCCAGAAGCCCCAGAAAGCGTCACCGAGCGCGTCCCGCGTGCGCGCGATCAGGCGCTCGGTGTAGAGGTTGCTGACCCAGGGGATGATGGTCTGGAGCGGCCCGAAGAAGTTGGCCGTGAGCGAGCGGCCGAGCGCGCGCACCTCGCCGGCGGCGAGCTGGCCCAGGATCTCGTCGAGCGTGGCCACGGCCTGGCGGCGGGCGGCCCACTCGGCCTCGCCGCGCAGCAGGTATTTTTCGGTCACCATCTCGAGGATGGGACCGACGTTCTGCGCCATGCCGCCGTGGACGAGGACGAGCGACTCCTGCAGCCGGGCGCGCGCCGCGGCCGGCACGCGGTCGGGGCCGAGCAGGGTGTGGCGCGGCAGCAGGCAGCCGCGGCTGAGCCCGTGCTCGACGTCGCCGGGCCGGGCGGTCACGCCCTCGATGAGTTTGATGCCCGGCCAGAGGCCGCCCGAATCCTGCCAGCCGCCGCCGGAGCCGCCGAGCCATTCGCCGAGGATGGCGCGCGCCGCGACCACCCGGCGCTCGGCCTCGGCCATCGGCCCCTCGAGCGACCGGATCTGGCTGGTCGCGCGCATGCAGACTCCGATGAGCGCGCCGAGCAGGTTGGTGGAGACGGCCAGCCGCGATCCCTTGGGGATGCGGTTGACGTTGCTCACCAGCTCGAATCCCCGGCCGGGCCCGCAGACGGCGGCGAGCAGGTCGGCCAGGCGCGCCCCGGACCGCTCGATGCCCGGCGGCACGAGGCCGGCGGCGATGATCGCGGCCTTGAGCAGGCCGAGGTAGTCGCGGCCGAAGTCGAAGATCTCGTCGAGTTCGCGGACCTCGGCGGTGGCCTCGAGATCGACGCTGGCGAGGCGGATGATCGGCTCGTCGATGATCCGGAAGAAGGCCTCGACGGGCGGACGGGGCCCCGCGTCGCGGCCGTGCACGCCGAGGTCGACGGACACGTTCAGCACGCGGGCGCCCTCGGGGAAGTCCATTCCGAGGAAGAAGATGTCGCTCCAGCCGCAGTGGGTGAGGTCCATGCGCACGGGCGTGCGCTCCCGCAGCACAGGCGCCGGCGCGTCGCGCCCGGCCGGCAGCAGCTCGGGCCGCACGCGCAGCGGCTGGTCCAGGGGGTGGCCGAGGCGGAACATCCAGGCGTTGCCGCGCGTCGAGCGGACGGTGTGGCGGACCTGGTCGGCGAGGGTCTGGAACGCCAGGGCGTGGTAGGCCGCGGCCAGGGCGCTGGACAGCGCTTCGTTGGGGCCCTGCGCCGTCTGCGCCTGCAGGAATCCGCCGACGGCCTCCTCGAAGCGCCGTTCGAGCATGCGGCTGAAGCCCGCGTAGGGCACGCGGCCGCGCCGGGGAAACTCCGGCCGCGCCGGCAGGTGATAGCGGTGGATCGCGGCGAGGAAGAACAGCGCGC
>CAZKDK010000207.1:0-6669 GCA_964551145.1 uncultured Opitutaceae bacterium | reverse complement strand
ACCGCATGTGGTAGACCATGCCGGTGCGGCGCACCTCGACCTCGAACCACTCGGAAACCGCGTTGACGCACTTGGCGCCGACGCCGTGGAGGCCGCCGGACACCTGGTACGCCCCCTTGCCGAATTTCCCGCCGGCGTGCAGGTTGGTCAGCACCAGCTCGAGCGCCGGGATCTTGTACACGGGGTGCAGATCGACCGGGATGCCGCGGCCGTTGTCCTCGATCGAAACCGAGCCGTCGAGGTGGATGCTGACCGTGATGTGCGTGGCAAACCCCGCCAGGGCCTCGTCAATCGAGTTGTCGACGACCTCAAAAACGCAGTGGTGCAGGCCGCGTTCCATCGTGTCACCGATGTACATGTCGGGACGTTTCCGAACGCCCTCGAGGCCCTCGAGCTTCTGGATTTTCGACGCGTCGTAGGCGACGGCGCCAGCCTGGACTTTGCTCAGGGTTTTCGGGTCTTCTTGGTCGGGCATGCCGGGAGGGAATTACGGTGGAAAATGACCAAAAAACTGTCTCGGAAAACCCGCCCAGCGACAATGTTTTTCTTGGTCGTTTCCGGGCCATTTCAATTTTGGGTTGCCAACCAAAGATGACAGTGTAAGTAGCTGGCGTCTTGAAACTTTCAGTCAAAGTGGACTACGCCTGTCGGGTGCTCGCGCAACTTGCTCGGCACCACGGTGAAGGGCGGCTCGCGCATATCGAGGAACTGGCCAGAATCGAGGCGGTTCCGGCGAACTACCTGGTGCAGATTCTGAGCGAATTGCGCAACGGCGGCCTCATCACGAGCCGTCGCGGGAAACAGGGCGGCTATGTGCTTTCCCGGCCCCCGGAAAAGATCACGCTCTACGACATCGTGAAGCTCATCGAGGGAGACCTTTTGGAGCTGGGCGGAAGCGCCGAGGGCCAGTCGGGCCGACGCGTGCAGCAGGTTTGGCGCGACGTCCGGACGGCGCTGGAGGCGAAGACCCGGGGCTACACCCTCGATATGCTGATGGCGAAGGGTCCGGGCGAGATGTACTACATCTAGGATTCTCGCGGAGCGAGAATCCTAATTGACCGGGTTCGGCGCGGACACACAGTGGGGCACCGATGCCGACGCCCACGATCGAGAAGCTGCTGATCCTGCAGGATTGCGACCAGCAGCGCGTCTCACTGGAGAATCATGTGAAAGCGGTCCCGCGCGAGGTCGCGGCCGTCGAAGCGACCATCGCCGCCGAAAAGGCCGCATTCGAGGCTGCCCGCGGCGAATTGCGGGAGCTCGAGGTCAGGAAAAAGGCGATCGAAAACGAGATCGGCGCCGCCCAGGATCGCATGGCGCGCTACAAGAGCCAGCAGGCACAGGTGCGCAAGAACGACGAATATCAGGCCCTCGGCGGCGAGATCGCGCATGCCCAGGCGGAGATCGGCGGATTTGAGGAGGAGGAGCTCAAGGTGATGTATGCCATCGACGACGCCAAGGCGAGGTCCGGCGCCGCCGATGCCGAGCTGAAGCGGAACGTGGCCGGGCACGAGGCGCGCATTCAGGAGCTGCACGAGCGCGCCGCCGCCCTGGAGGCTGACCTGAAGGCGGCGATGGAGTCGGTTGCCGCGGCGCGCAGCGTGCTCGACGAGCCGTTCCTCCGCATGTACGACCGCCTGGTCGCCAAACCCGGCCTGCCGGTGGTCGTGCCGATCCACGACGGCATGTGCGGCGGGTGCCACCTGCGGATTTCGTTCAACATCGACAGCGAGACGCGCAAGGCCGGCAAACTCGTGACGTGCGACCAGTGCACGCGGATCCTTTACCTGGAAACTTAGGAAGAAGCAGCGAGTGGCGACTGGCGGGCGGCGAAAAGGAGTGGGTAGCGGGTGACGCGATCTGTTTGGGTCGGCCGGTGAGGTCCAGGCGGCGCCGGATCTTCCAGCCACAATCCGTAATCGTCGGCTGTCGGAGAGAGCGTCGTGGCATTTGTTGCCATCTCGCAGCCCTCCGAGTTATTGTCGTAAGTAATTAACTAGGAGTCACTTGCTTTTGCAGCGCTACGCGCCAGGCAGTGGTCGGACCCGCGTCCTTCAGTAGTTGCTTCGGGGGATGGTTGCCGGCATTGTCGCAGGCCTTGGTCTTGGGGCCAGATCGTCGCTCCGTTCTTTGGAAACATCCCACGGCGCGGGTAAACCCGCGTCAGTAGCGCCAGCCGTCCGGGCAACCGGGCCGGTTGGCGGAACGGAGAGGAAAGTCCGGACACTGTTGGGCAGGATTCCCGGCGAGAGGCGGGGGCGTGCCGGTTTGGCTGGCCGCAAGGCCGCCGGTCGGAGTACGCCGCGTTCAAGCCGGGGCACGGCGGGTCAAGCCGCCGTGACGGATAGTGCCACAGAGAATATACCGCCTGTTCGGCGTGCGGTTTCGCCGCGTGCCAGGGCAAGGGTGAAAAGGTGGGGTAAGAGCCCACCGCGCCGGCCGCGAGGCCGGCGGCAGGGAAAACCCAATCCGGTGCAAGACAAAATAGGGGACTGGGCGGCCCGCCCGAGAGTCCCGGGTATGTCGCATCCTCCTGCGCGCCTCCGGCGCAGCGGAGGGCGGTTCCCACGGGGGAGCCGAGAGAAATGGCGATCACTTCGGCGCAGGCCGAAGGACAGAATCCGGCTTACGGCCCCAAGACCAAGACCATCTTCGGCCCAGAAATCGAACTCGGTGGCGTGCCGCTTGCGGTTGCTCGCCGTTGAGAGCTGCAAAGGATGACGACCGACGCGTTGCGCGCATCGCGCGGGGAATTCGACCTTGACTCGCCCACCGGCCTTTGAGTCCCTAACCCCTTACAAAATTACCTTCCCATGGCCAACACCAAATCCGCCACCAAGAATGCCCGCAAAGCCTCCCGCCGGATGCTGCGCAACAAGGCGGTGAAGACGCGCCTGAAGACGCTGGCGAAACAGCTGGAGGCGGCCGTGAAATCCGGCGACGCGGCGGCGGCGAAGACCGCGGCGATCACCTACGTGGCCGCGGCCGACAAGGCCGTGCGCAGCGGGGTTGTCCATGCCAATGCCGCCGCGCGGGTGAAGTCGCACGCGGCCAAGTACGTCTTTGCCAAATAGGGCGGCGCCTCGCGGCCCCCGATCGACCCGCGCCCCGGCGCGGGTTTTTTTGTTGCGGAGCCTCCCGGGCGGCGGTCGCCTGCAGGGTTGAAGCCCCGCGCGCCATCTGCGCAAGCTTCTCCCGGCATGCCCATCCGCCTTCATCTGCTGCCCTGGGATCGGCCGTTGCTCCCGCGCGCGGTGGAGTGGCTCGCCGGCGACTGGCCGGGCGGGGCGCCGCTGGACCTGTCGTCCATCCTGGTCGTGGTGCCGACGCGGCAGTCGGGACGGCGGCTGCGTGAGGCGCTGGCGGCGTTTGCGGCCGCGCGCGGCCAGGCGGTGTTCCCGCCGCGGGTGATCCAGCCCGAGGCGGTGCTGGCCCTGGGCGCGGCGGCCGTCGGCGCGGCCTCGCGCCTGGAAACGCTGCTGGCCTGGACCGCCGTCTTCCGGGAGATCGATCTGGATGAGTTCCGCGAGGTCCTGCCGGTGGATCCGCCGTCCCGCACGTTTGCCTGGGCGCTGCGGCTGGCCGGCCAGTTCGCGCGGCTCAAGTCCACGCTGGGCGAGGCCGGCCTCCGGCTGGCCGATGTGACGCAGCGCGCCGGGCCCGGTTTCGCGGAGACGGCGCGCTGGCAGCAGATGGCCGAACTCGAGAGCCGGTACACCGGGCGCCTCGCCGCCTTGGGCCGGCGCGACCTGCAGGATCTCCGTCTGGCCGCCGCCGCCGGGCCCGGCCTGCCGCCGGGCGTGCGGCGGATCGCCGTGCTCGCCACGCCGGACCCGCTGCCGCTGGCCCTCACGGCGCTGGCGGCGCTGGCCCGGACGCTACCCGTCGACATCGTGCTGCCGGGGCCCCCCGGCGGCGAGGCCCTGTTCGATGACTGGGGCCGGCCGCGCCCGGACGCCTGGATCCGGCGCGACCTGGATCTGCCGGAGTTCGCCCAACGCGTCCACCTCTGCGCCGACCCGCTGGCCCAGGCCGCACGGGTGGTGGCGTGCGCCCGCGCCTACGCCGCGCCGGAGGGGCGGCTGGCCGTCGGCGTGGCCGACCCGGACGTGCTCCCGTTCCTGGAAAACGGACTGGCGCGGGCCGGTTTCGCGACCTTCGACCCCGAGGGCCGGCCGTTCCGCCGCGAGGAGTTCTTCACCCTACTGGAGGCGCTGGCCGCCCTCGCGCGCGAGGATTCCTTCGAGGCCGCGGCCGCCCTGGCCCGCTGCCCCGCAGTGCTGGATTTCTGCGCGGCCCGGGCGGAGGCGGCCGGCCGCCGCTGCCCGCCCGCGCGACTGCTGGCGGGGCTCGACGAACTCCGCCGCCGCCATCTCCCGGTGACGCTGCCGGCGGCCCGCGCCCACGCGGACTCCCTGGGCGGGTCGTTCCCGGAGGTTCGGGGGGCGCTCGAGGAACTGGCGGGCCTCCGGCAGGCGCTGACGGCCGGATCGTTTCCCGCCGGCCCGCTCGCGGCGCTCGCGACGATCTACGGCGTCCGCTGGATCGACTTCGCCGACGCGGCTGACGCGCGGCTGGCCGCGCTGGCGGACGACTGGCGCGATCTGGTGCGGGAGGCGGCGGCGGCCGCGCCCGGTGCCGGCGATCTCGCGCCGGATGACTGGTGGGAGCTCGCCCTCCAGCTTTTTGGCGACAGCCGGCGCTTCGACGACAAGCCGGCCGGCGCGATCGAGCTCCTCGGCTGGCTCGAACTGCTCTGGGAGGACGCGCCCCATGTCGTGGTCGCCGGGCTGAATGACGGCCGCGTGCCCGAGGCGGTCGCCGGCGACCCCTTCCTGCCCGAGGCCCTGCGCGAGATCCTCGGCCTCAAGACCGACGCGGATCGTCTGGCGCGCGACGTCTACCTCCTGCAGGCGCTGGCCGCCGCCCGCGCGCACGACGGCCGGGTGGACCTGCTGTTCGGCAAGACGTCGGCGGCCGGCGACCCGCTGCGGCCGTCGCGGCTGCTGTTGCGGTGCCCGGACGGCGGGCTGCCGGAGCGCGTCGCGTTCCTCTTCCGGCCCGCGGAGGTGGCGCGGGCCAGCCAGCCCTGGCAGCGCGCCTGGGAGCTGCGGCCGCGCGAGGCGGACGCACCCGCGGCCATCCCGGTGACGGCGTTTCGCGACTACCTGCGGTGTCCCTTCCGCTTCTACCTCGCCCGCGTGCTGGCGATGGAGGCCGTCGACCCGGAGAAGGCCGAGCTGGACGCGGCGGATTTCGGCACCCTGTGCCACGCCGCGCTCGAGGCGATGGGCCGCGAGGCGGCGCTGCGCGACTGCACCGACGCGGCGGTCCTGCGGGAGTTCCTGCTCGCCGCGCTGGAGCAGGCGGTCCGCGCGCGCCTGGGCCCGGTGCGGACGCTGCCGCTCGTGGTCCAGATCGAGTCCGCCCGGCAGCGGCTGGCGAAGGCCGCCGAGGTGCAGGCGCGCGAGCGCGCGGCCGGCTGGGTGATCGAGCACGTCGAATGGCGCTTCCCGGACTCGCCGGCCCTCGCGCTCGGCGGGCGGGCGATCCGGGGCACGATCGACCGGATCGACCGGCATGAGGGCACCGGGGCGCGCCGGGTCCTCGACTACAAGACCGCCGACGTTCCGAGGCCCCCGCGCCTCGCCCACTGCCGCCCGGCCGGGCGCTCCGCCGGCGCGGGGGCGGCGCCGGAATTCGCGCGCTTCACGGTGGACGGCCGCCCCTACCTCTGGACCGACCTCCAGCTCCCGCTCTACCTCTGGGCGCTCGGGCAGTCGGCGGATCCCGGCGGGGGAGCTTCCCCGGCCCCCGCGGGCTGCGGCTATTTCGACCTGCCGAAGGCGGTCGGGGACACGGGCGTGTCGCTGTGGGAGGCCTACTCCCCCGACTGGCACGCGGCGGCGCTGCGCTGCGCCCTCGGCGTGGCCGAGGCGATCGCGGCGCGGCGGTTCTGGCCGCCCGCCGAGTCGGTCGACCACGATCCCTTCGCCGCGCTGTTCCATCACGGGGTGGCGGCCAGCGTGGCGCCGGCGTTCGCCGGCGCCGGGGGGGGCCGCCCGTGAGGACGATCGGGCACGTGATGATTCTCGCCTCGGCGGGCGCGGGCAAGACCTACGCGCTGACCAACCGCTTCGTGCGGCTGCTCGCCGGCGGGGCCCTGCCGGAGCGCATCGTGGCGCTGACCTTCACGCGCAAGGCCGCCGGGGAGTTCTTCGACGTCATCCTCAACAAGCTCGCGGCGGCCGCGGCCGATCCGGCGGCGGCGGCCAGGCTCGCCGCGGAGATCGGGGAGCCCGGGCTGGGCGGGGCGGACTTTCTCCGGCTGCTGCGCGCGGTCACCGACGCGATGCCCCGGCTGAGCCTGGGAACCTTCGACAGCTTCTTCGCCCGCCTGGTGCGCACCTTCCCGCTGGAACTCGGCCTGGCGGGCGATTTCGAGATCCTGCAGGAGCACGGCGCCCGCCTCGAGCGGCGCCGGGTCCTGCGCCGACTGTTTCTCGGACCGGCCGCGCTGACGGGGGCCCAGCGCGAATTCATCGAGGCGTTCCGGCGCGCGACGTTCGGCGCGGAGGAGAAGCGGCTGGCGGGCCAGCTCGACGAATTCCTCGACCAGCACCAGGAGGTCTATCTCGCCGCCCCGGACGCCGGCGCCTGGGGCGATCC
>CAZKDK010000206.1:0-6676 GCA_964551145.1 uncultured Opitutaceae bacterium | reverse complement strand
GCGAGCCGATGATCCACAAGGATTTTCCCGGCGGTCCGGTGGAACTGCAGGAGTACGTGATGGAGGTGTGCGACGGGATCAAGGACCACCTGGTGCGGAAACCGGACGACCCCAAGGACACCCGGTGGGAATACACCTACCACCAGCGGCTGTTCGGCTACCAGGTGCCGGGGAAGCAGGCATACGACCAGATCGACATCCTGGCGCGGAAGCTGGCGAAGACCCCGCACAGCCGCCGGGCCCAGGCCATCACCTGGAAGGTCTGGGAGGACAACGACTGCTATGATCCGGCCTGTCTCCAGAGCGTCTGGTGCCGGCTGCTGGAGGAAGCGGGCCGGCCGGTGCTCAGCATGAACGTGCGCTTCCGGTCCAACGACGCCTACAAGGCGGCGTTCATGAACATCTTCGCCCTGGTGCAGCTCCAGCGGCGCATCGCCGCGCGGATCACCGAGCTCGGCGGCCGCCCGGTGGAGATCGGCCGCTATGTGCACATGGTCGACAGCTACCACATCTACGGTTCCTATTTTCACGAGTTCGAGCGCCGGTTTCTCGGGGCGCTGCAAAAACGCACGTTCGAGCAGCGGACGATGCGCTACGCCGACGTGCGGGAGATGATGGAGGAGGCCCGGCCCGCGATCCTGGAAAAGGCGCGGACGATGGGAATCGGAAACCCGGCATAGCCGATAGCAAATAGCCGATAGCAGATAGCCGATCGGATTTCGGCTATTGGCGGTTTTCCGAGGAGGAAACGGCACCCTGGACTGGCAGGCTGCATCATATTGCAGATGCGGGAAACCCCCAAAAATGCCCCGCTATCTTCGCTTCGAGGAGTTGCCGGTGTGGCAGGACGGCGCTCGACTCTACATCCGTGTGCTCGACTTGATGGAGTCCTCCGGTCTTCCCCTCACCCCGGGCTTTCGCAGCCAACTCGACCGGGCCGCTCTGTCCGTCTCCAACAATATCGCCGAGGGATTCGAGCGCGCGACGACCCGTGAACTGCTCTCTTTTCTTGCGATCGCTCGCGGATCGGCAGGCGAAGTCCGCTCAATGATTGCCGTGGTGTCACCCCGCCCCAGTCTGGATCGCTTCCGTCGTGGACTGGATCAAATCAGCGGGATTGCGGATTCCTGCGCCCGACAATTGACCGCTTGGGCCGGCTCGATCGAGGATTCGCCAGTCCAATGCAAGCGGCATCTCACCGGCGCCCGAGCGGGATAGTCGGTGGCCGATGAACGATTCCCGATGGCGAAGCCTCCGCTCGCTATCGGCTATTGGCTATCGGCTATCGGCTATGTCCGCGCGTCCCGATTCCGGATTTGGACATCAGATCTCGGACGCGCGGACGCACGCGACCTCGCGGCCGTCGGGGAGCCGGTCGAGCGGCGGGACGGCCAGGCGGCATCGTTCCTGCGCGAACGGACAACGGGGATGAAAGGCGCAGCCCGGCGGCGGGTTGATTGGCGAGGGCGGGTCGCCGGGCAGCACGATCCGCTGCCGCCGGCGTTCGCTCTCGGGATCCGGGACGGGAATGGCACTGACCAGCGCCCGCGTGTAGGGATGGCGCGGCCGTTCGATCACGTCGGCGGCGGGGCCCAGTTCGACGATCCGGCCGAGGTACATCACCGCGACGCGATCGGAGATGTGCTTCACGACCGAGAGGTCGTGCGCGATGAAGATCAGGCTGAGGTTCATCCGGCGCACGAGGTCCGCCAGCAAGTTCAGGATCTGGGCCTGGATGGAGACATCGAGCGCCGACACGGGCTCGTCGGCGATGATGACCCTGGGCTCGAGCGCGAGCGCGCGCGCCACGGCGATCCGCTGGCGCTGCCCGCCGGAAAACTCGTGCGGGTATTTCCGGGCGAACCGCGGGGCCAGGCCGACCATTTCCATGAGACGGGCCACGCGGGCGGCAACTTCCGCGGGCGGGCACACCCGGTGGACGCGCAGCGGCTCAGCGAGCGCGGCGAAGACGGTCAGGCGCGGATTGAGCGAGGCGTAGGGATCCTGGAAGACCATCTGCAGCGACCGGCGCGCCGCCCGGAGTTCCGGGCCCGCGGCCACGGTCAGGTTCCGGCCCTCCAGCACGATCGTGCCGCCGGAGGCCGGGACGAGGCGCGCCACGGTGCGCGCGAGGGTGGACTTGCCGCAGCCCGATTCCCCGACGAGTCCCAGCACCTCCCCGCGGCGGAGCACCAGGCTGACGCCGTCGACGGCCTTCAGCCACCCCGCCTGGCGCCGGAAAAACAGTCCGCGCTGCACCGGGAAATAGGTGCGGACGTCTTTCAGTTCGAGGATCGGATCGGACATGGTGACAGCCCTCACAGGAAGACGCGGAGGCAGCGGAGGAGGCGCCTGATTTGGCCGGGATTCATGCTCTGCTTTCTCTGCGACCTCCTGTGCAAAATCAAATCTCGCCGATCTGCACCCGCAGGCAGGCGGAGGCGTGGTGCGGAGCGACCTCGATCAGCTCGGGATCCCGCGCGCGGCACAACGCGGTCGCGTGCTCGCAGCGCGGTGCAAACGCGCAGCCGGGCGGCAGCCGGGACAGGTCGGGCGGCAGCCCCGGGATGGTGAACAGGGCGGCACCCTTCGGCTGCAGCGAGGGGATCGAGCGCTGGAGCGCACGGGTGTACGGGTGAAGCGGCCGGTCGAAGATCGCGCCGACCGCGGCCGTTTCGGCCACGCGCCCGGCGTACATGACCAGAACGCGGTCGCAGAGTCCGGAGACGACCGCCAGGTCGTGCGTGATGAAGATGACCGCCATGCCGGTCTCCCGCTGGAAGCGGCGGATAAGCTCGAGGATCTGCGCCTGCACGGTCACGTCGAGCGCGGTGGTCGGCTCGTCGGCGATCAGGAGGTCGGGCCGGGCGATCAGGGCCATCGCGATCATCACGCGCTGCCGCATGCCGCCCGAGAACTCGTGGGGGTAGTGATCGAAGCGCGCGGCGGCATCGTTGATGCCGACCGCGGCCAGCATCTCGAGGGCGCGGCGCCGGGCCGCGGCCCGGCCGGCCTTCTCATGGATGAGCAGCGGTTCGATCAGTTGTTCCGAGACGCGCAGGTAGGGATTGAGCGACGTCATCGGATCCTGGAAGATCATGGCCAGGCGCCGGCCGCGGAGGGCGCGGAGGTCCCGCGCCGGCCCGTGCAGCAGGTCGACCCCGTCGAACACCGCCGAGCCGGCCTCGATCCGGCCGGGCGGCTGCGGCACCAGCCCCATGAGCGCGAGGCACGTGACCGACTTGCCCGAGCCCGATTCGCCGACGATGCCCAGGGTCTCGCCCTTTTCGACGGAGAAGCTCACGCCGCCGACCGCGCGAATGATCCCGTTGCGGGTGTGAAAACTGGTGCGGAGGTTGTTGACTGCGAGCAGAGGCATCGCCGGAGCGCCAACGGCGACGGTGCGGAGCGCGCGGGGCGGCGGCAACGCCTAATTCGCCGGGCGGACGCCGGCCGGCAACAGGCAGCTCCAGGCGGCCAGGACCCGTTCGGGCGGGATGCCCGCGATGCGGCCGTCCGCCGCGCCGGCATCGGGAAGGAGGATCCGCATCGGCGCGGACGCGGCCGGCGGCGCGTACGACGCCACCGCGCGGGCCGGGTGGCGCCCGAACATCACCACGAGCGGGCAGCCCATGGCGGCCGCGGCGTGGGCCGGGCCGGTGTTGACACTGATCATGCTGTGCGCGCGCTCGAGCAGGGCGAGGAGCCGGGGCACCGGCAGGTCGTCGGTCGCGATGGCGACGCCGTCGCGGCGGCCTCCAAGATGGTCAACGATATCCCGCGCGAGGGTTCGCTCCGACGGGGCGCCGCAGAGCATCACCCGGGATTCGGGCAGGGCCTGGCGGAGACCGAGGATCACCCGGGCCCAATTTTCCTCCGGCCAATAATCCACGTTGCCGCGCCGGCGCCGGTAGCCCCAACGCATCGTCTTCTTGTTGCCGGGCTGCAGCAGCACGAGCGGTCCGCCGGCGAGGCCGCGCCGAACGAGCCAGTCGCGGCAGTCGGCGCGATCCGACTGGGTCACGACGGGGTGGACGTCGGGGGTGGGCGAAGAATCGACCGCCGTGCCGGCCCAATGCAGGAGCGCGTTCGGCGTTTCGCGGGCGAGGCGGATGCCGTGGGCCATGACGTGTTCGCCGGGGCGGCGCGGGTGGTCGCGAAAGGAACAGATCCATTCCGGGAGGACGCCGCCGCGGCGCAGGAGCCAGTGGGATTTCTCGTCGGACTCGAACACGTAGACCGGACCGGCGGGGCGCTGGCGCAGCCAGCGGACAAGGCGGCGCTGGCTTTGGCTGATGCCGAACGGCGCGCGCCGGCTCGTCAGCAGGAAACACCGGGCGACCGCCGGATCGCGCCGGAGCAGGGGCTCGGTCCACGCGCCGGAGCCCACAACCTCGCAGGGAGCGCCGTAGCGCCCGGCCAGGATGCGGAGCGCCGGAAGGAGGAGGATCATGTCGCCGAATGCGCCAAAGCGCACCACGAGCGGTCTCTGCGTCTCCGGCGCGTTCATGGCGGGGCCGTCAGGCGCGGCTGACCTCCGCCGACAGATGCGCGTCGAGTGCGGCGAGCACCTCGGCGACGGACAGCCGCTCCAGGGGACGCGGGCCCGAGACGTCGGCCGGCCGGAGGACGGTGTGCGCCGTGTCCCACGGATGCCAGCGCCACGGCTCCAGCGGGCCGAAGAGCGCGACGACGGGCACGTGGAACGAGGCGGCGATGTGCAGGAGGCCGGTGTCGACGCCCACCGCCAGATCCATCCGGCGCAGGAGCGAATTCACGTCGCGGATCGCCAGCCGGTTGCTCCAGTCGGTGCAGGGGCGGCGCAGCGGCTCCGGCACGGCGGCGAGCATCTGGCGGTAGTGGGCGGCGTTGCCGGGCGCGTCGCAGAAATGCACGTCGCAACCCCGCCGGTTGACGAGCCAGGCGATGACTTCCGCGAACCGCTCCGGCAGCCAGTCCTTGCGCGGGTAGGTGGACTTGGTGCAGACAAAGACCCGGGGGCCGGCGTTTGCGGGCAGCTCCGCGTCGATCCGGGCATCGGTGGCCGGGTCGCTCCAGTTCTCGTTGTACGTGTCGGTGACCGGAATGGCGTCGGCCCGGAGCACGTCGAGGAAGCACTCCACCTCGTGCTTGTCGGGGTAGGGTACGCTGCGCTGGAGCAGCCACCCGCGGCCCTCGGTGGCAAAACCGACCCGGTGCGGGATGCGCGCCAGCAGGGGAAGGATGGCGCTGGAAAACGAGCGGCGCAGGATGTAGGCGCAGTCATAGCGCCGCGACCGGAGCAGGCGCACGCAGGCCCAGAGGCTGGTCGGAATGGTGGCCGCGGCCCGGGCCGCCCCCCGGAGCCGCGGGGCGAAATACAGCAGGTCGTTCTTGTACGGACACAGCGCCAGGGTGTCGCCGGAAACCGGCTCGGCCAGGACGTCGATGGTGGCGTCCGGAAACGCGCGGCGAAGGTTGCGGAGGAACGGGATGGCCAGCACGGTGTCGCCGATAAAACGGTAGCGTATGACGAGGATGCGCATGCCGGAATAAGTCAAATGCCCGCGGCCCCGGACTCGTCGATCGTGAATCCCGTGGCGGCCTGGGCGATCCCGCACGGAGTGGCGGTGCGGCGGGAGGAGACGGTCTCGTTGAGCAGAGCCAGGTTCTTCTCCATCTCGTCGAAACGCCAGTAGCCCTTGCCGTGGAAAAGATGGAGGCAGACCGCCTGGTGCCGGACATGGCAGGCGCGCAGGCCCAGGTGGCGCAGGCGCGTGCCCATCTCGACATCATCCTTGCCGGGGAAACTGAAACGCTCGTCGAGGCCGTTGACCCGGAGCAGGGCCTCGCGCCAGGTCGAGGCGTTGGAGCCTCCCCAGCGGGCGGGCGAGAGGTTGAGCCGGTCGAGCACGGCGCCGAGGCGCGGCCCGGCCGTGAGCTTCAGGGTCTTGCTCCCGGCGGGCAGGCCCAGTTCGCGCAGCCGGGCCAGCCGGAAGATCGCGCCGCTGAGGATGTCGTCCACCGTCACGGCGTCCGTGACCGTCTCCGGCAGGCGATAGTCGCCGCCGGCGAGAAAACGCCCGGGCCGGGCGTTCCGCAGGTGGGCGGCGACGAAATCGGGACGCGGAATGCAGTCGCCGTCCGACACGATGACGTAGTCGGCCCGGGCGGCGGCGATCGCCCGGTTGACGATCGCGTTCTTCCGCCAGCCGTCGTGGTCGTGCCGGCAGTGCCGCACGGGAAAGGGGATCTGGGCCCCGAACTCGTGGATGACCGCGCGGGTCGCCTCGCCGGAGCCGTCATCGGCCACGAGCAGCTCGTCCGGCGGCCGCTGCTGGCGCCGGTATCCGGCGAGGGCCCGCCGGAGGTGTTCCGGTTGGTCGAAGGTCGAAAGGATGACGGCGACGCGCATGGCGGCGGGTGCGGGGGACCTAGCGGGCGTAGACGTCGGGGTATTCGGGGCCGCGGGCCTTGAAGCGCCGGTGGACCCAGAAATACTGTTCGGGGGCCCGGCGGATCTGTTCCTCGATGAGCCGGTTGATCCGGACGGCGTCGGCGGCGGCGTCCGCGGTCGGAAAACCGTCGAGCGGCGGCAGGATGGACAGCAGGTAGGAGCCATCGGGCTCGCGCCGGCCGAAGTAGGGCACGACGGGCGCGCCGGTTATCTCGGCGAGCTTCGATGTGGCGGTGTTGG
>CAZKDK010000205.1:0-6694 GCA_964551145.1 uncultured Opitutaceae bacterium | reverse complement strand
CTCGATGGCGGCGGCCGAGCGCTGCCTCTCCATCGACGACCGGAAGCACTACCTCGACCACAAGACCCGCCTGGAGATGCTCTATTGGGTGGCCCAGATCGCGTTCAACGAGGGCTCGGCCTCCAAGGTCGCCGCGCAACAGGCGGCCCTGTATTCGAAGGCGGACAAGGCCCTGGAGGAATGGCGGAAGGGGACCAAGGAGAGGAATTTCACGCCGGACAATCTCCTCTTCGTCGCGATGCTCTATTTCTACCGCGCCCAGCCTGCCGCCGCGGCCGCCGGAGGCGAGGAGAAGACGGACCGGGCCCTGATGGAGCAGGCGCTTGAATGGACGGACCGGGGCCTGCACTCGATGCCCCGCCCACGGGACAATTTCTACCAGCTGAAGCTCGCCGAGCTCTTCCAGCTCGGGCGCTTCAAGGATGGCGCCGAACTGCTGGAGCTGCTGATCAAGAGGAAGCCCGACAGCAAGAACTACTGGCTGCAGCTCTTCAACACGTATGTCCAGCTGGCCAGCGAGGCCACGGAGAAGCACGATGAGGAGGGCGTTCGCACCGAGAACATCCGTGCGGTCGTGACCGCCGAGCGGGCGCAGAAGCTCGGCTTCCTGAATTCCCCGAAGGACAACCTCAACGTCGCGGTCATCTACCTCAGCATCGGGCAGTTCGGCGAGGCGTGCGACATCCTCGATCGCGGGCTGAAGGCCAACACGATCGAGCGCACCCGGCAGACCTACGAGCTTCTCGCCAACTCCTACCAGCAGATCCATCGCGACAACGACTCGATCCGGACGCTGGACGAAGCAACGAAGATGTTCCCCCACTCCGGGCAGCTTGAATACGAGATCGCCCAGATCTACTTCGCGGGAAACAACTCCAAGGAAGCCTTCGAGCACATGAAGCGTTGCGTCGAGAAGGGCGGCACCGAGGAACCGCACGTCGGCTGGCTCTTCTACGCCTATCTGGCCCTGGACCTGAAGGAATTCGACGCCGCCCTCAAGGGGGCCCGGGAAGCCCAGAAGTTTCCAAAGGGGGAGAAGGATGGCAAGCAGTTGGAGGACGCCATCCGCGCCACCCAAGCGGACCGCGAAGCCCGGATCCAGTCCGGGACCTGATTTCACTTAACGTCACCCACCACCCTGCCGATTCATTCCGCCCCCCATGAATAAAGCCTACATCATCTGGCCGTTTGTCGGCCTGCTGGTTTTCGGCGCCTTCTACCTGAACTTCAACCGAACCTATACGGAGAAGCAAAAACAGGAGCAGGTCCGCGTCCAGCAAGAGAAGAGGGAACGGCAGCTGAAAGAGGTTGAGCAGCGCCGCCTCGCCGTCGTCGCCGCCAACGACGCGGTGGCCAAGCGCAACGCCGAACGCGAGGCCAGGGACAAGCAGGAGGAGGCCGATCGGCAGGCCCGCATCGCCCTGATCGACCGCCGCAACCGTGCGTTCGACGATGTCAACAAGCGCCTGCGGCCCCAGCTGGAGCGCCTGCGGAACGACGCGGGCGACATCAAGGACCAGATTGCCAAGCTCGAGCAGGAAAAGAAGGAGTACGCGAACGAGGAGACGTTTCTCCGCGCCTATGTCCGCAAGACCGAGGCCAACCAGCAGACCTATGTCAACCTGCTGGAGCAGCTCGCCGCCGCTGAGAAGGCGCGCGCCGAGGCCGCCGCGAAAGCCCGGCACAGCTGAGCCATCAACCCCACTCCGCCTCCATGAACAAGTTCTATTTCATATTGCCCGTGCTTCTGTTGATCGGGTTCGGCCTCTATTACACGCAGATCGCCCAGCCGGAAATGCAGGCCGCGATCGTGCGCGAACAACAGCACCAGGCTGAGATCCAGAAGGCCGATGAGATCCGTCAGGCCGCAATCCAGCAGAAGTCCCAGGAGGACGCCCGGCGGGTCCAGGCCGAGCGCGATGCGAAGCAGCGCGCGGCGCAGGAAAAGGCCCGCCTCGAAAAGGAAGCCCAGGATCGCGCGATCCGCGAAGAGACCGCCAAGTTCGAGGACGAGGCCGCGCGGCTCACCAAGCAGATCGCCGACCTCGAGCGGGAGATCTCCGCCCTGCGCGACCGGCGCGAGCAGACGAACCGCGAATCCATCGAACTGGCCAAGCAGGTCGAGCTGGCGAAGATCGATCGCCGGACGGCCGAGATGGATCTCCAGCGCATGTACGAGATGGTCGCACAGAAGATCGCCGAGAGTTCGTTGACCAAGATGCCGGTCGTCCCCGCGCCGAAGTGACGCGCCCATCGCCGATCACCGGCTGACGCAAACCCCGGCCTGCCGCCGGGGTTTTTTGTCGGCCGGCCCTCCGGACCCCGCGGCGATCGTCCGCCGGAAACGGCCGGCGCCGGCCGGCCGCGGGTCCGCGGACGGACCCGCCCGTTTCAAGATCTGCGCAATGCTCGCCAAAGGATGCGGAGCAGTCTCCCTCCAAGGGCGTTAATCTTTCCTGATCCTCTGATTCCTCAAGCACTTGACCGTTTTTCTCTGTGAAACCTGCCGTTGCTCCCACCATATCCACCATTGATGGCAACGAGGCCGTGGCTTCCTCCGCCTACCGCCTCAGCGAAGTCTTTGCCATCTACCCGATAACGCCATCGTCCACGATGGCCGAATACGCCGACGAATGGACGGTCGCCCGCCGGCTGAACGTCTGGGGGCAGATCCCCGAGATCGTCGAGATGCAGTCGGAAGGCGGCGCCTCCGGAGCCGTGCACGGCGCCCTTCAGGGCGGCGCCCTCGCCAGCACGTTCACCGCGTCGCAGGGCCTGCTGCTGATGATCCCGAACATGTACAAGATCGCCGGCGAGCTCACGCCGTGCGTCATCCATGTCAGCGCGCGCACCCTGGCCACGCACGCCCTGTCGATCTTCGGCGATCATTCCGACGTCATGGCCTGCCGCCAGTGCGGCTGGGCCATGCTCGCCTCCAACTCCCCCCTGGAGGCCCACGATCTGGCCGCGATCGCCCACGCCACGACCCTGCGCACGCGCGTGCCCGTGCTCCACTTCTTCGACGGCTTCCGGACCTCCCACGAGGTCAACACGGTCAAGCTGCTCAGCGACGACCAGCTGCGCTCCCTGATCGATCTCGACGCGGTCGCCGCGTTCCGCCGCCGCGGACTGACGCCGGACCGGCCGGTGCTCCGGGGCACCGCCCAGAATCCCGACGCCTTCTTCCAGGCCCGGGAGGCCATCAACCGCTACTACGACGCGGCGCCGGCCATCACCCAGGAAGTGATGGACCAGTTCGCCAAGATCTCCGGCCGCGCCTATCACCTCTTCGACTACGAAGGCCACCCCGAGGCCGAGCGCGTCATCGTCGTCATGGGTTCGGGGGCCGAGACGGCCGCCGAAACCTCCGCCTGGCTGGGCGCCAACGGCGAGAAGACCGGCGTGCTCAAGGTCCGGCTGTACCGGCCGTTCTCCGTCAAGGACTTTGCCGCCGCCCTGCCCCGCACCGTCCGCGCCATCGCCGTCCTCGACCGGACCAAGGAACCCGGCGCCATCGGCGACCCGCTGTTCATCGACATCATCGCGGCGCTGCACGAGGCCGAACTGAAGGGCTGGTTCACGCCGCGCGGCCGCCTCACGGTGATTGGCGGGCGCTATGGCCTGTCGTCCAAGGAATTCACGCCCGCGATGGCCCTCGCGGTCTTCGCCGAACTGGGGAAGCCGCAGCCCAAGAATCCGTTCACGGTCGGCATCCGCGACGACGTCACCGGGCTTTCGCTCAACTACGACGCGGCCGTGGACATCGAGCCGTCGGACCGCACGAGCGCCGTCTTCTTCGGCCTGGGTTCCGACGGCACGGTCGGCGCCAACAAGAACACGATCAAGATCATCGGCGAGGAGGCCGGCAAGTTCGCCCAGGCCTATTTCGTCTACGACTCGAAGAAGTCCGGCGCCGTCACGATCTCGCACCTGCGCTTCGGCGACCGGCTGATCCGCGCCCCCTACCTCGTGTCGCAGGCCTCGTTCGTGGCCTGCCATCAGTTCACGCTGCTGGAGGTCCAGCCCGTGCTCGATGCCGCGGCGCCCGGGGGGGTGTTTCTGCTCAACGCGCCCGGCCCGATCGAGACCCTCTGGAACCGGCTCAGCCTCGAGACCCGCGAGGAGATCGTCGCGAAAAAGCTGCGGTTCTTCGCCATCGACGCCGGCGCCGTCGCGCAGGCCTGCGGCCTCGGCGGACGCATCAACACGATCATGCAGACCTGCTTCTTCGCCCTGAGCAAGGTCCTGCCCGTGCCCCAAGCCCTCGAGGCCATCAAGAAGGCGATCAAGAAGACCTACGGCCGGCAGGGCGACGAGGTCGTGCGCAAGAATTCCGCGGCGGTCGACAGCGCCCTCGACGCCCTGCGCGAGGTGCCCATCCCGGCCGGGGCCGCGGCCCCGTGGCACCGCCCGCCGCCCGTGCCCGACGACGCGCCCGATTTCATCCGCAACGTCACGGGAGTCATGCTGGCGGGCCGGGGCGACTCGCTCCCGGTGAGCGCCTTCCCCCCGGACGGCACCTGGCCCACCGGCACCTCCCGCTGGGAGAAGCGCAACATCGCCGACGAGATTCCTGTGTGGGATTCCGCGCTGTGCATCCAGTGCAACAAATGCGTCGAGATCTGCCCGCACGCCGCCATCCGCGCGAAGTTCTATCCGCCCGAGGCCCTGGTCGGGGCGCCCGCCGGCTTCCACTCGACCGATTTCCGCTCGCCCGACTTCAAGGGCATGCGCTACACGCTGCAGGTCGCGCCCGAGGATTGCACCGGCTGCGAGCTCTGCGTGCAGTTCTGTCCCGTCAAGGACAAGGTCGACCCGAAGACGAAGGCCATCAACATGCGGCCGCAGCCCGCGCTGCGGGAGACGGAGCGCCAGAACTTCGAGTTCTTCCTGCGGCTGCCGTCGCCGGACCGCACCACCCTGAAGCTCGACCAGGTGAAGGCGGCGCAATTCCTCGACCCGCTCTTTGAATTCTCCGGCGCCTGCTCCGGCTGCGGCGAAACGCCCTACCTCAAGCTGCTCACCCAGCTCTTCGGCGATCGCGCCGTCATTGCCAACGCCACCGGCTGCACGTCGATCTACGGCGGCAACCTGCCCACCACGCCCTACAGCCGCAACCAGGAGGGCCGCGGCCCCGCCTGGTCCAATTCGCTGTTCGAGGACAACGCCGAGTTCGGTCTCGGCCTGCGCCTGGGCCTCGACCGCAAGGAACTCATCGCCCGGGACCTGCTCCAGAAGCTCGCCGCCCGCGTCGGCCCGCCCCTCGTCGAGGCGCTGCTGCACGCCGACCAGTCCACCGAGACCGGTCTCGCGGCCCAGCGCGCCCGCGTGACCGAGTTGCGGGCCAAGCTGGGCGGCCCGGGCGCCGAACCCGCCGCGCTCCAGCTCGCCGAGCTGGCCGACTATCTCGTCCGCAAGAGCGTCTGGATCGTCGGCGGCGACGGCTGGGCCTATGACATCGGCTACGGGGGCCTCGATCACGTCCTGGCCTCCGGCCGCAAGGTCAATGTCCTCGTCCTCGACACCGAGGTCTATTCCAACACCGGCGGCCAGTGCTCCAAGGCGACCCCGCTCGGCGCGGCCGCCCGTTTCAGCATGGGTGGCAAGGCGACCGGCAAGAAGGACCTCGGGCTGCTCGCCATGACCTACGGCTCGGTCTACGTCGCGCGCGTCGCCATCGGCGCCCGGGACAACCAGACGCTCACCGCGTTCCGCGAGGCCGAGTCCTTTGCGGGTCCCTCCATCATCATCGCGTACGGCCACTGCATCAATCACGGCTTTTCGCTGACGGACGGCCTGGAGCACCAGCGTCTGGCGGTGGAGACCGGCTACTGGCCGCTCTTCCGCTACGATCCGCGCCGGGCCGACCGCGGCGAGAATCCGTTCCTGCTCGACTCGCCGGCGCCCAAGACCGAGCTGGCCAAGTTCACCGCGACCGAGAACCGCTTCCGGATCGTGGAGCGCAAGGATCCCGTGCGGGCCCAGGAACTGGGGCGGCTGGCGCAGGCCGACGTCAACAGGCGGATCGCGTTCTACCAGAAGCTGGCGGCCACCACCGCCGCCCCCGGCGCCGCGCCGGCCGTCCCGGCGCCCAAGCCGCCGCCCAGGAACGGCGACGGAGCCGCCTCGCCCAAATCCGTCACCAGCGGCTGACCCTCCCGGGCCGGACCGGACTTCGGCCGTGCCGGCCGTGCCCCCGCGGCGCGGCCGGTTCGTCCGCAGCCCGATGGCCCGGTCTCCGGCCGGCGTCCCGGGGGAGTGATTTTTCGCTCGGAATCGCGGGCCTGCCCGGTCCTACAATCCCTCCGGTCCGATCCGGATCTCCGATGACTGAACCAATCACCCAATTCACGGCCTGGCTCGAGGACGCCAAGGCCAGCGGGAAGTTCGAGGAACCGACGGCCATGGCGCTCGCCACGGCCGACGCCCAGGGCCGCCCCTCCGTGCGCATGGTGCTGCTGAAGCACGCCGACGACAACGGATTCGTCTTCTACACCAACCTCGAGAGCGCGAAGGCGGCCGACCTTGCGGCCAACCCGCGCGCGGAGCTCTGCTTCTACTGGAAGCCGCCCGGGCGCCAGGTCCGCATCACCGGCCGCGTGGAGCGCGTCGGCGACGCCGAGGCCGACGCCTATTTCGCCACGCGGCCGCGCCTGAGCCAGATCGGCGCCTGGGCCTCGCGCCAGTCGCGCCC
>CAZKDK010000204.1:0-6854 GCA_964551145.1 uncultured Opitutaceae bacterium | reverse complement strand
TCCGCCGACATACAGGAGAGATTTGGACAATATCGTGGGACTGGCATCGTCGATGAAGACCTTGTTCAGGACCGTGATGGATTGGGCGATATCCTCGAGGTCCAGAGCCACGCGCGAGGTGCTGAGGGCCTGCCTGCCGACATAGCTGACGTCTCTCTCCGAGGTGACGACGAATTGTGACAGTTTGACAACTTCTGCAGCGTCGGCGGGCTTGTTCTCCGAGGCGGGAGCGGGCGTTTGCGGTGCCGTTTGCGCATTCAGGGAGGGGGAGCCAGTGGCTACGAACAACGACGCGAGCAAGCCTAACAGGGTCTTGTGGGGTTTCATATTTGCGGCATTTTGGTGTTTCGCGGTGGGCGGGGAATTCGCCCGTGGGCGATTCCTATCCACTGCGAGCGCGCCCGTCCGCTCGTCCTGCACGACGAACAATTCCGTGCCGGCAACGAGGCGATCAAGCGCGGACCGAGGCGAATAGGTGCCCTTGAGCGCATTCGTGCGCACCCCTTGCACCTTGTCCGCAGAGTAGACGAACTGCGTATCGGCCTGCTCGGCGAAAATCCGAAGCGCCGTTTCCGCAGTTGTGGCGGGGACATCGAAAGCGCGCTTGGCGCCCTCGGGGACCGCCGCCGTCGGAGTTCCCCAGGCGGTTCCAGCTATTGCGATGACCATGCCAACAAAACGGCGAAGCCATGACAGCGGGGAGCCGCGAAATCTGGGGCACATTCTCGGGCATTCTAGGTGTCGGGAGTGCGCAAGAACACGCCCTTCACCTTACTAGACTCGGTTTATCGGATTTCCGTTACGATCTGCTGCGGAAATCTAGTCATTTGTTTTCACCCGAAATCGCAAGCCGTCTCCACCCTCCCTTGCTTTGGTCGAGGGTACTGCCTCCAGCCCGGACATGTTCATAAAAAAGTATCGCACCGCTCATAAGATTCTAACAAACGATGAGTTGCAAGATCAGGTCAAGAGCTGCGCAATGTCTAGATACTCCCGGGAAAGAACCTCGTTTTTGAGCGCGAAACGCCGGGCTATGGAGGCCGCGTTCGCTGGAGACGCCGTCAGCAGCGAGACAGGATTGCCGCTGGTGCGGGAGGCCGACCGCGTGCCGGGCTTGATCCGCCCGACCGCCTGCCGCATCCACGGCAGCCGGCAGGAAGGCGATGTGCGCCACGGCGTGGAGAGCCTGCCGCGGCAATAGGTGATCGGCCTGGGCGCAGGCGGGGATGGCCTCCATGACGCCGCCCACGTGCGGCACGATCCGGATCAGACTGGTGAAAATCGGCGCAGCGATCGGAAGCAAGCTCAGCGTGATCCGGCTGCGCCTTGGGTCCTATCATCCGCTGGAGGATTTGTTCCGCCCCATCGCCCGGGTCCTCTGCCCCAGTTGAAACGGCCACGCTGGCAGCGAGGGTCAGGCGGCGGTCGCTTCAACCACCGGACAACACCGAACCGTCCGGCCTCGGAACCGCCGCGCCTTTCCCCGCAACCGGCCCGGACCGCCTCAAACCCACAAACTTGTCGCCTTCGAGAAAAGATCGAGCTAGCTAGGGCGCCGCCCGCAGGACAATCCGGTTGTCGTTCTGGCGTTCGGCGACCAGATCCGCACTCGCCGGCAACAGACGGATCAATCCCTCGACATTGTCCGCGCGAAAAACGCCGGACAACGTGCGGTTGCGCAAAGCGGGATCCGCGAGCACCAGCTGACGGGAATTGTGTCGATTGAAGGCGGCCACGACCTGGTCCAAGGGGGTACGATCGAAAACGAGCCGCGTGCCCTCCCAAGCCAGCGTTTGGTCGATTTGACTCTGGGACGGCGTGTCGATCGTGATGGGAACCTCGGTATCGACCGTCGTCTTGACAAAGGCGCGCTGCCCCGCGCTCAGGGCCGGCCCGGCGGGCGCCAAGGCACGCGTTCGGTCAGAATCGGGCCGGCGCCCGGAGGCCGGCGGCGATTCCCCCAAATGCACCCTGCCCTCGGTCACGAGAATCTCGACGAAATCCGCCGCCAGACGGACGTTGAAGGCCGTGCCCGTGGCCCGAACCGTAATCGTGCCGGCTGCCACGATGAACGGACGGTCCGGATCCTTTGCCACGGTAAAATGGGCCTCGCCGCTCACGAGCCTGACCAGGCGCTCCGAGCGGGTGAAATCCGTCTCGATGCGGCTGCCATCATTCAACTCCGCCACGGAACCGTCCGGCAGGGGCATCCGACGCGCCGTGCAGGGAAGCACGCGAACCACTCCCACGGACGACGCAGCGGGGTCCGGCGAACGCACGGTCCGCGAGATCCGCCAGACGGATAGTGCGATCACCGCCGCCGCGGCCGCTGCGACTCCCGTGGCCACCGCCCGAAACCGCCGGCGCACCCGCCGGTTCCTCGCGCGGACGCTGATCGCCTCGGCCATCGCCGCCAGCTCCGGCACGCCGCCGATCCCATCCAGGTTCCGCCAGCCGCGATCGACTCGGGCATATTCCTCGGCGTGGCGGGTGTCCGCGTTGAGCCACTCCGCCAGCGCCGCCATCTCCGCCGCCGTCAGGCCGCGATCGCGTCGGATCACCCACTCCGCCGCCGCATCGGCGACGGGATCGGCAGGTTGACGTTGTCCGGATTCGTCCATCTCAGGGCTTCGAGTCATTGCGGGCGGCTTGCCGGTCGTCATGCGCGCGCAGGTATTCGACGCAGCGGCGTACCCCTTTCACCGCCAACGACTCAACGGTATGCTCGGCAATGCCGAGCAGTTCGGCGATCTTCTTCTGGGAGAGACCTTTGATCTTCCTAAGCAAAATCACTTCGCGGCAGCGTTCAGGGAGGGAATTGATGGCTTGGGTCAGAAGCGCCAGTTCTTCACGGCGACAGACGAGGTCGACCAGACCGACCTCACCGTACAAGACGGACATGGGGGCATTTTCCGTCATCGGCACGAAGTCCGCGTCGTCTTTTCGACGCAGAAAATCGCGCACCGCGTTGCGCGCGATGGCAAAGAGCAGGCCCTTGGTATTCCGGATCTTTCCCTTTTCCTTCACCTTGAGCAGGCGAAAATACGTCTCCTGGACAAAATCATCCACGTCGGCCTGCGACGGCAGTGATCGCCGGAGATACGCCCGCAGCGGCAGCTCACACGGTTGGACCTCTTCGGCCAGCCAACGCGTCTTCTCGGCCACCGACAGTTGTTCCGACGAGCTCAATGGACGAACGCACCCAATGCGAGGTTGGAGGGGTAAGCCTCCGCACAAGAAGATGCGGCGTGGTTGATGTCAAATACGATACTCGGCTTCAGACGCCATTCGATCCCCGTTCCCACCGGGCGATTCGTCCGAGACCCGGAACCCTCGCGTTGGTGCGGGCACCGCCGGCCACCTGACCGGATTCACTGGAATGAACCGGAGGCAGTGTCGATCGGGAAGTGATGGTTGTGGGTTGCACTGCCCTCGCGGAGAACGGCAATCTGCGGGGCGGCGGGAGCATAGTCCCGGACGTCGATACCGCGCAGTGGCAACACCGTCGATTCCAAGGATCGAGCCTACGTTCGCGCCGGCCGCACGAAATCGCTCCCGGTGAAATCACCGAAATGCGTTCCGCAGCCCCGTTGAAAACGGCGCCACGCTCAGTCCAGCCGGAGTTCCGCCAGCCGGGCGGCCAGCGCCTCGAGCTTGGCCGGATCCTTGACACCCGGGGACGCCTCGACGCCGCTGTTCACGTCGACAAAGCGCGCGCCGGTCGCCTGCAGGCCGACGGCGATGTTCTCCGGGTTCAGGCCGCCGGCGAGGATCCAGGTCTTCTCCGGATACGCCTCGCGGTGCCGCCGGAACTTGGTCCAGTCGGCGGTCTTCCCCGAGCCGCCGAAGCTCCCGGCATGAAACGCGTCGAACAAAAAGGTGTCCGCCAGCGGCAGGAGTTCCGCCGGCATCTCGACCTCGGGCGGCAGCCGCGGCGCCAGCCAGAGGCGCGCCCGGCCGACGGCCTGCGCCCAGGCTTCGACCCCGGACACGGGAAGATCGTGGGCGAAATGGATCTGCACAAAATCGAAACCGGCTGCCAGGATATCCGCGAGGTCGGCGGCGGACGGCTCCACCGTCACGGCCACCTTCTTGCGATCCGGGAGGCGCGGCGCCATGGCGCGGTATTGGGCGAGGTCGACATGGCGCCCCGATTGCGGGTAGAGCACGAATCCCAGGAAGTCGGCGCCGCAGCGATCGGCCAGGCCCGCGTCCGCCAGCGAGGTGAGTCCGCAGATCTTCAAACGGATGCCGTTGATCATGGTCGCGTGGAATCAAGATAGCCCGAACCTCAGCCGCCCGCCAGTTTCTCGATCAACGCGGTGACCAGGCCGTCGAGATCGGCCGTCTTGGATACGAAGTCGACCGGCAGCCCGGCCTGGCGCATGGCCTCGCTCGTGGCCGGTCCGATGCTGCCGGCGACCGGGTGTTTGGCGCCGGCGCCGAGCTGGAGCGCCCCGGCCTGCGCCGCAAACGCCCGCGCCGCCGAAGCGCTGGCAAACAGGATGGCATCGGCGCCGCGCTCCCGGAAAACGTCGGCCGCGGGCTCGCGGGAGGGATCCGCCGGCACGTTTTCGTACACCTGCAGGCAGTCGACGATCGCCCGGCCGGCCTCGAGCCGTTGCACCAGCGTTTCGCGATTCAGGTTGCCGGTGATGACGAGCACCTTGGCGCTGTCGAGCGATCCGGTGGCCACGAGCGCGCCGGCCAGCGCCTCCGCGGTGGCCTCCGCCGGGCAGACCTCGACCTCGAGGTGCAGCGCGCGCACCGCGCGGGCCGTGCTCTCGCCGATGCAGGCGATGCGCATCACCCCGAGGGCGCGGAGATCCCGGAAGCCCTTGAGGAAGACGTCGAAGAAGTGCCGCACGCCGTTGGCGCTCGTGAATACCAGCCAGTCATAATGCCCGATCTCCGCGAACACGTCGGTGACGTTCTCGCGATCGGTGAAGGGCCGGATCGCGACGAGCGGCAATTCCAGCACCTCGGCGCCGAGGTCCTCGAGCCGGCGGCGCCACTCCGCCGCCTGGTCGCGCGCCCGGGTGATGACGACGCGGCGGCCGAAGAGCGGCAGGCTCTCGAACCAGTCGATCGCCTCGTGGCCCCGCACGGCCTCGCCGACCAGCACGACGGCGGGCGCGTCCAGTTTGCGCGCCGCGGCGAGGTCCGCGAGCGTGGCGGCGGTGCCGGCCACGCTGCGCTGGCGGCCGAGCGAGGCCCATTCCACCACCGCGGCGGGGGTCTCCGGTGCCAGGCCCCCCGCCACCAGTTCGGACAGGATGAGCCGCAGGTGCCCCATGCCCATGTAAATGGCCAGCGTGGCCCCGGGCAGGCTGCCGTACCGGCGCCAGTCGACCGCCAGGCGGTGCGTCTCCGGGTCCTCGTGGCCGGTCAGGAAGACGAGGGCGGAGTTCGTGTTGCGCTGGGTCAGCGGAATGCCCGCGTAGGCGCCCGCGGCCAGGGCGGCCGTGACCCCGGGCACCACGGCGAACGGGATTCCGTCCGCCGCCAGCCGGCGCACCTCCTCGCCGCCCCGGCCGAAAACGAAGGGGTCGCCCCCCTTGAGCCGGACCACGGACCGGCCGGCCTTCGCCCGCGCAACCAGCAGCGATTCGATCTCCTCCTGGGGCAGGGCGTGCCGGTGCGGCCGCTTGCCGACGTAGATCTTCTCGCAGTCCGGCCGGCACCATCCCAGCAGGTCGGGGTGGACCAGATAGTCGTAGACCACCACGTCGGCGGAGGAAATCAGCTCCTTCGCCCGCAGGGTCACCAAGCCGAGGTCGCCCGGCCCGGCGCCGACAAGATATACGATGCCCGTGGTCATGCAGATGCGACGACCCGGTTCGCCGCGGCGCGAAGGAGGAAAGGAATCCGCCCCCGCGCCGGGCAAAGTCCTTTGGCCGGACCCGTGCGCAGCTCCGCGCAGGCAATCGGAGCGGGCGGGCGCGGTCAAGTCTGACTGGCCAAGCCCAAAATTCTTCTCATCCTGTTGGCCATGGAATATCGGAATCCGGGCCGTGGCAGCCTCCAAGTCTCGGAACGCTGCCTCGAGACCACGCAGCCCGGCTGGATCACCACCGCGGTGGCCCGGCTCAACGATCCGCCGAAACGCCCGCGCGCCGGGCGGCCGGTCCGGGACTGAGCGCGTCCGCCCGCCGCCCAAACATCCTCATGCCGAACGACCCTGCCGATCAACGCCCCTCGCCCGCCCCGGCCCCGGATGCCTCCGGCTACAACGCCGTGGTCGTCGGCCGCGAGGAGATCAACCCCCAGCTGCAGATCCTGCGCATCCAGCCGGACAACCCGCTGTTCAATTTCACGCCCGGCCAGTTTGCCGTGGCCGGCCTCCTCGGGCGCGAACCTCGGGTGCCCGAGGCCGACGATGAGGATCCGCCCGCGGAGCCCGGCAAGCTGATCCGCCGGGCGTACAGCATCGCCTCCTCCAGCGTCGAGCGGCATTACGTCGAGTTCTACGTCAACCTGATCACCAGTGGTGCGCTGACCCCGCGTCTCTTCGCGCTGCCCTATGGCGGCCGGCTGTTCATGAGCGCCCGGGCGAGCGGCCAGTTTACCATCGACCGCGTGGCCCCGGGCAAGGCGCTGATCCTGATCGCCACCGGCACCGGCCTGGCGCCCTACATTTCGATGCTCCGCACGATGCTCGTGCACGATACCCAGCGGCCGTTCGTCGTCCTGCACGGCGCGCGGTACAGCTGGGACCTCGGGTACCGGGGAGAACTCGAGAGCCTCGCCCGCATCCGGGCGAATCTCACCTACATTCCCTCGATCACCCGGCCGCACGAGGATCCTCATTTTCGCGGCCACACGGGGCGCATCCAGACCCTGCTCGAACAGGG
>CAZKDK010000203.1:0-6877 GCA_964551145.1 uncultured Opitutaceae bacterium | reverse complement strand
CGGCAGGCCGGCGATGCGCGGCCGGGGATACCGGTTCCGCGCGAGTGCGCCGACGCCCACCTCATTCAGGCGGAGCGCCGCCGCCAGCCGCCTGAGGTCGTCGTCCGTCAGCCCCTCATACCGGTAGTCCTCCGCGTCCTGGATCCTCTCCACCGGCACCCCCGAGCGCGCGGACAACTGCTCCTCGTTCAGGCCGGCGCAACGGAGGGCCTTGTCGAGGACGTCGCCGAGTTCGTCTTCAAGCGGGATGGCGGGCATGGGCGGGCGGATACCGGATGTTAACCACGAATAGCACGGATTATCACGGATGAAAAGCCGGCCGGAAACGGCAACCTCGCGCGACCCGGCTCTCCCGAGCCGTGGTTCGATCCATCGGCCGGGAGACCCCTGCCACCGCCGGCGCCCGGAAGAAAGTCTTTGTTTTCCGGGCGCGATTTTCGCAGCGTAGGAGCCCATGGATGCCATCCAGCAGGAGGTGGTCGACATTTTCACCCGCACCGGCGCGCTGCTCCAGGGCCATTTCGTGCTGCGCTCGGGGCTGCACAGCGCCCACTATTTCCAGTGCGCGCAGGTCTGCCAGCACATGGACGCCGTGGAACGGCTCGCGGAGCTGCTGCTCGGCCGGTTGCGCGGAGTCGATTTTCGGACGGTCCTGGCGCCCGCCATGGGCGGGCTCGTCATCGGCCAGGAAGTGGCGCGGCGCGCGCGGACGCGCTTCATCTTCGCGGAAAAGGAGGCCAACGTGCTGGTGCTGCGGCGCGGCTTCCGCATCGCTGCCGGCGAGCGCGTGCTCATCGTCGAGGACGTGGTGACGCGCGGCGGCCGCGTGCAGGAGTGCCTCGACCTCGTCCACAAGGCCGGCGGTGTGGCCGCCGGCGTAGCGATGCTGGTCGATCGCAGCGCGGGCGCGGCGAAGTTCGATGTCCCCGTGCACGCGCTGCTGGAGATGAGTTTCCCCACCTACCCGGTGGATCAGCTGCCGGAAGCGCTGGCCCGGATTCCGGTGGAGCATCCCGGGAGCTGAATGGTATCGTTCTCTTTCTCGTTCTCGTTCTCTCCTAAACGCTTAGAAAGAGAACGAGTGCGATTGAGGCGCCGGTTCGACGTCGGACACGCGACGAGGGCGTCGCGTCCCCAGAACGCGGACGGGCCGGGGCCTGGCCGGATTCCTAGGGCATCTGGAACGGAATGAACCGGTACCCGCCCCGGTCCCAGACCAGACAGAAATTCCGTCCCGGGCGCAGCACCGCCCGGACCGCGTCGACCTCCTCGGCCGGCGTCCGGTTGACCTGGACGATCACCATGCCGGCGCGGAACCGGTCGCGGTAGGCCGAATCGTCGGACACCTCCGTCACCATGAGGCCGTCGACCTCATCCGGCAGGTCGTAGGTGCGCCGCAGGTCATCGGTCGGGCGCGCGACCAACACTCCGGAGAGAAACTCGTCCGCAGCACCCTGGTCGTCGGCCAGCCGGCTGAGGGTGACCTCGACGCTCGCCGGCTTGCCGTTGCGGAAGGATTTCACCCGGACCTTCGTGCCGGGCGGGGTCTGGGCGACGATCAGGCGCAGGGTCTGCAGCGAATCCACCGGCTGGTCGTTGATGGCGACAATCACGTCCTCCAGCTTCAGGCCCGCCTTGGCGGCGGGCCCGTCGGGCGTCAGGCTGTTGATGACCACGCCGCGGACCTCCTTGAAACTGAGCCCGTCGGCCAGCTCGGGGGTGAGTTCCTGGACGCCGACGCCGAGGAAGCCGCGCGTGACCGTGCCCGTCTCCATCAGGCTGCGCATGATGCTCGCGGCCAGGTTCACGGGAATGGCGAATCCGATGCCCATGCTGCCGCTGTTGGTGGACACGATGGCGCTGTTGATGCCGACGAGCCGGCCGCGGGCGTCGACGAGGGCGCCGCCGGAATTGCCCATGTTGATCGGGGCGTCGGTCTGGATGAAGTTCTCGTAGCCGTCGACGTCGTCGAGCAAGCCGAGGTTCTTCCGCCCGAGGGCGGAAACGATGCCCATGGTCACGGTCTGGCCGACATTGAGGGGATTGCCGATGGCGAACACCACGTCGCCCACGCGGAGCTTGTCGGAATCGGCCAGAACGACCGTGGGCAGGCCGGTGGCCTCGATCTTGATGATTGCGACGTCGGTCTTCGGATCGGTGCCGATGACCCGCGCCCTGAACTCCCGGTCATCGGGCAGCGCCACTTCCAGCTCGTCCGCCCCGGCCACGACATGGTTGTTGGTGAGAATGTAGCCGTCGGGCGACACGATCACGCCCGAACCGAGGCCCTCCTCCCGCAGCTCGTCATCCCGGTCGCCGAAGATCTGGCGGGCAGAGGGCGGCAGGTGCTGGCGCACCGTCTTGGCGGAGTAGACCGAGACGACCGCCCTCTGCACCGGATCGACGACATCGGCATAGCTGGTGACGACGCCCGGCCGGCCCTCGCCGACCGGCGAGGTGTCGACCCGCAGCGCCGGCTTGGGCAGGGGCTCCTTGGCGGCGGCCAGCACCGGCGGCGCCAGAGCGAGAAAAAGCAAACCGGCCGAAATCCTGGAATTCATGAGCGGAGGCGGCATCGAGGGACTCCACCATAGCCGCGGCCGCCCGCCGCACAAACACCCCCGTCAGAATCCCTTGATTTTGAAGAGGCTGGTGACGCTCTCGTTGCTGTTGATGCGCAGGATGGCGTCGCCAAGCAGATCGGCGATGCTGAGGGCGATGATGGGCAGGCCGCGCGGGTCGTTGGGAATCGAATTGGTGGTGATGAGCTCGTCGATCACGCCGGTCTTGAGCCGCTCGTAGGCCATGTCGTTGAGGATGCAGTGGCTGACGGCCGCACGCACGCTGAGGGCGCCGCTTTCCCGCAGAATCCGCGCGGCGGCGGTCAGCGTGCCGGCAGTTTCGGTGATGTCGTCGACCAGCAGCACATCGCAGCCCTTGACCTCGCCGACCACGTTGATGGCCTCGACGGTGGTGGCGCTCTTGCGCTTCTTGGCGACGAGGCCGAGGCCGGCCCCGAGCATGTCGGCGTAGGCCGCCGCCATCTTCATGCCGCCGACGTCCGGCGAGAACACGACGAGACTGGCCGTCATCTTCTTCTTCAGGTAGTCGAAGAACACCGGGGAGGCGTAGAGGTGGTCGACGGGAATGTCGAAGAACCCCTGGATCTGCTGGCTGTGCAGGTCCATCGTCAGGATCCGGTTGGCGCCGGCGGCCACGAGGAGGTTGGCGACGAGCTTGGCGGTGATCGGGACACGGGGCTGGTCCTTGCGGTCCTGGCGCGCGTATCCGTAGAACGGCATGACCGCGGTGATGCGCTGGGCCGACGCGCGGCGTGCGGCGTCGATCATGATGAGCAGCTCCATCAGGTGGTGGTTGGAGGGCGGGCAGGTCGACTGAATGATGAACACATCCGCGCCCCGGATGTTCTCGTTGATCTTCACGAACGACTCGCCGTCCGGGAAACTCGTGACCGAGGCCTCCCCGAGGGGCACGCCGATATGGTGGCAGATCTCCTCCGCCAGGGGCCGGTTGGAATTGCCGGAGAAGACTTTCAGCCGCACGTCGCTCATAGGGTGGCCGCCATCTTGGCAGGAAGCGCCGGCGGCGGAAGTTTTATTTTGGCGCGAAGCCTCCGCGCGCCGCGGCCGGCGGCGGCTCACGGCCCGGCGGCGGCCGGCCTGATCTGCGCCTCGAGCGCGTCCACGCGGTGGAAGAGCTCGGGGAGGCGCTGGTGCAGCACGGCGATGCGGCGCTCGAGCATGAAGGGAATGGCGGGGTTGCCGTTCACATAGCTGCCCGCAGCCACGTCGCGGGTGACCGCGGCCCCTCCGCCAGCCTTGGCACCCTTGCCGATCATGAGGTGGCCGGCAACGCCCGCCTGGCCGGCCAGCACGACGTAGTCATCGAGCGTGGTGCTTCCGGAGATGCCGACCTGAGCGCACAAGATGCAATGCTTGCCGATCACGACGTTGTGGCCCACCTGCACGAGATTATCGATCTTGGTGCCCTCCCCCACGATCGTGGAGCCAAAGCGCGCCCGGTCCACGGTCGTGCCGGCCCCGATCTCGACATCGTCCCCGATCACGGCGTTCCCGATCTGGGGGATCTTCTCGTGGCGTCCGTCCACGAATTCGTAGCCGAAGCCGTCGCCGCCGATGACCACGTTGGCATGCAGCCGGACGCGGCGGCCGAGCTGGCAGCCGGCGTAGAGACGCACGCCGGGCATCAGCCGGCAGTCGTCCCCGATGGCGGCGCCGCGGCCGACGAACACCGCGGCCTGGAGGCAGACACGTTCGCCGATGCGCACGCCGGGCTCGATCACGCAGAGCGGACCGATCTCGGCCGAGGCGGCGATCTGCGCGTCGGCCGCCACCACGGCGGACGGGTGCACGCCGGGCGCCGCCGGGGGCAGCAGCGCGTGCTCGATCCGGGCGCACACGCGGGCAAGCGCGACGGAGGGGTTGTCCACGAGCAGGAAGAGCTGGCCGGCCCGCGGTTCGCCTCCGAAATCCGCCGGCACCAGGACCAGCGAGGCCGCGGTGGTCGCGACCTCGCCCTTGTACTTCGGGTTTCCGAGGAACGAAAGGTCGCCCGGACGGGCGGTCGCGAGGGCGGAGATCCCGCGAATCGCCCCGGTGGCGGCGCCCCGCGCGCCCCGCGGCTGCACGATGGCGGCGATCTCGTCGGGGGTGAATGTCAGCTCCATGACAGACCGATCGGCGGGCGGTGGTAACCGGCGGAGATCATGAGGCAGCACCTAAGCAGAATTCCCGGCGGGTCCAAAGAAAAAACCCCGCCCGGGAAGGGCGGGGTTCGGAAGGGCTCGGTCCGGTGGCGCGTCAGTGCTTGGGCGAGAGGCCGGGAACGGTGATGGCGGGCGTGTCGGTGGTCTGGCCGGCCGGCGGGGTAACCGCAGCCGGGGCCGCGGGCGCGGCGGCCACAGGCGTCGCCGGGCGGTCCTTGTTGATCTCCGCCAGGACCTCATTGGTGATGTCGAAGGCGGGATCGACATAAAGCACGGCGGGGATCCCCAGGAACGTCGGGCCCGAGCGGTCCACCACCAGGGTGGCGCCCTTGTTCCGGGCGATCTCGGTCACCTTCCTGCCGATCTCATCGAGCAGCAGGCTGCGGACCGTGTTGACCCGCTGTTGAATCTGGCGCTGGGCATTGGTGCCGAAAGCCTGGCCGTCGGTCTGGCGGCGCCGGATGTCCTCCATCCTCTGCGCCACATCGGCTTCCGCCTTCGCGCGGGCTTCCGGGGTCAGCAGGGTGCTCTTGGACTGGTCGACCGCCTCCTTGTACTGCTCGACCACCTGCTGCAGCTCCTTGGACATGCGCTCGAGCTCCGTCTGCGCCTTCTGTTCCTCGGCGCGGATCTTGGCCATCTGTTCGTCGGTCTTGTAATAGCCTTCCAAGAGCTTGCCCATGTCGGCGGTGGCGATCTTGAGCACCGGCTGGGCCGACAGACCCAGCGCGGCTGCGCCGAAGGCGATTGCGGTGATGACTGATTTCAACGATCTATTCATATGAGGTTTGAGCAGGCGGGATGGGGGGTCAGAACCGGGTTCCGTAAGAGAAGTTGAACTGATTGCCCTTCTTATTGAGTCTATCCCCGGTGATGGGAATACCAAAATCGAGGCTGAGGGGGGCGCCGGCCACGATCAAGCGAAGACCGACGCCAAAGTCGTCGTTGTAGTTGGCCGGATTGAAGTCATAGGACGCGCTGTTGACGAACCCGGCATCGTAGAAGATGGCGAAGCGGACGGGCTTGACGATGTCGAGCGAGTATTCGGCCGTGAACATGCCGTAAGTCCTGCCGCCCAACGCCTCATCCAGGGTGTCCTTCGGGCCGACATCGCGGTATTCGAAGCCGCGGAGGTCGTCCGGGCCGCCGAGGAAGAAGCGATCGTAGAACGGCACCTCGGAGCTGTGGCCGAAGTTCTCGATGACGCCGCCTCGCGCCACCAGGCTCAGGACCTGGGTCTGGGTCCGGAAAATCGGGAAGAACTCCGACCCGCGCACCTCGAAGCTATAATAACTGTTGTTGCCCCCGAGCGGTCCGCCGGCCAGCTGGGTGATCAGCTGGACCCGGTTGCCCCGCGTGGTGTTGACGATCTTGTCGCGGACGTCCCGCAGCAGCTGGATGCCGATCTTGGACGTGCGCGTCCGTCCGGCGAGCGCCTGGATGATGGGAGAGGCGGTGGATTGGACGTTGGTGATCTCGATCTCCTCGTTGGTGTAGGAGAATATGCCCTGCACATACTCGAACAGGTGCTTGCGCACGTAAACCTGGGCGCCGACGCGGATCTCCTCGTACAGCGTGCTGACGTATTGCGAGCTGGACCGGTAGAGGTTGAAGCCCAGCGCCAGCTGTTTCTGGAACAGCCACGGCTCCTCGAACGACAGGACCACCTCGTTGGAGAGCGAGCCGATCTGGAACCGGAGGCGGAACTTCTGGCCGGCCCCCTGGAAGAACGACCGGGAGTTGAACAGGTCGAAGTTCGACTGGCTGAGCTCCGCGAAGAACGTGGCCCGCTCCAGCGAACTGTAGCCGGCGCCGAAGCTGACGTTGCCCGTCCGGGCCTCCTTGACGGAGACCTTCAGGTTGCGCCGCGAGGGAATGTTGGTGCTCTCCGGCGTGAGGTCGACGTCGTCGAAGAAGTTGGTGTTCCGCAGGCGCAGCTTGCTGGCCTGCATCCGCACCGTGTCGAACACGTCGCCGGGACTGAGCACGAGTTCGCGGATGATGACGATGTTCTTCGTCTTGGTGTTGCCCTCGAGCTTGATCGACTCGACGTAGAACTTGTCGCTCTCCTCGATCTGGTACTCGATGTCGATGTTGCCCGTGGCGATGTTCGGCTTGCGGACGAGGTGG
>CAZKDK010000202.1:0-6904 GCA_964551145.1 uncultured Opitutaceae bacterium | reverse complement strand
ACGCCATCCGCCGCGGGAATGATCCCCAGTTCCAATAGCGCGGCGGAGCGCACCCGGCGGACCGATCCCACTGGAAGCGGATGCGTCACAGCCCATTTTTCTGGATGGCCGCAGCCTTCATTCTACTCGCGATGACCATTTACGTGGCGACGGACAATCTGGCATTTTGGCCGGATCGCGCGCGGAAAGGTCCGGTGCCCGCTCTCGCTCCCTAACACCGAGCCTGAAAAGCTCGAATGGACCTTGTCTCCGCGGCAAGCACCGCTAGCCGGCGGCGGAACTGCGGCGAAGGCCGCGCGCCCCCCAACCGGCCGGCAACCGCCCGCGGATTGCCGCTGGGCGGCCGCAGTCAGTCGTACCTGTACAACTTCACGCGCTGAATGCCGAACTGGCCCGGCGGAATGCGCACATGACGGCCCTGATTGGTCTCATCGCCATCCAGCCATCGCAGGTGCGTCCATTTGCCGTCAACGAAGCGGCCCTCCTCGACGCTCTCCAGACCCGCCTGCAGGCTCGCCCGGTTGCGTAGCGCGAACGTGGCGGTGATGCCCGTGCCGGCGAGCAGGAATTCATCGGGGCCGGTGGCGATGATCAATCCGCCGGATGGCAGCACGCGCGCATTGGCGGCACCCGGGGAATTCAGCGCGCCGTCGGCGAGCGACGGACCCAGGCCGCGCTCGAAAGCCACGTGAATGACATATCCGCCCAGCCAGATTTGTTGGGGCTGACGCTGCTCGGGGCCTTCCGGCAGAATGCCCACCATCGTGCCGAGACCCTGGTGCTGGGCAATGAGTGGCGAGAGCTGCTTCACCAGGTCGAAGCTTTCCGCGAGCTGCCGGTCGGCCGGCTCCGAGATCGACTCGATGCCGAACGGGCAGAAACCCATCGCGTCAAGCCCGGCGAACGAATAGAGCGCGTGCGCTGCGGCATCGGAGCTGCGCAGCGTTTCCGGCAGGAACAGCGGATTGCCTCCGCGCGTGTAGCGGCGGGCCCATTCCGAGTAGTTCTGAAAATAGATGTCGGGCGCGAAGAAATCGATCGCGGGCGCCCCGGCCCGCCAGACGTCGAACAGGTGCGGCAGCGGACCTCCGCTCGGATACTGGCCGGGCAGGTGTCCGGGTCGGATCAGGGCGGCATTCACATACATCGGCAGCGGATACTCCGCCTTTCCCGCCTTCGTCACGGCTTCGACATAGCGCGCGAAATGCCAGGCCGTGAAGATTTCGTCTGTGGCCACGCCCGGGCCGAAGACCTCGCTCCACGTCCCCGCGCGCCGGGCCCCGGCCGCGAGCCACGCGGCCCGCAATTCCGGCGCCAGCGTCTCCGCGTTCTTCACCAGGTAGTCCATCAGACCGCCGGGCACCGCCGCGGCGAACTGCGCCTCCGCCTCCGGGCTGTGGTCCCGCGCCTCGGGGATCATGCCGATTTCATTCTCAACCTGCACCATGACCACCGTCTGTTTCTCGCCATCGATGGCGCGGACGTGCCGCATGAGCATCGCGAACGAGCGGGCGTCGGTGTCGCGGTTGTCGGTGCTGAACGGCGACAGGATCTCGAGGCCCCGGCCGGCCGAGTCCAGGCTTCGGGGAAAGCGCTTGCCATCGCGCTTCACCCACGCGGGCGCATAACACGACATGCTGTTCTTCCACGAGCCGAACCACAGCAGCACGAGCCGCATGTCGTTCTGCCGCGCATCGGCCACCAGGCGGTCGAGCGTGGCGAAGTCGAAATTGCCCTCCTCCGGTTCGATGACGTTCCAATAGACCGGCACCACGAGGCCATTGAGCCCGAGCGTCCTGAATTTCGGCCAATGCTGCCGCAGGAAATCCGGTTCTCCGGCGGAATTTCCCACTTCACCGCCCCGGAACAGGAACGGCTGTTCGTCCACGATCAATTGAGTGGCCGCACCCTGGCGGCGCAGATGCGGGATTGACGGTGTTGCGGCCTGTGCCGCCAGTGCGAGGCAGCAGGCCAGGGCGAGGATTCGCGGGGTTTTCATGACCAGAAAAACTATCGGCGCCGACCGGGGCGGCAACCAGTTCCTTCGCAGGGCGTACGCCCTGCGACAGCATCAGGGTCACCCCCGGCCGGTCTCCGGCCCCCAAAAAAGGAAAGGCCGGCTCCCGCAGGGCGGGAGCCGGCCTTCCAGCAATCAGCTGATCAGAACGAGAACGTGTTCGTCAGCGCCCATTCCTGGACCGGGGCGACTCGCACGGACGCCCAGGTATGGCCGTCGGGTTCGACGGAGATCGGGATGAGCCCGTCCTTCTTTCCGACGTTGTACACGTTGAGCTGGATGGACCAGTTGATCCTGCTCGTGAGCTTCCGCTCGTAGCTGATCCACAGGTCGAGCGCGTCTTCCGAGGGCCCGAAGTAGGGCTGGGTCAGGTCGAAGCTCGCCAAGCCGCCGGCGCCGGCGACGACCGGATAGCCGATAATGACCTTGTCCTGCCAGCGGTAGGCCGCGCCAACGCCGACGCCCTTGAGAGCGCCATGGCTGAACGAGTAATTCGTCACGATGCTGTAGCGCCACTTGCGGAGTTCGGGCGCCGCGGTGCCTTCACCCAGCTTGAGTAGCGTGTATTTGCCGCGCCAGCCGAGCCAGACCTGGCGCAGCTCATTGCCCGCAGAATAGTCGGAGTTGAACTGGACCAGATCACCGCCGGGCCCGGCCATCACGGTATCCATGTAAGCCACCAATTGATCCAGCACCGGGCCGCCGACGTTGGTGCGAACGGCCGTGGTCTGCGAGGCATTGATACCGATGCGCCAATTGGGGGTCGGATTTGCCGTGAACTCGTATTCATAGCCCTTCGACTCCGTGTCGGACGTCACCGCGAAGTTCTGCAACGCCGCGGCGCCGCGATAGTCATACACGCTGGCCTGGAACGCCGGATCGCTGATGTACGCAGCATGGGCCGCCACATCGGTCTCGTACTGGCTGCGGGTCCTCAGATCCGCCTGAAGGGTCGGCCCCGGGGGGTAGTTCCACGCCGCGAAGTAGCCGTGGCCCGCAAGGAAGACCTGCATGTCGTTGATGGCTTGGAGCGCAGCATCGCGGCGAGTATCGGCCTGAGCCTGCGTTTCCAAATGGGAATTGGCGGGTCCGGTGGCGAGGCTGCCCGAAGCGACCGGCCTCCCGGTCGTATTATCCACATAGACCGCGTCCCACATATACCGATTGCCCTGGTAATGGTTGACGTTCGTCTGTCCAGCCGTGTTCCAGGCATAGGCCGACATGTAGTAGGTCTTAATATTACGCCAGTTCATGGCCTGGGTAATGGTGTTGGGGATGCCGCTGTTGTCGAATCCCGAGACGGTGGCCCCAAACAACGCAGTGTCATATTTCATCACGCGGAAGGAAAACCGGCTGTCCTTCGTGGAGAGCAGGAGGCCGTATTCCTTGGTGGTGCCGGACGGGTTGGGGATAATATTGCCGTAGATGTCGCGGCGCGCGTTCACGACCGCGAAGTTGCTCGACTTGTTGTACGACACGCTGATGTTGATCGGCAGGAAGTCGTGCGAGCCGAGCAGCTTGTTCAAGTGCACGACCACGCCGCCGGCGGTGGAGTGGGCCTTGATAACCGAGTTGCCCTGATTCCCGTTTACCGGACCAGTAAAGGCCGGAAGCACATAAGGCCGGCTGGCGGCAGTGCCGGTTGTGGACAGATTCAACGCGCTGCGAGCGGTGGCCCCTGACTGGCCCACAGCGGTCACGCCTGCCGAATCGACCTCGTCGTAGCGCCAGCCGAGGGTGGGCACGATGGCGTCGTTCCACAGGTACCCCTGCCACATGCCGGACCAGGACTTCGTCTCCCGCAGGGCAATGCTGGCCTGCGTGAGGAGGCTGTTATCGGCGCCGTCATTATAGCGCAGCAGGGTATCAACGAAGTTGCTGTTCCAGCCGACGTAGTTGCCGGGATTCGAAACCTGCGTCAGTTGGGCAAACGGGAGGCCCGTCGTGGTGTTGATCACCGGGGCACCATTGAAGATCGGAATCGGGCCGGCCGGGTTGGTCACGGCCACCGTATTCGCCAGGTTCGCCGGCACGGTCCACGGGTCGGCAAAGTTGACGCCCGTCGGATTCCTCCAGGTCGAGTCAAACTGATAGATATTGCCATCCCGCAGCGTCACGTTGGAGCCGATGCCCGGAACGTGAGCGTTGGCCGACGTGGCCGCATTGGCCAGCGACCCACCGAGGTAAATGACCGCTATCGGCGGGAGATTCTTGATGGCGTCGGGATTGCCCTGGAGCTTGTAGGAGGCGTAAGCCAGGGAGTTGGCGAGCTGGTTCCAATTCAGGTTTTGAAACTGGTATTTCTCGTCGCTATAGACGCCGTTGAAACGGTGGTGGCCGAGCAGCTTCGCGATGAAGCTGTCCTTCGCGAAAAAGTCCGTGGCCCGAACCTCACCGAAAAGCGATCCGCGGACATACCTGCGATTACTGTCGTAGGAATTGCCGCTGCCCGGACCACCGGGGACGAAGGCCCGGCCGTAGTTGGGATTGGCGACGCCGGTATTGCTGGCGTTGGTGGGGCCGACCACGTAGTCCTGAAAGTTTTGCAGGATGTCGATGTTGATCGACGGATTGCCGATCAGATTCTCACCGCCATTCTTGTATCTCTGCCGGTCGTAGGTGAGCTGGATGCCGAGGCGATCATCCCAAAAGGTCTGCGAGATGTCGATGTTGAGGGCATTCCACTTTTCGAATTCAGACTTGGTCGGACCGTCGATCAGCGTGTTGTAGAAGTCGAAGACCGTCGGATCCTGCAGCGATTCATCCCGGTATTGGCCGAATAGGTAACCGGGCAGGTGCGCGTTGAGGGCATACGTGCTCAAGCTCGTGAGATCAGAGAAGGTGTCCGCATACCTCATATTGATGAGATTGGCGCTGGCGCCCTGGGGAACTCCGGTGGCACTGAGCGCACCCGTGTTGACGTATCCGCCGTAGATCCGGTAGAGCTGGTTCGTCCCGCCGTCGATGAACCAAACGGGTTGCTGCTGGTTGGCGTAGCCACCCAACCAGGGGCTGAAGGTATTGCCGGCTGCGCCGATCTGGTAGCCGTTGATAACCGAGAACTTGCCCATGCCGCCGTTCAGGCTGGTTGTGTCAATCGGACGGAACCACGGTGTGATCCTGTCCACCGGCGGGACGATGCGCGGCCGGTTCGCCTTGATGTCGCCGCCTTCCATTTTCACCTTGATGCTCGTGTGGAATGAGCGATCCCGGAACAGCTGCGGGTCAAAACGCACCGCGGCGTAAATGCGCCGGTCGTTCTGGAAAGCCGGGTCCTGCTCGTACAGCTGGTGATTCCACAGGCCGTCGACCCGGATCGCCAGCACGCCCGGAATGAGTTCCTGGTTGACGTCGAGGCTGGCCCGTTCGCTGCCATAGGAGCCGATCCGGAACGTCGCGGAACCCATATCGTGAAACTCGGCGCCTCGCATCGAGGCGTTGACGATGCCGGCCGGGCTGCCCAGGCCGAACAGGATCTGGTTCGGGCCGCGCTGAATGTCGATGCGGTCAACGTTGTAGCTGTCCCACGGGATGTCGGTGACGAAGAAGTCGCGGGTGTTGTCGGCCGCGGCCAGACCGCGGATACGCTGGGCGCCCGCAGGAGCGCGCAGGTTGCCGGTCTCATCGACGCCGGTGGCGTTGCCCAAGCCGGCGTAGGTGCCGCGCGTGCCGGCGACCTCGGCGTTGGTCGTATATTGGAGCAGGGTGCTGCTATCGGTGGCTCCAATGTCTTTCATGAATTCCGATGTCACCACGGATATGGCCGAGCCAACATCCGCGAGATTCGTGCGGATGCGGGTGCCGGCCAACGTCTCGGTGGCTTGATAACCGACGTCCCGCCCCGCGCTGACTTCAAACGGCGAGAGTTGGACCACGTTTTCGTCGCTTCCAGTGGTCGACGCTCCCGCAGGCGCGGGGGCGGTTTGAGCTAGCACGCCTTGCCATGGCGCAATAATTGCGAGCAAGGCGAAGGCGATCTTCAGTGATGTCTTCACGGTAGGATCTTAGGTTTTGTTGGGGTTGGTAGGTTACAGGACACTGGCCGGGGGACCGGCGCCGTCCCCTACCATTACAATCGCCGTAGCAGCAACTACGGTCGATTCGACGCGCGATTTTTCAGCCGGGCCTTTCGAGCTCGCAATAGTACTTCCGTTCTAACAATTGAATGGCAGCTCCCATAGGGGCGGACCCTCACAAGATGCCTGTGTCATGCGGGGCAATCCGGCCGTGGGCCAATCTCGGCTACTGGATTCAAATCGCTGGTTGCGCATATCTTGTGAAATCACGGTCCCGGGCAATTGCTGAATGATCGGCCGTATTTTCCGACGGACCGGCCCGTTGGTTTTCGGGAAGCTCAGCGAGGCGGTTCACGACAACCGCCGTCCAGAAGCAGCCTGGGGCATCGAGGCGCCGGCAGAAAACGCCGGAAAAGGACCCGACGAAGGCCGGCGGCGCCGGTGATTCCTGAACCGCCTGCGACAACCGCGTGCCCCTCTGCGTCGTTTTTCAGGCAGACGCCGGAACCAGGGAAACACCGGTGAGATCCTGAAGTCTGACTGACGGATTCTTTTGTCTTTCGCCCCCGACGATGCTCTGTCCGTGGTGGCAGGCGCGACGGCGGCACCAACCGGAGTCGATGCTGTCTCCACCGGAGTGTCCAAAACCATGAACTATCGTTCTCTTGTCGGTTGCGTTCTCATCTTCGCGGCGGGCGCCTCGGCCAACTGGCTGCGGGCGTCGACCCCCGCCGATCAACCCGTGGCGCGCGGCGATCGGAACTCCCAGCTCGCGCACGAGCAACTCTTGAGCAAGGCGCGCCAGGGCGGGATCGACATCTATTTCGTCGGCGATTCGATCACCCGCCGCTGGGGTGCGACCGATTACCCG
>CAZKDK010000201.1:0-6928 GCA_964551145.1 uncultured Opitutaceae bacterium | reverse complement strand
CGCCCACGGCGGGGCCGTGGCTTTCGCCCCAGGTGGTGACGGTGAAGAGCTTGCCGAACGAGTTGGGCACGGCTGGCGAGCGTGATTTGTCCGCCGCCGGCAGGCAAGCTCCTAGGCAGGCCGCGCGGCGGAGGCCGGAACCGACGGGACCGGAGGCGGTCAAGCCGGGGGAATGTCCGCGGTCGCGGCCGCAACTGAAACTCGGACCTGCCGGGGGCGTCATTTAGCCACCGGCCGGGCGCCTGCGGCTGCAGTGGACTCCCTCCATAACGCGGTTTACATCATCGCAGATTTCTCTTGTCATTGCCTTCCCGCGCCACGGTCACCGCGGCGTCCGCATTGGTAATCCTCCTCGATCCCGCGCCGCATGCCGCCTCACTCCCGCCTCCGACTCCCCGCCGCCGCCTGCGTCGTGTTCGTGCTGACCGCCACGGCGCGCCTTTTTTCCCAGGACAACGCCCCGGCGACCGCCGGTCCGCAGCCCCCTCCCGCCGCGCCCGCGCCCGGTCCCTCCGTCGTCATCCCCGCGGCCCCCGCGGCCGGGGGCGAGGAGCTCGTCGGCCCCGTGCAGATGCGCGGCGAGACGCTCGAGGCGGTGCTCGTCCAGCTCGGCCGGCTCACCGGCCGCTCGATCATCCGGCCGCAGGCGCTGCCCGCCACGGAGGGATACACGATCAGCCTGCCCGCCATGCCGAAGAGCGAGATCGTGCTCGCCCTCGAAACGATGCTCGGCTTGAGCGGCATCGCGGTCAACCCGCTCGGCGACAAGTTCCTCAAGGTCGTGCCGCTGGGCCAGGCGCGCAGCGAGGCCCCCGAGATGATCGAGGGTTCCACCCTCGACCTGCCGCCCAGCGGGCGGATCGCCACCAAGCTGTTCCCGCTCGCGTTCCTGCGCGTCAGCGAGCTCAAGGACCAGATCAGCCCGCTGCTCAATCCCAACCTGGGCGGGCCGGTGGTCTTCGACAAGACCAACGCCGTGCTGATCACCGACTCGATCAGCACCCTCCAGCGGATCGAGATGCTCATCCGCGAGCTCGACCAACCCGCCACCGCCAGCTTTCAGCCCAAGTTCTACCAGGTGCACTTCGCCAAGGCGAGCGACCTGGTCACGCGGATCATGGGCATCCTCAAGCCGCCGCTGAGCCTCCAGGTCAGCTCCGCCACCAGTATCAGCGCCGACGACCGCACCAACCAGATCGTCATCATCTCCGACCCGCGACAGTACCCGTTCTTCGACGAGCTGATCGCGAAACTCGACGTCAAGTCCGACCCGAACACGCGCAACGAGGTCATCTACCTGAAGCACGCCACGGCCAAGGACGTCGCCACCCTCCTCACCAATCTCGTGTCGGGCCAGACCCAGGCGGCCAGCCGCGCCGAGCAGCAGGGCGCCGCACGGAACGGCCCGACCGGCTATAACTCGGCGGTGATCGCCACCCCGGCCCAGCCGGCCCGGCCGGCGAACGTCCCCGCCGCGCTCCAGCCGGTCATCGCGGGCGTACTCGGCGAAAGCGGCCCCACGTCGCAGTTCAGCAGCCTTGTGACCGTGCTGGCCGACGACCGCAGCAACTCCATCGTCGTCTCCGGCACAGTCGACGACCTCCGCCTCATCAAGGAGATCGTCGAGAAGGTTGACGTGCTGCTGGCGCAGGTCGCCGTCCAGGTCGTCATCGCCGAGGTCACGCTCAGTGACTCCGACACGAGCGGTATCAATGCCCTCAACCTGACCATCGGACAGAACCCCAAGGGGGCCACGGGCATCACCAACTTCGAGCTGCCCGGCACCGGCACCACCAACGGCATCGCCGGCTGGAACATCACCGGCGGCGTGGTCACCCCGCTCGCGTTCAAGGCTGCGATGGGCAACACCGGCGCCAGGAGCAACGTGCGTGTCCTCTCGTCCAACACCATCGTCACCACCCACAACAAGCAGGCGGAATTCGTGGTCAGCCAGCAGCAGCCCATCATCACCGGCAGCACGAGCACCCCGACCGCCACCACCGCCGGCCTGGTTTCCAGTTCCACCGTCACCTACAAGGACATCGGCATCGATGTGAAGGTGACGCCGCTGATCGGCGACGACGGCAGCATCCAGCTCGAGATCGACCAGAAGGTCGACGACGTGATCGGCTCCGTCCAGGTCGACACCAACACGCAGCCGATCATCGGCCACCGCGAGGCCACTTCGTTCGTCAATGTCGGCGACGGCCAGATCATCGTGCTCGGCGGGCTGCAGCAGACCAAGCACTCCACCGACCGCACCAAGCTCGGCTTCCTCTTCCAAATCCCGATCATCAGCCAGCTGCTCGGCGGCCGCAACCACAGCGAGACCCGAACCGAGCTGCTGCTCTTCGTCCGCCCGCACATCATCCCTCCTGGCGAGACGACCCGGGACGCCGACGCGAGCATCGACCAGCTCAGCAACAGGGGCCAGGTGCGGCAGTTCATCCAGGATCCCTCCAAGGATCACAAGGACAGCCTGATCAAGCAGCTGACCCGATGAATGCCCGCGGGGCCCCGCCGCTGCCATGAACGCGCCGACCCAGGAGATCCTGCCCGCCGCGCTGGCCGCCCGCCTGACCGAGGAACAGCGGCAGGCCGTGCTGGAGGCGCCGCGCGCCCAGCGCCTCGCCGTGATCGCCGCCGCCTTCGGCCTGCCCGAACCCGACATGCTCGCGGCCGTCGCCGAGGCGGCGCATCTCGACGTGCTGCCTGCGATCCGTCCCGACCGGGCTTCGCTCAGCCTCATTCCCGCGCGCCTCGTCCACGACTTCCAGGTCGTGCCCATCACCGCCCCGGGCGCCGAGGAGGAGGAAGTGGACGCCACGGCCGCCGCGCCGGATCCCCGCACGGTGCTGCACCTCGCCACCGTGTGGCCGCCCACCGCGGTGATGCTTGACTGGATCCGCACCTTCACGCCCCGCCCGCTGGCGTGGCACCTGGCGCTGCCCGACCGCGTGCACCAGTTGATCATCGAGCACTACGGCGTCGGCTCCGGCAGCCTCGAGGACACCGCCGAGGATTTCGCCCCGGTCGAGAGCACCCAGGCCGCTGACGAGATCGTCGACGAGGATGCCGCCGTGGTGCGCTTCGTCAGCGATGTCATCACCCAGGCGATCGCCGACGCCGCCACCGACATCCATTTCGAGCCGCAGGAGGGCCAGCTGCGCATCCGCTACCGCGTGGACGGGCTCCTCGTGCCCGTGCCCCTGCCGGAGAACCTCCTGCGCTTCCAGGACGCGATCATCTCGCGTCTCAAGATCATGGCGCGGCTCAACATTTCCGAGCGCCGGCTGCCGCAGGACGGCCGCATCAGTTTCAAGTCCGGCGTCATCGTGCTCGACATCCGGGTCTCCACGATCCCGACGATCTACGCCGAAAGCGTGAGCCTGCGGCTGCTCAACCAGAAGAAGGAGGCCTTCACGATGGACCGGCTCGGCATGAACGCCGAGGAGCAGGCCATCATCAAGGAGGTGCTCGACTACCCCCACGGCATCATCCTCGTGACCGGGCCAACCGGTTCGGGCAAGTCGACCTCGCTCAACGCCTTCCTGCGCCAGATCAACTCCCCCGAGTTGCGCATCGTCACGATCGAGGACCCGATCGAGTACGAGGTGCCCGGCGTCAATCAGATGCAGGTCCGCCCCGAGATCGGCCTGACCTTCGCCGGCGCCCTGCGCCACGTGCTCCGGCAGGATCCCGACGTCATCATGGTGGGCGAGATCCGCGACCTCGACACCGCGGAGATCGCCATCCGCGCGTCGCTCACCGGCCACCTCGTGTTCAGCACGATCCACACCAATGACGCCGCCGGCGCCTACACGCGCCTGGTCGACATGGGCGTGGAACCCTTCCTGGTCGCCTCGGCCATCGAGCTGGTCATCGCCCAGCGCCTGGTCCGCCGGCTGTGCGGCACCTGCGCCCGGCCCCAGCCGGTCAACCGCGCCAAGTTGCGCGAAACGCTCGCCGTCCTCGGCGTCGATCCCGGCGAGGCCGACACGGTGCACGAGCTGATGGCGCCGGTGGGCTGCGACCGGTGCCGGCAGAGCGGCTATCGCGGGCGCATCGGCATCTTCGAAATCCTCCGCCCCAACGACCAGCTGCACGACCTCATCCTCAAACGCGAGTCGGCGCGCGTCCTGACCAAGTGCGCCCGCGATCACGGCATGCTCACCCTGCAGCACTCCGGCTGGGAAAAGGTGAAGGCCGGCCATACCACGCTCGACGAGCTGCTGCGCGTGATCACCGCCACCACGGAGAAATGAGGGCCGGGGCTCCTCTTCCGAAGCCGGAGGGCGAGGCGCCTGCCGAGCCGGAATCCGGGTTCCGCACCCGGCTCGCCGGGAGGCTCGCCCTCCCATGATCCTTTGACCACTGTCCTCTGTCCCCCTGTCCTCTGACTGCTGACCTCTGACCATGCCCCGGTTCAGCTACACCGCCCGCGACCAATCCGACCGGACCGTTTCCGCGGTGCTTGAGGCGGCCTCGCGCAAGGATGCCCTGCGCGTGCTGGCGGCGCGCGGCCTGACGCCGATGAACGTCAGCGAGGCCGAAAGCCGCGCCGACATCCGGGCGAAGCCGGCCGCCGGATCCGACGAGGCCGGCTCGGCGGGGGCGCGCTCGCGGCAGCACCGCCGCATCCGGCGTGTCAGGCGGGCGCAACGCCTGCCCTTCCTCCAGGCGCTGTCCGACCTCACGGGCAGCGGGATGTCGGCCGGCGAGGCCGTGAGACTGCTCGGCCAGCGGCTGCAGGAGCCGGCGCTGCGCGCGCTCTGCCAGGGCCTGTGGGAACGCCTGAGCGAGGGTCAGCCGCTGTCCCGCGCGATGGAGCAGTACGCGGGCGTGTTCGATTCGTCGACCGTGAGCCTGATCCAGGCGGGCGAGGCCACGGGCAGCCTCAACGACGTGCTCCACCGCCTGATCGAGCATTTCACCGAGCTGCGCGAGCTGCGCCAGAAGCTGACGACCGCGATGGCCTATCCCGTCTTCATCTGCTGCGTCGCGTTCGGCGTGCTTGCTCTGTTTATCTTTGGCCTGCTGCCCCGGCTGGAGTCGCTGCTCTCGTCGTTGGGCGGCAAGTTGCCGTTCTTCACCCGGCTGCTGATCGACTCGTCCCATTTCATTCTCAACTATGGCCTGCTCATCGTGCTCGCGGTCGTGCTGACTGCCTTGGCCTTCTGGCGCTGGCGGCGCACCGAGGCTGGGCGCGCGCGCACCGACGACTGGATGCTGCGGCTGCCCTACGTCGGGTCGTTTGTCACGGCGTCCACGATCATGAACTTCAGCCAGACGCTCGGAGTGCTCATCGAAAATGGCATCACCACGGCCGAGGCGCTGCGCATGACCGAGCGGGTCATCAGCAACCGGACGCACCGGCGGGCCTTTGCCGAGGCAACCGGGCGCGTGCTCGAGGGCGAGAGCCTTTCCGTGGCGCTGGCCCGCACCGGCTGCTTTCCCCATCTCGTGCTCGACCGGCTCGCCGTCGGCGAGAACACCGGCAACATCGTGCCCAGCCTCAAGGAGATCGGCCACACCTACCGGAAGGACCTGAGCCGCCAGCTCCAAATCCTGCTCAACGTCATCTCCACCGTCGTGCTGCTCTTCGCCTTCGGTTTTGTCGCCCTGCTGGGTCTGGCGGTCTTCTCCGCGGTCTTCTCGCTCAGCGCCAGCTTCAAATTCTAGGGCGCCATCTCGACCGAGGAGACGCGCAGCATGACGTTGAGGAACGCCGGATTGGCCGGGTTGACGGCGAGCGAGAACTGCTCGAGGCCGATGTAGGGCGAGCGCTTGTCGAGCTCCGCGCAGAAGCTGAGCACGGCCGGCAGCTCGGCGTTGCGGATCGCGAACTGCACCGTGTTCATGGAGAATTGGCTCGTCCGCTCCGTGCCCAGGATCTCGCTCGAGGTGTTGCTGCGCACGCCCACGCGGTCGGCGATCGAGCTGAGCTCGCCCAGCAGGCGCGGGCTGCTGAAGGTGCGGCTGGGGTCGAGGTGGGCGACGGACCTGGCGGCCGCGGCCTCGACGGACGCGCGGTCGGCCAGCGAGCTCCGCTGGTTCGCCAGCAGTGCGGACGTGGTCCGCCAGTCGGTCCAGAAGACGCGCGCGCGCCGGCCCACGCTCGTCAGCCAGATGGCGGCGGCGAGCGCCACGAAGGCGGTGAGCAGCACCTTCTCGCGGAAATGACGGCCGAGGAAGAAGGTTTTCATGGCGGGGGGGCCGCGGGGCGGAGCGCGTCCGGCTTGAACGTGACCGTGAGCGTGAAGCGCGTGATGCCACCCCGGTCGGTGGTCTGCCCGAGCTCCGTGTGGTCGCAGGCCGGCAGTTGCCTGAGGGCGGCCTCGTAGTTGAAGACGTCGGGCGTGGCGGTGGTCTGACCCTCGATCTCGAGGGCGAAGAGCCCCTTGGTGGCGGCCCGCAGGAACTGGATCGTCTGCGGCCGCTTCTCATTGGCGATCTCCAGCATCCGGATGGGCATGAGCCGGCGCGTGGAGAGCTCGTCGATGCGCGTGGCCAGGCTGCGGCGGGTCTCGATCACCTGCACGGCGGGCGCCTGCGCCGTGGCCAGGGTCTTGCGCGCGCCCAGCCAGAGCCGGCCCCCGAGAAGGGCCAGTTCCAGCACGGCGGCGAGCCCGATCGCGGCGGTGCAGCCGGCAAACACCCGCCAGATGTGGAGATTGCGCTCCCGGGCGCGCCGGAGCCCGGCCAGCTCGGTCTTGTCGCGGACGTCGAGTGCATCGAGCTGTTCGGTGGTCAGGCGCGCGGTGACGGCGCCGCTGTGAAACACCACGCCGTCGTCGCCGGCGCGGGAATCCGAGCCCGCCGGCGCCGCGATCTCAACCGGCGGCGGCAGGCCGGTCAGCTGCGACTCCAGCTGGGCCCGGGCGGCCTCGCGCTCCTCCGCCGTGGCGTCCGACGCCAGGGCCTTCAC
>CAZKDK010000200.1:0-6968 GCA_964551145.1 uncultured Opitutaceae bacterium | reverse complement strand
CTCCGCCTTCAACCGGCCGATCCGCGACCTCTACGTCGCCTACAACGGCGCGGGGGCGGCGCAGACGAGGCGCGACGATCTGGCGGGCGCGGCCAACGTCCTGCTCACCGGGCAGCTTGCCCCGGCGCTGACGACGACCGTCGGCGCGGGCTTCAGCCGCCAGCCGCCGGGGGCGAGCGAGCGCTACCGGGCGTTCTCCGACGCGCTCGGCGGCGGCTATGAGATCGGCAACCCCGCGGCTGAACCCGAGGACAAGTACGAAATGGACTGGAGCCTGCGCTGGCAGCAGCGGAAGTGGACGGTCAATCTCGACCTCTTTGCCAGCGAACTGCCCGACTACCTGCAACGCGTGCGCGTGGGCACCACCCAGCCGCCGGGTCCGCCCGCGCCCGGCGCCATCGTCTACGGCTATCGCGCCACGGATGCGGTCTTCCACGGCGGCGAACTGGAGATCCTCTGGCAGCCGGCCGCCGGCGCCTGGTGCCGGCTCGCCGCCGCCAGCGTCACCGGCAGCGACCGCGACGCGCACCGCGCCCTGGCCGAACTGCCGCCGGCATCGCTTTCGCTGGCGGCGGGCCGGATCTGGTCCGGCGTGCCCGGCAGACCCTGGGTCGAGCTCGGCACGCGCACGGTCGCCGCGCGGCGCAATCCGGCGCCGGACGAGATGCCGGTCTTTGCCGACACCGCGGCGTTCACGCTGGCCGGCGTGCGCGCCGGCGTCACCTGGCGCGGCGTGCGCCTGGCCCTGGCGGTCGAGAACGTCTTCGACCGGCTTTACTACGAGTACCTCTCGCCGCCCGCGGCGCCCATGCCGGCCAGCGGCACGCTGCGCCCCGGCGCGCGCATTCCCGGCCCCGGCCGCACGGTCACGCTGACGGTGAGCTACGGGCTGCCCTGAGCCGGCCTCACCGCGACCGGGTCAGAAGGTCAGCAGCAGTTCGGCGCGAAGGTAGGACAGCGTGTCGCGACGCGCGTAGAAATTGCCCTCGCGCAGGATCTCGGCCACGACATTTCCGCTCAGGTGCTTGGTGAATTGGCGCCTGACCACCAACTGCGCAAAATGCCCGCGGAAATGTCCGCTGCGGCTGAACAGGGCGGCATTCATGGCGCGGGTGGGCACCTCCTCGGGCGCGAACCACGCGTTGTAGGCCAGGCTGACGGAGGTGCCCTTGGCCGGCACGAAACTCCAGGCCAGCCCCGCGCGCAGGAGATTGTTCAACTGCGCGATCTTGCCGCTGGTTTCCATCGGGAAAGAGTAGATGTAGAGCTCGCTGAACCGCGGCCAGCGACCCCACAGGACGTCGAACATCTCGTCGCGGCCGGGGGTGCTGGGATCATCGCCGGACAGGTACTCGCCGACCAGGCTCACCTGGTTGTCCAGCGGGTCCTTGAGCAGATAGGTGAGCTTCGCATTCCAGCCCTGGGCCCCGATGTCCCGGTGGGCCGCGCCCACGTTCACGGGAGTGCGGACGCTCGCGTCCTGCTTCCATCCCCACTGGCAGGCGCCTTCAGCCGAGTATTTCCAATGCGCCGAGGACGATCCGCTGATCTTTGCGCCCAGCGTGTAGATCTCCCCGTTGTCGCTGTAGGCGAAGACGGCGTCGTCCCGCTTGTAGATGAAATAGCCGTCCACCTGCGCGTCCGGCCGCGCCTTGTTCGAGGCGTAGAGGATCACGCCCTTCTCATCCTGCTCCACGAGGCTATAGGTGCTCTCGTTTCCCAGGATGGGCAGCCAGGCATCGGGCCGGGCGTGCTGGTCGATGGCGACGAGGTCGAACCGGGTCTTGATCTCCGGCACATCCAGCGTCGCCCGCACGCCGTCCAGGAAAAAGGCCCACGATCCGTCGCCCGGCGTGCCGTCGCCCACCAGCCACCAGTTCAACGGGTCGCCGAACTGCACGTCCTGGCGTCCGGCGGTGATGGTCAGGGGAAGTCCGAAGGCATGGGTCCACTTCAGATTGAAGTTATCCAAAATGCCGTACCGGTATTCGGTGCCCAGGCCGGGGTGCTGCTTGGCGAAAGCCGGCCTCTGCCAGATTCGCGGCTCGGCCGCGAAACGGAGATTGAACGTGACATCCGGAGCGAGCGTCGCGGCGCTCCAGAGGCGGAGTCGAACGCGGAAAAGGTCCTGCTCATGCGCCGGGGCCACCGCACTCAGGGTCAGGGCGCTGTTGAAATACTCGTCGCGCACGCGCAGATCGCCGCCCCAGGTGAACCCGGGTGTTGCGCCATCGGCCGCCCCGGCCCAGGCGGAGGCGAACACGGCCATCGATGCGACACCCAGGGCGCGCAAACACGGGACACTTCCAGACAGCGATCGGATCATGGGGAGACGGGGTAAGGGGTCCGCAGGGGAGTGACCGCCTTAATGGCGCGAAACCGCCGCTGCGAAAACCGGATAATTCCAGTAGCAGACGGACTTCTCCAAAGAAGAAGCTTTCCGATGGACGCCGCCGCCGCGGCGTGGCGACGCGCCGCTCGACAGGTCCGGCGCCACGGCCTAGACATCGAGCCCAGGAAAAACTCCCCCCGCCATGAAGCTCCCCCTCCTCTTTGCCTCCGTCACCGCCCTCGTCCTGGCCTCCACCGTGCGCGCGGACGTCGCCCCCAACCCGCTGTTTTCGGATCACGCCGTGCTCCAGGCCGGCCGGGAGCTGCCCGTGTGGGGCACCGCCGCCGACGGCGAGCGCGTAACGGTGGCGATCGCCGGGCAACAGGCCGCCGGCACCGCCGTGTCCGGGCGGTGGATGGTCCGGCTGAAGCCGATCGCGGCCGGGGGGCCGTACACCATGACGATCTCCGGCGCGAGGAACACCGTCACCGTCTCCGACCTGCTCGTCGGCGAGGTCTGGATCTGCGGCGGCCAGTCCAACATGGAGCGGCAGCTCGGGCTGCGCGAGGGGCAGAAGCCGATCGTCAACTGGCAGCAGGAGGTGGCGGCCGCCGACTATCCGCAGATCCGCCAGTTCTACGTGCCGCAGAAAACGGCGCTCACCCCATCGGCGGCGGTCGAGGGGCGTTGGGTCGTCTGCTCGCCGCAGACCGTCGCCGGTTTCACGGCCATCGGCTATTTCTTCGGGCGCGATCTCTACCGGGCGCGCCACGTGCCCATCGGCCTGATCCACAGTTCCTGGGGCGGGACACCCGCCGAGGCGTGGACCAGCCTCGACGGCCTGCGCGCGCTGGCCGATTTCACCGGTCCCGCGGCCGAGGTCGAGCACGCGGCAAAGGAAATCGAGGCCGGGACCTACGACTATCCCCGCAAGCTCGCCGCCTGGTTTGCGGTCGCCGACGCCGGCCTGGCGCAACATCCCGCCTGGAGCGCGCCCGAGTGCGACACCGCCGGCTGGAAGTCGATGACGCTCCCGACCCTCTGGGAGGCCGCGGGCCTTCCGGATTTCGACGGCGTGGTCTGGTTCCGCAAGACCGTCGAACTCTCCCCGGCGTGGGCGGGTGCGGACGTCTCCCTCCGCCTCGGGCCCATCGATGACATGGATACGACCTGGTTCAACGGCGTGAAGGTGGGCGAAACCAACGGCTACAAAATCCCGCGCGTCTACCGCGTGCCCGCCTCGCTCGTGAAGGCCGGCCCGAACGTCATCGCGGTCCGCGTCCTTGACACCGGAGGCGGCGGCGGGCTGTGGGGCGACCCGGGCAGCCTGGGCCTCGAGTCCCTTGGGCCGGGCGGCCCCCCGCCGATCGACCTCGACGGGTCATGGCAGTGGAAGGTTTCCGTCGCATTCACCAACACGGTCCGCTCCCCGCTCGACGTCGGCTCCAGTCCCGGGGTCCCGGGCGTGCTCTTCAACGGAATGATCGCCCCGCTCATTCCGTATCCGATCCGCGGTGTCATCTGGTACCAGGGCGAGGCGAACGTCGGCCGGGAGCGGCAGTATCAGACGCTGTTCCCTGCGCTCATCGCCGACTGGCGCCGCCTCTGGGCCGAGGGCGACTTCCCGTTCCTCTTCGTCCAGATCGCGCCGTTTAAGGACATGACGCCCGAGATCCGCGAAGCCCAGTTGCTGACGTGGCGCCGCACACCCCACACGGCGATGGCGGTCACGATCGATTGCGGCGATGCCGGCGACATCCACCCGGCCCACAAGCAGCCGGTCGGCGGACGCCTCGCGCTGGCCGCCCGCGCCATCGCCTATGGCGAGGCGATCGAATACTCGGGTCCCGTGTTCGAGTCGGCGCACTTCGCCGGACCGCGCGGCGTGCTGCGGTTCTCGCATCTCGGCGGCGGCCTCGTGGCCAAGGACGGGGCGCTCGTCGGATTCACGCTCGCCGGACCGGACAAGGTCTTCCATCCCGCGCACGCCGCCATCGACGGCGACACCGTGGTCGTGTCGGCCGACGCCGTGCCGCATCCGGTCGCGGTGCGCTACGGCTGGGCCAACGTCCCCGACGGCAACCTGTTCAACGCCGCCGGCCTGCCGGCCTCGCCCTTCCGGACCGACGCCGATTGAACCTCCGCGGCTTTCGTCCCCGACGTCGCCCGTGCGCCCCGGTTTGATTTTGCTCCTTTTGGCCATGACCGGCGCGTCTCCGGCGCAGGTCCGGCCGTCCGACGGGGCGCCGCTGCCCTGGGGCGACCAGGGCGACGGCACCTACCGCAATCCGATCCTGCCGGCCGATCTTTCGGATCCCGACGCGATCCGGGTCGGTGACAATTTCTATCTGGTCGCGTCGGATTTCCACTTCGCCGGCATGCAGGTGCTGCGTTCGCGCGATCTCGTGAACTGGGAGATCATCGGGCAGGTGTTCCACCATCTGACGATGAGCCGGAAATACGACGCCATGGCCGGCTACGGCGAGGGCACGTGGGCGCCGACGATCCGCTATCACGACGGGACCTATTTCATCTTCGTCTGCACGCCCCACGACGGCCTGTTCCTGTGGCATGCGAACGACCCGGCCGGCCCGTGGTCCGACACCGTCACGGTCCGGGCGGTCGATTCGTGGGAGGATCCATGCCCGTTTTGGGACGACGACGGGCGGGCGTATCTGGTGCACGGCCGGAAGGGCGCGGGACCGCTCATTCTGCACCGGATGAGCCCGGACGGCACGAAACTCCTCGATGACGGGGTGGAGATCTATCGCGGCCCCGTCGCCGAGGGGCCGAAGCTCTTCAAGCGCCACGGCTGGTACTACATTTCGCTGCCCGAGGGCGGGGTCAGCGTGGGAGGACAGACGGTGCTGCGGTCGCGCAGCATCCTTGGCCCCTACGAACGGCGCGAGGTGCTGCCGCCCGGCAGCCCGCACTAGGGCGCCTTGGTCGAACTCGCCAGCGGCGACTGGTGGTTCCTGGCATTCAAGTCGACCGGTTTCCTGGGACGGATCACCCACCTGATGCCGGTGACTTGGGGCGCGGACGACTGGCCGGCGTTCGGCGATCATGGCCAGACCGTGGCACGCTGGACCAAGCCCGCCGTCGGCCCCGCAGCCCCGATCCGGCACCCGCAACGCAGCGACGAATTCGACCGCGCCACCCTCTCGCCGGCGTGGCAATGGAACCACAATCCGGTCGACACGGCCTGGTCCCTGACCGCCCGGCCCGGCTGGCTGCGACTCGGGGCCCTGCCGGCCGCCGGCCTCGCGACGGCCCGCAACACGCTGACCGAAAAATGTGGGGCCCGGCCGGCACGGTCACCGTGAAACTCGACGCGGGCGCCATGGCCGACGGGCAGCGCGCCGGCTTCGCCTTCATGAGCGGTGATGGATTCGACTGGGATCGGCGTGGAGCAGACCGCGGGCGGGCGCCGCATTGCCTGGGAGGGCGGGGCGGGACCCTCCCTGCCCGGGCCCGACGTGTGGCTGCGCGGCGTGTACGAAGGAGACCGCGCCCGCCTGCTTTTCAGTCTCGACGGCCGGGACTTTCGCGACGCCGGCCTCGCAGTGACGCTGCGATTCGCCAAATGGAAGGGCGCCCGTCCGGCCGTCTTCTGTTACGGTCCCAACGGCGGGGCCGTCGACGTGGATTACGTGCGTTACGATCTCGGCGACCAGAAGTCGCCGTGACGCCTCAGGTCGACGACGACGTCAGGTGCCATTGGCCGCAGAGGGGACAGCGGTAGGCCTTGCGCCGGCGCTCGACACCGGCGAGGAGCGCCGCGTCGAGGGCGTCACCCTGGCTGCGATACTTCCGCTTGCCTGTGCACATGCGCCGGCGCTCCTCCTCAGTGGGTTTCTTCATGGTCGGATCGGTCGGAACTCCAACCTAGTGCGCCAGGGCAGCCGGCAGATTGGACTCCATCTGGATCGTCTGGCTTCCCGGCCGGAGCGGTAAGCCACGGCCCTGCCAGACAAACTCGCCGCTGATCCCGGGTGGCAGCGTCACCTCCCCCTCGACCCCTTTGGCTGTGCGACGCAAGGTCACGCGGACATCCCCGGCCGGATGCGGCACGGTGCCCGCGACGCGCGTCAGGTAGCCGAGGTGGGGTTCGATCCGGATCGTCTTGAAGCCCGGCGTCGCCGGCTCGATGCCGCAAACGGTCGCCAGGAACTCGTACAGGGGCGACGCACTCCACGCGTGGCAGTCGCTGCGCGTCGGATCCGGACGCTCAGCGAAGGTGGTCAATCCCCTGGCCAGCATGTCATGCCACGGCTGCAGCATGGAAACATACTCATCGCCGAGGCCGGCGACCTTCATCGCGCGCAGCAGATAGAACCGGAAATACTGGGTGCACGGGATGAGCCCTTTCTCCGCATTGACCCGCGCCATGAGCGCCCGCGCCTCCGCGCCGGTCACGCAGCCTGACAGGACCGCCAGCACGTTGGCATGCTGGCTGAACGTTCTCCGGCCGGGGGCATCGGCGAACAGCTGCCGGCCCTCGTTCCAACAATGCTTCCTGGTCGCGGCGCGCAGTTGCTGCGCCAGGTCGCGATAGTGATCGGCGGGCACCGGTTGCCCAACCGCGTCGCACAGCGCGGCGGCGTTGTCCAGCGAACAGGCCAATTGCAGGGTG
>CAZKDK010000199.1:0-6991 GCA_964551145.1 uncultured Opitutaceae bacterium | reverse complement strand
CGAGGGCGAGGAATTCTCCGAGCGCCTCCCCGGCCTCAGCGCGCCGCTGCTGACCCGGAAACCATCCGCCTGAGCGCAGATCAGCTCCCGAGCCTGTCCGATCTGTCTATCCTCAACCCACCGCCCCACCAACGGACATGACATCCGATCTGCAGGCAGTCGGTGGCATTATCGAAGTTTCGCCTAGAATCACGCTCCCTCTAGCATTGATTTCGGCTGCGGTCCTTTGCCTTACGGCGTGCGTCTCGCATCAACCGTCCGATGTTCGTTTTCCGAGCTTGCCATTGCTCGATGTCAAACCTGAGGAGAAATTGGCCGCAGCGTTCAAGAGAGATCCTGAGAAATCGCAGCCGTGGTTGTCGGGAGATCGAAAGCCGCCGCTATCGATTGAAGACCTCGGGTTGCATGGGCAAGTGCGGCTGGTCGACCAGGGCCTATACTTCGATGGCGGATCTCAGTTCTATCTGCTGGCCGATCAGGCGGAGCGGCTGTTCGCATTCTGCACCTCGAACCCGAATCCCTCTGAATCTCCTGCATTTCTGCTTGGCAAGGTGCATTTCAGCAATCCCGGTGGTTTGCGCGTGCCACTCGGGAGCCCGTCATTTGAGTTCCTCTATCGATTGGTGTGGTCCTTTTCACGAGATCCGAGGTATCGGCCCGACCCGGAGACGCTGCGCCGTTTTCGGGAAGACAACCGCCTTTCAGAGGGAGAACTCGACGAGAGGATGAAAGAGCCAAACCAGCCACCGGATGCGGAGCCGGGGCAACGCCCGCCAGCAACCCCGAATCCCCGGTCCGCCACGCCGCAGCCGTAACGGACTGGGCCAGCCGGCATGAGAATCCTAAGACCTGGTCCGCGGCCGTTCTACGCCCTGGGAGGAATGAGCGTGTTGCTGCTCCTGTTCCTGGTCTTTGTCAGCTTCAAGACCGGCGATTGGAAGCTCGCGGGCTGCGGATTGCTGTTTCCCATGCTGGTTCTGGCTCCGATTGCCTTCTTCCGTGTCGAGGTCGACGCGACGGAGATCCGTCATAGGAATTGTTCCGCCGACGGCAAGACGCCAGCTGCGCGCCTGGCTCAACTGTGATGGTCAGCACAAGAGAGTGATGCTTGGACAATTTGAATGTCACATGAATAAGGAAATCCTGTTCTCTGGCATCGTCCTATTTGCAGCCGCGAGCATCGTCTCGGCGCAGCAGGCGCCCGATCTGGAATACAAGCCCTCTCTCCCACACCCCGCCTACGAATCGGGAAAAGGGCCCCGCGTCGCAATCGACGAAGCGCACCATAACTACCACACCGCCGACGGGCGCTACCAACCGTTCGCCGGATTGCTGCGGCGCGACGGATACCGCGTGGACGGTCTTGGCAAACCGTTGTCTGCGGATTCCCTGGACGGCGTGGAGGTTCTCGTGATCGCCAATGCCCTCAACGAACGCAACGTCAAGGATTGGTCGCTTCCGACGCCGTCTGCTTTCACGACGGACGAGATAGCCGCTGTGCGCGCCTGGGTTGAAAAGGGTGGATCGCTCTTCCTGATCGTGGATCACATGCCGTTTCCCGGCGCAGCGGGTGCCCTGGCCAAGGCCTTCGGGGTGGAGTTCAGCAACGGCTTCGCGGCTTCAAAGTCCACAGGGCGGCCTGCGACATTCACCTTCCGGCAAGGCACCGGGCTTAAGGAAAGCGCGATCACCCAGGGCCGTGGAGACCAGGAGAGAGTGACCGAGGTGGCAACGTTTGTCGGCTCAGCTTTCCAGCCACCAAGAGACGCGACCCCCGTCCTGGTGTTCAGCGCCAACTTCGTGTCGCTCAAGCCGGACCAAGCATGGCAATTCACGGCCGCCACACCCAAGGAGCCGCTCGAAGGCTGGTGTCAGGGCGCGGTCATGAAGGTCGGGAATGGACGGGTCGCAGTGTTCGGCGAGGCGGCCATGTTCAGCGCGCAACTGGCCGGACCGGGAAAACAGAAGATGGGCATGAACGCGCCTGAGGCGAAACAGAACCATCAACTGCTCTTGAACGTGCTGCACTGGCTGACCCGGGCGAAGGGGATGCCCGACTAACGTGGCGTTCGCCCGGCGACGCTACGAGCACCGTCAGATCCTGATGAAGTGATCGCTGGAGGAATGACTTGACGGTTATTGATGCCGCTGCCGTAAGCCGGAATGCAACGGACAACGTGACTATCGACTCGATACGGCTGCGGCAGTGGCGGGACGACGACCTCGAGGCGTTTGCCGTGATGAACGCCGACCCGGAGGTCATGCGGTATTTCCCCGCGCTCCTCTCGAAGGCGGAGTCAGACGTCGTGCTGCATCGCCTGCGGGACGGCATCGACCAGCGCGGCTGGGGTCTCTGGGCGGTCGACGTCGACGGCGCGCTGGCCGGATTCACGGGCCTCGCCGAGCCGAAGTTCAAGGCGCATTTCACGCCGTGCGTCGAGATCGGCTGGCGGCTGCGGCGGGAGTTCTGGGGCCGCGGTATCGCCTATGCCGCGGCGCGGCAGGCCGAGTCGTTCGCGTTCGATCAGCTCAAGCTGCCCGAGCTGGTGTCGTTCACCACCGCGGCCAACCTGCCGTCGCGCCGCCTGATGGAGCGCCTGGGGTTCACCCACGACCCGGCCGACGACTTTCTGCATCCGCAGTTGCCTCCGGACCACCCGCTCCGTCCCCATGTCCTCTATCGCAAGCGCCGCTCCACTCCGACCGATGTCAACTATTAGTTGACATCTTCGGCCGCCCACGGGGGCACAGTCAGGTCATCGGCTGAAGCGCTCCGTTGGGGGGCCGGGGTCGAATTGCGGCGATCCAAACGATGTCAACTAATAGTTGACATCTGCGGCTGGCCGCCGCCCGTTCACGATGTCAACGATTGGGTGACACCGTCACAGGCGTGACGGCCTCGTCGGCTGGTGGGCGCCAACCCCACCGCCGTTCGAGCGATGTCAACCATCAGTTGACATGTTCGATCGGCTGCCGCGCTGGCCGGCCCCGGTCTAGGTGAGCAACTGGATGATCCGGACGATCGGCAGGAAAAGGGCGATCACGATGGTGCCGACGAACAGCGCCATGACGACGATCATCACCGGCTCGACCAGGCCCGTGAGGCTCGCCACCGCCCGGTCGACCTCCTCGTCGTAGAGATCGGCGACCCGTCCGAGCATCGCCGGCAGCGTGCCCGTCTCCTCGCCGACCTCGACCATCGCGGCCACCAGCGGCGGGAAGACGCCGCCCGCGGCCAGCGGGCGCGCGATCCCCTCGCCTTCGCGCACCCGGCGGTGAACGCGATCGATCTCCTCCGCCGTCACGCAGTTGCCGCTGGCCTCGCGGGTCAGCTGCAGCGCCGGCAGGATCGGCACCCCGCTCGCGAGCATCGTGCCGAGCGATCGCGCAAATCGTCCGGCGGCGGCCTTGACCAGCAGTCCCCTCAGGCCGGGAATCCGGAGCAACAACCGGTCGCGCAAGCGCGCCCCCGCGGCGGTGCGGAGCAACGCGCGGACGCCCGCACCGGCCGCGACCGCCGCCAGCAGGAGCGCCAGCCAGTGGACCTGGGCGAAGCGGCTGGCGTCCAGCACCACCTGCGTCAGCCGCGGCAGCGGCGCGCCCTTGAGCACGCCGGTGAAGATCTTCTCGAAACGCGGTATGACGAAGGCCAGCAGGCCCGCCACAATCGTCGTCGCCACGAACAGGATGATCACAGGATAGATCATGGCCGACTTCACCCGGGCGCGGATCCGGCCGGCCTTTTCCAGGTGCGCGGCCAGCCTTTCGAGCGCCGCGCCCGGCAGGCCGCCGGTCTCGCCGGCCCTGACCATGCCCACATAGAGGCGGTCGAAGATTTCCGGGCGGCGCATCAACCCGTCGGAGAGCGATCCGCCCGAGCGGATCCCGTCAGCCAGGCCCCGGATGACCGCCTGCCAGGCCGGGTTGTCCGTCTGCCGCGCGAGCAAGTCGAGAGAGCGCACCAGCGGCATGCCGGCGCCGGCGAGGGCCGCCAGCTGGCGCGTGAACACCGCCAGCTCCGCGGCGCTGGCCGCACGCTGAAACCGCCGGAGAAAGCCCAGGGAAGGCAGCCGGCCCGGTTCTCCCGGCATCGGCGGCCCCGACGTTCCGCTGCCCGGCTGCACCGGAGACACGGCGGTCGGAAAGAGGCCGCGCGTCTTCAGATCAGCCACGGCAGCGTCCAAGTCGGCGCGATCCAGTTCGCCGGTTCGTTCCCGACCGGTGGCGGCTTCGATGGCAACATATCGGTACGCGGGCATGGTAGTCGGGCTTCGGGGTTTGGTGTAAGGTTTAAGGGGTAAGGGGGGGTGGAACTGACCTCTGATTTCTGACCACTGACTTCTGTCCGCTGATCTCTGACCGCGGCTCACGTATACGCCGCCACCTCATCCAACGTCGTATGGCCCTCGGCGGCGGCGCGCAGCCCCGCGGCCCGCAGCGTCTGCATGCCGCCCCCGACGGCGGCCGCCTTGACGGCTGCCGCGGGTGCGCCCTGCAGGACGAGCGCCCGCAACCGTCCGTTCATTCGCAGCCATTCAAACACGCCGAAGCGGCCCTGGTAGCCGGTGTGTCGGCAGGCCGGGCAGCCGCGGCCGCGCTGCCACGATCCCGCGGCGGGAGTCGCCGGTTGCGGTCCGGAGCGGGGCGGCGTCACCGCGTCCGGTCCGGCGGCCTCCCGGCACGCCGGACAGATGCGCCGGACCAGCCTCTGCGCGAGCACGGCCTCGACCGTGGCGCAGAGGAGATACGGCTCGACGCCCATGTCGATCAGGCGGGTGATGGCGCCCGCGGCGTCGTTGGTGTGCAGCGTGCTCAGCACGAGATGGCCGGTCAGCGCCGCCTGGACCGCAATCTGCGCGGTCTCCAGATCGCGGATTTCGCCGACCATGAGCACGTCCGGGTCCTGGCGCAGAAACGAGCGCAGCGCCGTGGCGAACGTGAGGCCGATCGCGGGGTTCACAGGCAGCTGCATGACGCCGTCGATCTCGTATTCGACCGGATCCTCGGCCGTGAGAATCTTCACAGCCGGCTGGTTGATGATCCGCAGGCAGCCGTAGAGGGTCGTCGTCTTGCCGCAGCCCGTGGGCCCGGTGACGATGAGACAGCCGTGGGGCCGGCCGATGACCTCCCGCAGCTCCGTTTCCAGCGCCGCCGGCAGGCCGAGGCCGTCCAGACCGTGCGGCGCCGCCCCCGCGTCCAGCACGCGCAGGACAACGCTCTCGCCGGTTTGCGTCGGCAGGGTCGAGATGCGCAGATCGACCGGCCGGCCGTCCACCGCGTACGGAAGGCGCCCGTCCTGCGGCACGCGGCGTTCGGCGATGTTCAGGCCCGCCAGCACCTTGAGCCTGGAAATCACCGGCAATGCCAGGGCCGGCGCCGCCACCGCGGCGTCCCGCAGCACGCCGTCGACCCGCGAGCGTACCTTGAATTCGCCGTCGAACGGCTCGAAATGCACGTCGCTCGCCCGGTCGCGGATGGCTTCGGAAAGCACCCGGTCGACGAGTCCCACGACCGGCGTCTCCGCTGCCATGCGCTCGAGCTCGGGAGCCGTCGGATCGCCTCCCCCGGCGATCGGAACGTCCGCGCCACCGGCGCCAGCCGGGGCGCCGCCACCCGGCGCCTCCGCGTAGTGCCGCCGGAGCAGCCGCGCCACCGAGGCCGGGTCGGCCACCGCGAGCCGCACCTCCCGGCCCAGCGCGAAGCCGAGGGCGCCGGCCGTCCCGGGATTGAACGGATCGGCCGCCAGCACGGCGAGGGAGCGCGCATCCACCCGCCAGGGCACCACCCGGCACCGCCAGGCGAGATCCGCCGGCAGCAACGCGACGAGTTCCTCCGCCAGGGATTCGGGCGGGTCCGCAACCAGTTCCAGGCCGAGCAGGGCCGCCACGCGCCGGATCAGCTCGCGCCGCTCCACGAAGCGCCGTTCAACCAGGAGCGAGGCCAGCGGCCGCCCGGACAGCCGGCACTCGCCGGCCAGCTCGGCGAGCATCTCCGCCGACGGACTGCCGGTATCGCGCCAAAGCGCGGCGATGGCCTGATCGTGGCCCGCGTACAACATAGGGGATGGGACTGGTCCCACCCTCGAAAGGCCGCGACCGCGATGCAAGCGCGACGGCTCCTCCTCCCCCGCCGGTCAGAGCGTGCGCAATTTGTAGCCCATCTGGGCCAGTTTCTCGTGCATGACCACCGCGTCCTGGGCCTTGGTCAGGGCCTCGTCCGGCGTGATGATTTCGCGGTTCACGAGGCTCATCAAGTGGGTGTCCAGCGTGATCATGCCCAACGAGGCGCCAGTCTGAATATCGGAGTTGATGCGGAAGGTCTTGTTTTCGCGGATCAGCGACGCGATCGAGGTCGTGGAGATCATGATCTCGAAGCTGGCCACGCGACCGCCACCGATCTTCTTGCACAACACCTGGGAAATGACCGCCTGCACCGAGCTGGCCAGCTGGGTGCGGATCATCTCCTTCATGTTTGACGGGAATGCATCGACGATGCGGTCAATCGTCTTGGCCGCGCCGTTGGTGTGCAGGGTCGCGAAGACAAGGTGGCCCGTTTCGGCCGCGCTGATCGCCGCTTCCATGGTCTCCAGGTCGCGCATTTCACCGACGAGGATGACGTCCGGATCCTGGCGGAGGCCGCGCCGGATGGCTTCGGAGAAATTCGGCACGTCCACGCCGATCTCGCGCTGCGTCACGATGCACCGCTTGTGATCGTGGTAATACTCGATCGGGTCCTCGACCGTGATGATGTGCCCCTCGCGGTTCTCGTTGATGTAATTGATCATCGAGGCGAGCGTGGTCGTCTTGCCCGAGCCGGTCGGGCCCGTCACCACGACCAGGCCGCGCGGGCGGAAGAGCAGCTCCTTGACCTTGTCGGGCAGCCCGATTTCCCGCAGGCCGAACATCTTGTAGGGAATCTGCCGCAGCACGAGGCCGAAGTTGCCCTTGGCCTTGAGCACGCTCACGCGGAACCGCGCCTTGTCCTTGTAGCT
>CAZKDK010000198.1:0-7018 GCA_964551145.1 uncultured Opitutaceae bacterium | reverse complement strand
TGGCGATGAAGACCGAGCAGGAGATGCTCAAGTACCGCAACTTCGGCAAGAAATCCCTCAACGAGATCAAGGAGAAGCTCGAGGCCCTCGGCCTGTCGCTCGGCATGAAGTTCGACGAGCGCCTCCTCGAGACCAAGAAGGAAGTCTGAGCCCGCGCTCCGCGCGGAAGTTCCAAGGCCCAAGTAACAAGTTTCAAGGAATCCCCATCTTTACAGTATCCGAGCGCTGGGTGCTGGTCTTGCGACTTGGCCCTTGTGACTTGGAACTTTCCGACCCATGCGTCATCTCAAACATCGCCAGTCCCTCGGCGTCACCCGCGAGCACCGCGCCGCCATGCTTTCCAACCTGGCGGCCGCCCTCATCCGCCATGGCCGCATCGAGACCACGCTGACGAAGGCCCAGGCGCTGCGCCCCTTCGTCGAGAAGATCATCACCAAGGCCAAGAAAGCCGCGGCCGCCAGCGAGAAGAAGGACGCCATCCACCTCCGGCGCACCGCGCTGCGCAAGGTGCGTGACGAGGATGCCATCACGCTGCTTTTCAACGAAAAGGCCGCCCAGTTCGCCAAGCGCCCCGGCGGGTATACCCGGATCTACAAGCTCGCCCCGCGCCGCATCAGCGACGCCGCCGAAATGGCCCTGATCGAATTCGTCGGCGCGGAGGATCCCGGCTACAAGAAGCGCGGCAAACGCGGCTCCGCGAAGAAGGCCGACACGGCCGCGGCACCCGCCGCCGCCGGGTTGGCGCCCGCCGCCCCGGAAGCCGACGCCCCCGCGCCGGAGGCGCCGGCCGCACCCGAAGCCCCCCCGGCGTGATCGCAGGCTCCGCGGCGTCCGGCCGCGGCGCCGCCAGGCCGGCCGCCGGGGCATGACCGTCGGCTGTCGCCGATCACTCCGCCGGGCGTGTTTTTCTCCCTTGGCGGACCGCCGCCTTTGCGCGAAGCTCGGCCTGTGATGCCCCGCCGGCGCGCGGCTCGTGTCTGCACGAACGCCCGCGCGCTCCTGGGCTCCGTCCTCTGATCCATGGACCTTTCGATCGGCGTCGTCGTGTACTGCCTGCTGGTGCTCCTGTTCTTCTTCGGGGTCTGGATCTACTACGACCGTCGCGACCACGCGCTTTACGACTCGGAGCGACGGAAGTTCACCTTCCATTGCATCCGCTGCGGACACCTCTACAGCGCCAAGGCCCGGGCCGAGACCGCGGTCTGCCCCCGCTGCGGCCATACGAACGCCCGGCTGAAGTTCTGAGAGCGGCGCGATGAAACGCCTTGCCGGCCAGATCTCGTCCGCCGCGCCCGCCCTGCTGGCCGCGGGCATCCTGCTGTTTGCCGTCGGAGCCAAGCTGGCGCTGGTTCATCGCTACGGCGGCGACCAGCCCTTCGCCGACCAATGGGCCGGCGAAGGCGCCACACTGTTCCGCGCCCGCCTCTACGGCCGGCTCGGCCTGGAGAACTTCTTCATGCCTCACGGGGAACACCATCCGGCGCTCACCCGCTTCCTGGCCTACGGGCTCTTCCTGCTCGATGACCGCCAGTGGGACAACCGCGTCGAACTGGTGGCCAACCTCCTCATCTACGCCGCCTATCTCTGGCTTGTGGCGTCGCTGATTGCGCGCGCCGTGGGCGGCCGGTGGCGGGTGGCCGCGGCCCTCGCCGCGGCCGTCCTGTTCGCCTTGCCGGCCAACCGGGAGAACTTCCTCTGGGGATTCCAGTCGCAGTTCCTCTTCCTGCTCCTGTGCGGACTCGCCCACGTGGCTGGAACGCTCCAGGCGCCGCGGATCGGCTGGCGCTGGACGGGCGCCCAACTGGCCGGGCTGGCCGGCCTGTTCTCGATCGCCGCCGGCGTGATGTCGGCGGTGCTCCTGGCCGGCTGGGCCGCCTGGCATATCCTGCGCGGACGCCGGACCTCCTGCCTCTGGGCGACCCTCGCGGTGAACGTCGCGCTGGCGGCGATCGGATTCTGGCTGCTTCCGGACTACGTGCGCACCTCGGCAAGCCGCGCCCCGTCGGTTGGCGGTTGGATCACGGCGTCGGGTTTCCTGCTCGGATGGCCGATGACGGGACCGTGGTGGACCCTGCTGGCGTATCTTCCCCTGGCGATCGTCGCCGTCCGGATGCTCCCGCACGGGCCGCGCGATCCCGCGTCGGGCCTCCTGGTTGCCGCCGGCGCGTGGGTCGTCCTGGTCGTCCTCGCCATCGCCTTCGGGCGGGGGGCCCATCCCGACGCGATTGCCGTTCGCTATTACGACATCGTGGTGCTCGGCGTCTTCCTCAACGCGCTCGCGCTCGCGCGTCTCCTCGCGCCGGCGCGCGGGGGCCGGCGGCTTCTCGCCGCCGGCCTGGCCGCCGTCTGGCTGCTCGCGGTGGGATCGTCGCTTTACCGGATGAACCGGCCCGCGGAGGTCGGCCCCGAACTCGCCGCGCACCGGGCGCAGGACGAAAAGCAGGCGGCGGCGATCGCCATCCTGATGAGGACCCGCGACCCGGCGGCCCTGGCCGCCGACCCGTCGGTCCGCAGCCGTTTTCCCCATTTTCAGCTCGCCGTCGACCTTCTGCTCGATCCCGGGATGCGGCCGTGCCTGGCGCCCAGCCTGACCGCGGACGGGCGCGCCGGACCGTTGTCGCGGCTGGCGCCACGGATCGCCGCCGGGTGGTGGGCGCTGATGGCAGCCGGAGTCGCCTGCCTCGCGGCCGGCGCCGCGGGCCTGCGCCCGCCCGCCTCCGCGCCGGCCGGTCCCGCCGGCGCTTATTCCGATTGATATGCCGGCCGGACTCCGCCTTTCTGTCGCATGGCACAGACGATTGCCGTCATCGATTTCGGCTCCCAGTACACCCAGGTGATCGCGCGCCGGGTGCGGGAGTGCCAGGTCTACTCGAAGATCTATCACTACACGACGCCGGCGAGCCGCCTCCGGGAGGACGGCGTGGTCGGCCTGATCCTTTCCGGCGGTCCGAGCAGCGTCTTTGACCGCACCGCGCCGCTGCCCGACCGTGCGATCTTCGAACTCGGCGTGCCCGTACTCGGCATCTGCTACGGCATCCAGCTGTTCGGCCACCTGCTCGGCGGCCGCACGGCCAAGAGCGACCACCGCGAATACGGCCACGGCCTGCTCAGGATCCGGCGGCCGGGGCGGCTCTTCGCCGGATTGCCGCGGAAGCTCCGCGTCTGGAATTCGCACGGCGACCGGGTCATCAAGCTCCCGCCGGGTTTCCGCGCCATCGGGGTCACCGAGAACTCGCCGTTTGCCGCGATCGAGGACCTGCGCCGCAGCTTCTACGGCATCCAGTTTCACCCGGAGGTGTTCCATACCGAGCGCGGCACCGACATCCTCCGCAATTTCCTGGTCGGGATCTGCGGCGCCCGGCAGGACTGGTCGATGGGCCGGTTCATCGCGCGGACGGTGGAGGACATTCGCGCCACGGTCGGCTCGGGGCGGGTCATCCTCGGCCTGAGCGGCGGGGTCGACTCGTCCGTGACCGCGGCCCTCATCCACCGGGCGATCGGCCGGCAGCTCACCTGCGTGTTCGTCGACAACGGCCTGCTGCGGCAGGGGGAGCGCGACGCGGTCGCCGCCCTCTACGGAAAACATTTCCGCATCGACCTGCGGGTGGTGGATGCCTCCGCGCTGTTTCTTCGCCGCCTGCGCGGCGTGGCCGATCCCGAGCAGAAACGCAAGATCATCGGACGGACCTTCATCGAGGTGTTTGAGTCCTCCCTGAAGACAATCGGCCGGGCGGACTTCCTTGCGCAGGGCACCCTCTACCCGGACGTGATCGAGAGCGTCGCGATCGGGAACAATCCCGCCGCGCTGATCAAGAGCCACCACAACGTCGGGGGGCTGCCCGCGCGCATGAAGCTCCGGTTGCTCGAGCCGCTGCGGGAGCTGTTCAAGGACGAGGTGCGGGCCGTCGGCGCCAAGCTGGGGCTGCCGCGGGCGGTCGTCTGGCGCCAGCCGTTCCCCGGGCCCGGCCTGGGTGTGCGCGTCCTCGGCGAGGTCACGCCCGACAAGCTCGCGGTGCTCCGGGCGGCGGATGTCATCCTGCAGGAGGAGATGATGCAGTCGGGCTGGTATTGGAAGGTCTGGCAATCCTTCTGCGTCTTCCTGCCGGTCAAATCGGTCGGGGTCGTGGGCGACGAGCGCAACTACGCATGGGTGATAGCCCTGCGTGTGGTCGAAAGCGTCGATGCGATGACGGCGGACTGGACCCGCGTGCCCTACGATCTCCTCCAGCGCATCTCGAGCCGAATCACCAATGAGGTCCGTGGGGTCAGCCGGGTGGTGCTGGATGTGAGTTCCAAACCCCCGGCCACGATCGAGTGGGAGTAGGGGATTTTGCCGTTGCGAACCTTTTTGCCGGCGGCAAGTCTCACCGTCTGACTCCACATATCATGAGCATCCCCGCGAATTCGGTTCGGATCGCCCTGGCGGTGGTCGGCTTGGCAGGGGTCGCCGGCGCCGCGCCGTCCCCCACCGCCGAGCAAATCATCGCCAAGGCCCGCAGCTACCTCGGCAGCGAAGCCGCCCTTACCGCGGTGAACTCGGTCCGTTTTGTCGGCACCATGGAATCCGAGGAGGCCTCGCCGCAGGGGCCCCGAAAGGTCAGCTCCCCCATCGAGATCATCTTCCAGAAACCCTACCGGCAGCGCATCCTCCTGACCACGGCGAACGCCATCCAGACCACGGGCCTGGATGACTACGACGGGTGGCAGCGGGTGCAGGAACGGTCCCCGGCCGGCCGCTGGCGGCTGGCCCTGCTGCAGCCCGAGATGATCAAGAAGCTCCGGGCCAACACGTGGGAGAACCTGAGTTTCTACCAGGGTATCGAGAAACGCGGCGGCAGCGTGCAGGTGGTCGGGCCGGCCACGGTCGACGGAGTCGCCACCGTGAAGGTGATCTTCGTGCACGAGCCCGGCATCACCTTCACCCGGTACTTTGACGCGGACACCGGCCGGCTGATCCTGACCGAGACCGACCGGGGCGACCGCATCCGGGAAGAGGACGATATCATGGTCGAGGGAGTGCGTTTCCCGCGAAAGGTGACCTCGGTTTCGACGACCACGGACGCGGCGGGGAAACCGGTGGAGAGCCGGACGGTCATCATCTTCGACCGGGTCACGGTCAACGAGACATTCCCGGACAGCGATTTCGAAATGCCGATGACCCCGCCTGCGCCGGCGCCGGAACCGGCCGTCGAGACCCCCTCCGTCGTGCCGCCGCCTGCCGGTACGCCACCGGCCGCGCCTGCGGCGACGCCCCCGGCCGTCAGTCCGTGACGGTCCGCGGCCGCCGGGCCGGGACCGCGGTCTCCGCCCGGCCACACTCCTTGAGGCCGGGCTTTCGGCGCCGTTCCTCCCGGCATCCCACGGCTTCGGCGCAGGCCGCCGGCGCGTCCCCCGCCGGGAATTGCCGGTCGGGGGGGGGGCGGCCTCGCCTCCGCCAATCGCTTTGACGCGCCTGCGGAGACCGCATAGCGATTTCCCTTTCATGCGCACGCTTCGATACGATTCCCGCGGCTTTCGATCCCGCCTGGCGGCGTTTGGCCGCGGGGCGGCGCCCTCCCGCGCCATGCAGGAGGCCGTGGCCGCCATCCTGGCGGATGTGCGGGCCGGCGGCGATGCGGCCATTGTCCGGCACGCCGCGCGCATCGACGGCGCGAGGCTGACCCCGGCCGATTTCCGGGTGCCCCCGTCCGAGATCGCCCGTGCCGCCGGATCCCTTTCGGTGCTGGAACGCGCCGCCATTCTCGTGGCGCGCGCCAACGTCCTGGCCGGCAACCGCCGCACGCGGCCGGCCGGCTGGACGGCGCGCAACCGCCAGCACGCGCAGATCGGGGAGAAATTCGATCCGATCCGGCGCGTCGGCATCAACATCCCTGGCGGCCAGGTGCCGCTGGTGTCCACGATCGTGATGACGGTGACGCTCGCCCAGATCGCAGGGGTGCCGGAAATCGCCGTGTTCACGCCATGCAATCGCGAGGGGCGGGTGGCGGACCGCCTGCTCGCGGCGCTGCAGCTGTGCGGCGTAACCGAGGTTTACCGCATCGGCGGCGTCTACGGCGTGGGCGCCATGGCCTACGGCACGCCGGCCATCCCGGCGGTCGACAAGATCTTCGGCCCGAGCAACGCCTACGTGTGCGAGGCGATGCGCCAGGTGTTTGGCGCCGTCGGCGTGGCCGGGCTGCCCGGCCCCAGCGAGCTCATGGTCATCGCGGACGGGACGGCCCGGGCCGATTTCGCCGCGGCCGACCTGCTGGCGCAGGCCGAACACGGCTCCGGCCGCGAGAGGATCTACCTCGTGGCCACCGCGCCGCGCATCCGCCAGGGCATCGTCGCCGCAATCGGGGCCCAGCTGCCCACGGCGCCGCGGGCGGCAACCATCCGCCGGGTGCTGGCGGAGGGGTTCCTCGCCATCGACGTCCGCACGCTCGACCAGGCCGCCGAGGTGGCCAACCAGGTCGCCCCCGAGCACCTCGAGCTGCTCGTCGCGGAGCGCGCGGCGGCCCGGCTGTGCGCGCGCATCGGCACCGCGGGCGCCATCATGATCGGCAATGACACGCCCACGGCGCTGGGCGATTTCACCGCCGGGCCCAGCCACGTCCTGCCCACCGGCGGGAGCGGGCGCTTCTCCAGCGGCCTGCGCGTGGCCGATTTCATGCGCCGCACCAGCCTCGTGCGGTACAGCCCCGCCAGCCTGCGCCGCGCGGCGCCGGTGGTGGCGGCCTTCGCCGCCATGGAGCAGCTGGAAGCGCACGGCCGGTCCGTGGCCATCCGCCTCCGGTAGCCGGCCGCCCTTCCTGTGAGCGCGACTCCGGAAACTCCTTCCCCGGCGCCGATCCCGGTGCGGGATCTGGCGCTGCCGCATGTGGCCGCGCTGCACGCGTACACGCCCGGCCTCCAGCCCGGCGAGCCCGGCTGGATCAAGCTCAACACCAACGAGAGCCCGTATCCGCCGAGCCCCCGCGTGGTCGCGGCCCTGCGCCGCGAAATCGGCGAGGACGGCGCCTCATTGCGCCTCTACCCG
>CAZKDK010000197.1:0-7088 GCA_964551145.1 uncultured Opitutaceae bacterium | reverse complement strand
GCCTCGCCCGCCTTCCACACCGCGATGCGCGAGCTGTCGACGCGCGCCATCTGGCCGGCGCCGATGCCGAGGGTGGCCTCGCCGCGCACGTAGACGATGGCGTTTGACTTGACGTGCTTGCAGACCTTCCAGCCGAACAGCAGGCCCGCCCGCTCCGCGTCGGTCGGCGGGCGCTTCGTCACCACCTTGAAGTTCGCAACGTCCCCGAGCGTCGCATCCCGGTCCTGCACGAGCACGCCGCCGATGACCGAACGGACCTCGCGCAGCGAGTCGGCGCCGAGGCCGCGGCGGGCGACCATCAGCCGCAGGTTCTTTTTCTTCCGGAAGATCGCCAGCGCCTCGTCGCTGAAGCGCGGGGCGATGATGACCTCGGTGAAGATCTCCGCGATGGCCTGGGCCAGGTCGCCGCCCAGCGTCTGGTTCACCACGATGATGCCGCCGTACGGCGCCTGCCGGTCGGTGGCGAGGGCCTGCTCCCAGGCGGAAATCAGCGTGTCCGCGCTGGCCACGCCGCAGGGGTTGGTGTGCTTGAGGATGGCCACCGTCGGCCGCTCGAACTCGCCGACCAGGTACGTGGCCGAGGTGATGTCGAGAATGTTGTTGTAGCTGAGTTCCTTGCCCTGCAGCTGCTCGAAATGCTCGAAGAACCGGCCGTAGAGGGCGGCCTGCTGGTGCGGATTCTCGCCGTAACGCAGGCCGGACGCCTTGGCGTAGGTGAGCGTGAGCGCATCGGGAAAGCCGGCGACGGCGGCGAGGTCCGGCTCGGAGAATTCGCGCTCGAGATGCTGGGCGATGGCGCCGTCGTAGGCCGCCGTGCGCTGAAAGACCTTGAGCGCGAGGCGCCGCCGCAGCGGAGGCAGCGTGTCGGGCGCCTCCAGCGCCGCGAGCACGGCCGCATAGTCGGCGGGATCGCACACCACGGTGACGCTCTCATGGTTCTTGGCCGCGCTGCGCAGCATCGACGGCCCGCCGATGTCGATGTTCTCGATGGCCTCCTCGAGCTTCACGCCGGGCCTGGCGACGGTCTGCTCGAACGGATAAAGGTTCACGACCACGAGATCGATGAGCGCGATGCCGTTCGCCTCGGCCTCCCGCAGGTGCTCGGGCCGGTCGCGCCGGCAGAGCAGCCCGCCGTGGATCTTCGGATGCAGGGTCTTCACGCGGCCCTCCATGATCTCGGGGAAGCCGGTGTGCCGGCTGACCTCGGTCACCGGCAGACCCTGGTCGGCGAGCAGCTTGGCCGTGCCTCCCGTCGAGAGAATCCGGTAGCCGAATCGGCGGACCAGGACGGTCGCGAATTCGGCCAGCCCGCGTTTGTCGCTCACCGAGAGGAGGGCCAGCTTTTCCATAGCGCGTGTTTGTGCGGTGCCGTCAATCCCGCCGCAAGCTGAAAGCCGCACCGCGCCCGCGGCTCACGGACAGCACTCGGGCGGGGCCGGCGGCGTGGCCGCGGCTTCGATGACCAGGTGCCGGTGAAACCAGTGGTGTACCTCCGGCCGGCCGCGCACGACGGTGATCAGTCCGAACAGGATCAGCGCGACGCCGCCGGCCCGCACGAGCCAGCGCCGCCGCGTGACGCTCCAGCCGCGGCCGACCCACGATACCACCAGCAGGCCCGGCAGCGTGGCCAGCCCGAAGACGTAGGCTCCGCCCGCCACCGCCGCCACCGAGCCGCGGCTCGCCAGGTGAGCCATGACCGCCAGGGAGAGCCCGCAGGGCAGCAGTCCGTTCATCCAGCCGAGGAGCAGGCTGCGGACGAGCCACGGCCCGCGCCACACCACGGTCAGCGCGCCGCACGCCGGGTGGCCTTCGAGCCAGCGGGCCAGGCGGCCCGGTCCCCGCCATTCGGCCGCATACGCCACGCCGAGCGCGATCATGAGCACGCCCGCGGCCACCCCGAGGACGTTCTGGATCACCCCGGCCGGCACGATCCCGGCCGTGAGCGAGCCGGCCACGAGCAGAAAAAGACCGATCAACAGGTACGAGGTGGCCTTGCCGAACTGGTAGGCCAGCTGGCGCCAGAACACGTGGAGGGAGCGCTCGGCGCCGGCGCCGACCGCCAGCGCGAACCCGCCGCACATGCCGACACAGTGCCCGGTGCCCAACAGGCCCAGCGCAAATACCCCGGCGTAGTCGGCCCATGACATGATCCGGACCATTGCCCCTCGCCCGTGGGCCTGCAAACCCGTTCGCTCCCACCGGCTACCGGCGCCCCGCGCGGCGGCATCCGGGCGAAATCGCCAGTGCTTGGCTTGAAAACACCGCAAGACTGGAGATGGTTCCGGCGCAGACAGTGGCGGGTCCCCCCGGGGGCGGGACCCTTCCCCTGACTATGAACGTAACGGTTTCAAGCATGGCGCAAACTTCCGTCGAAGTCCCGGGCCTTACGGCCCAACTGGATCGGCTGGTCCACCACGAGGGGGGCCACTGCCTGCCGGAGGGGAAGCCGCACGCGTTCGTCTATTTCATCACGATCCGCAACGATTCGGAGCTGACGATCACGCTGCTCGGGCGCAAATGGGTGATCCGCCACGAGGACGGCAGCCAGCTCGTGATCGAGGGCGACAAGATCGTCGGCGAATCGCCGCGCCTGGCGCCCGGCGAGCATTTCGCCTACAACAGCTTTCACGTCACCGCCCGCAGCGCCTGGGTGCACGGATCGTTCCACGGCGTCGACGAAGCGGGCCGCCCGGTGCACGTGAAGCTGAAGCCGTTTCACATGATTGTCCCCGCGGGGGAGCCGGGTTGAACCCGCCGGCGCAAGACAGGCACGGCGAAGAAGCCGCGGCATTGGCGGCGTTCGTGGCGCCGGTCTGCGACCGGCGAACCCCGCCGGTCAGAGACTGGCGCCACGGAAATGCCGGCGCATCCGCGTTCGTCGTTGCGTCCGTCTGCGACCGGCGGATTCCGCCTTGCGCGGCGGGGCGCGCCGCTTCTAGCTAGGCGCCCCGCATGAAGTTAATCGACCTGAACCGCGACGGAGGCATCGGTGCGAACTCGCTCTTCGTCCAGCTGGGCGAGCTCAAGATCCTCATCGACTGCGGCCTTCATCCGAAGAAAGTCGGCCGGCGGGCCACGCCCGACTTCGGGCCGCTGCGCGGGGTGACGCTTGACCTGGTCATCATCACCCACTGCCACCTCGACCACATCGGAAGCCTGCCGGTCCTGCTGCGCGAGCAGCCGAAGGCGCCGGTGATCATGACCCAGGGCAGCCGCATCCTCATCGAGCGCATGCTGCACAACTCGGCCAGCGTCATGGAGCGCCAGCGCGCCGAGGACAACGTGCCCGATTATCCCCTCTTCACGCACGAGGAGATCGATCGCCACGCCGCGCGCTTCACGCCCCTGCCCTACGGGCACGCCAAGAAATTCCACGGCGCGCACGACGACATCGAGATCATCTTCCACCAGGCGGGCCACGTGGCGGGTGCGGCCGGCGTCGAGATCCACCACAAGCACCGCAAGCTCTTTTTCACGGGCGACGTGCAGTTCGAGGCCCAGCGCACCGTCCCCGCCGCCAAGTTTCCGATCGACCATTTCGACACGCTCGTCACGGAGACCACCCGGGGCGACACCCAGCGCCCGGTCGGCAAGGAGCGGGTCAACGAGGTCCAGCGGCTCATCACCACGATCAACGAGACGATCCAGGGCGGCGGCTCGATGCTCATTCCGACCTTCGCGCTCGGCCGGATGCAGGAGATCCTCACCATCGTCAACGACGCGCGGAAATTCGGCCAGATCGTGGACTGCCCGGTCTACGCGTCGGGACTCGGCGTGGACCTGTGCGATTATTATGACGACATCGCCCGCAAGACGAAGCAGGTGAACTTCACGCGCCAGGTGCTCAAGGATCTGAAGGTCCGCCCCCTGCCCCGCAAGCTCGAGCCCGGCCGCCTGCCGGAGGAAAGCGCCCTCTACGTCGTCAGCAGCGGCATGGTGGTGGAGCGCACGCCTTCCTACCTCATCGCCGCCGCCCTCGCCGGCCACGGCCGCCATACGCTCGGTTTTGTCGGGTACTGCGACCCCGATACGCCGGGCGGCAAGCTGCTGGTCGCCGGATCGGGCGAGACCTTCCTCTTCGACAAGATCAGCGTCCGGACCCGCCTGAAGGCCCGCATCGAGCGGTTCGAGCTGAGCGGGCACGCGGATCGCGACGAACTTCTCGACTTCGCCGGCCATTGCCAGCCCCGCGCGATCGTCCTGACCCACGGCGACCCGCCGGCCCGCGCCTGGATGGCCAACGCGCTTGGTCACCGGATCCCGAAAGCCACGATCCTCGATCCGATCCCGCTGCAGGCCTACCAGGTCTAGCCCGGGCGCCAGGAGCGGCGTCGCCTCAATGCAGCGCGTCCAGATCGGGCCGCAGCACCACGCTTTCCTGCTCGTTCGGGTCCGTCCGGGCGATCACCGCCGTGCACGGTTCGGTCGCGCTCGGGTTGTACGGGAGGTGCGGGACGCTGGCCGGGATGTAGACATAGTCGCCCGTCCCGCAGTCCAGATGCTGCTCCAGGCGGTCGCCGTACCACATCGCCGCCGCGCCGCTGACCACATAGATCGCGGTCTCATGGTTCTCGTGGAGATGGGCCTTGGCGCGGCCCAGCGGCGGGATCTTCAGCAGGTGCATGCAGATCCCCTGCGCGCCGCAGTTCCCGGCCGAGATGCCGGCGAAATAGGTGAAGGCCTGCTTGCCGGTGTAGGTTTCGCCGGGGTGAACCACGGCGCAGACCGGCGATTGCTGGACGGGCATGACCCAACAGATCGTCGCGTTGCCGGCCGGGTCAAACCGGCGGTGCAGATTCCCGGTGGCGGGCCCCGGGGCGCGCCCCTTCGCCTCCGCCCGGCCGGTCAGCCCTTCAACAGCTCGCGTAGACGCGCGGCCACCGCGCGATTGCCGGCGACGTAATGGATCCGCGGCGCCCCTACGGTGAACTCGCGCAACGGGAACGGATCGTTTCTCAAGAAGTGCACCTCGGCACCGCCCCCAAGTGCGACCGCGTGGGCAGCCGCAATATCCCAAACCCGCACGTTGTGGTCCACCACGCCGTCAAGGAGCCCGATGCCGACGTAGGCCAGGTGCAGCGTGCTGCTGCCGAGTCCCCGGAGCTTGAACGCCCGGATGACGGCCTCCGCCTGGGAGGCAAACGCCGGGCTATAGGGACTGTGCATGCCGACCAGGCTGCTCGCATCCGGATCCCGGGAGCCCGCCTTTGCCGGCTGGTCGCCGTCAAAGGCGCCGTATCCCGGCCCGCCGTGGATCAACACGCGGCGCGCCAGATCGTAGACGACGCCGTAGACCGGCACCCCGTTTTCGAGCAGGGCCAGCGAGATGGCACAAAAGGGAATGCCCGCGGCGTAGTTGTTCGTGCCGTCGATCGGATCGAGCACCCAGCAGAACCGCGCGGTCACGGCCACCGGACGGCCGGCGCCGGGCATCTCTTCGCTGAACGCCTGATCGTCGGGAAACCGGCGGCGCAATTCGCCCAGGATGGCCTCCGATATCGCGAGATCGGCGGCGGTCACCCGGGTGCCGTCGGATTTCCACGTGCTCGGCGAACGGCGGAATCCGTCGTGGAGCGTCCCGGTCTGGGCCTCGACCGCCGCCCGGGCGGCATCGATCCGTTTCGCGATCTCGTCAGGCATCCCTTCACCAAGAACGGTGAACACGCGCGCCGCAACCAAATCAGCAGGGACGCTCGGCCGACCGGCTAAGCCGGCTGATCCGCCGCGGCGTGCTCGCCGCTTGTCACGCAATCCGTGACAAACCGGGCCGGGCGCAGGGGGAATATCGAGCGGAGAATGCCATCCTCGGTCCGGGATGCCGCCCGCGCTTGCCACCCAATCGAAGTTGGTGCCTTTTGGTCCCACTACCCATGCGCGCGTTCACCCCCTGCCTGCTCCTTGCCGCTTCGCTGGGCGTTCTCCAGGCCGCGGAGCCGGCCGGCAGCAGCCGCGATCCTGCCCTCGTGGTCAGCGGCGATCTGACCTTTCAGAGCCCGCCCGCCGGCGTGAGCGTCACCGGCGGCGGGAACCCCGCCGATTTCGCGACAGCCGCGGTCGCCCCCGCGTTCGAGATCACCGTCACCGGCCTCGCCTCGGGCCGGTACACCGTCGAATTGGAGCTGGCCGAGACGGTTTACCAGGGCGAAGGCCAGCGCGTCATCGACGTGCACCGCGGCTGGCGCCAGCCCGTGCTCGAGGGCTTCGATGCCTTCAAGTCAGCCGGCGGCTTTGCCCGGGCCACCGTCCTGCGCTGCACCCTGGACTATGCCGCCGGCACCCCGGGTGGTCCGCTCACGCTCCGGTTCATCGGCCGGAAGGGCGACGCGACCTTCAATGCGATCCGGGTCCGCAGCGCCGCCGGAACGGTCGTGGCGGCGGTCACGGCGCTGCAGCTGCGCGACGCCGATTTTCCCGGCGCGGCGGTTGTGCCCGAGGTCCGGGAGGCCGCGATCTACCGGGATCCGGCCCAGCCGATGGATGCGCGGATTGACGACCTGATCCGGCGGATGTCGCTGCGCGAAAAGATCGCGCAGATTCTCAACGACGCCCCTGCGATCCCGCGCCTCGGCGTGCCCGCCTACAATTACTGGAACGAGTGCCTGCACGGCGTCGCCCGAGCTGGCATCGCCACTGTGTTTCCCCAGGCGATCGGGCTGGCGGCGATGTGGGATCCCGCGCGCCTGCACACGATCGCCGACGCCATCGCCACCGAGGCGCGCGCCAAGTACCATGACTCGGTGCGCCGCGGCGCCTACGCGCAGTATTACGGACTCACGTTCTGGACGCCCAACATCAATCTCTTCCGCGACCCGCGCTGGGGCCGGGGGCAGGAAACCTATGGCGAGGATCCCTTCCTCACCGGCCGGCTGGCCGTCGCATTCATCACGGGATTGCAGGGCGACGATCCCCGCTACGTCAAGGCGCTGGCCTGCGCCAAGCATTACGCCGTCCACAGCGGGCCCGAGCCGCTCCGCCACGGCTTTGACGCCGTGCCGTCCGAGCAGGACCTCTACGACAGCTATCTGCCGCACTTCGAGGCCGCCGTGCGCGAGGGTCACGTCGGCGCCGTCATGAGCGCCTACAACCGG
>CAZKDK010000196.1:0-7188 GCA_964551145.1 uncultured Opitutaceae bacterium | reverse complement strand
ATGAGCACCGCGTTCTACGAGGCCCTCGGCCCGGCTCGGGCGCCCCTCGCCTTCAACAACCAGGGGAAGGACCCCACGCACCACGACAACTACGGCGCGTACGAACTCGCCAAGTGCGTCGTCCAAGGGATCCGCGACGCCCGTCTGCCGCTCGCCGCATTCATCGTGGAGGATTTCGCGGGCTTCGATCCAGCCCATCCAGATTCGCCAGAAACGTTTTCGCTCCCGCCGAGCCTGGCCCGCCGAGCGGAAGAAACCCGCGGCAATTGAACCGCGTCCGCCGGCGGACCGCCGCGGGTTTTTTCGTCGACGATTCGCCCGGATCCGACACGACGTTGTGCATGGCTCGTATCGCCGTCATCGGCCCCGGGGCAATTGGCTGCACCATGATCGGCTGGCTCAGCCAGGTTCCCGCGCATCGCGTCGTCGTGTGCGCCCGCACCGCCTTCGACCAGCTCGAGCTCCAAACGCCGGCCGGCACCCTCCGGGTGCGCCCGACGGTGCTGACTTCGCCCGCGCAGGTCCCCGCCGTCGATTGGGTGCTCGTTGCGACCAAGACCTACGACGCGACCGGGACCGTCGCGTGGCTGCAACGGCTCGTCGGTCCGGCGACGCGCGTCGCCGTCCTCCAGAATGGCGTCGAACACGTCGCGCGTTTCGCTCCCCAGGTTCCGGCGGACGCCATCGTGCCGGTCGTCGTCGACTGCCCGGCCGAACGCACCGCTCCCGGCCGCGTGCGGCAGCGCGGCGACGGGGTCCTGACGGTGCCCGCATCCGACGGCGGCCGCGCGTTCGCCGCGCTGTTCGAGTCGACGCCGCTGGCGGTCAAAACGACCCCGGACTGGCCCACCGCCGCCTGGCGGAAGCTCTGCCTGAATGCCGCCGGGGCGGTGTCGGCCGTGGTGCTGCAGCCGGCGCGCATCGCCCGCGACGAGGCCATCGCCGACGTGATGCGCGGCATCGTCCGCGAAGTCATCGCGGTCGGCACCCGCGAAGGGGCCCGCCTCGACGACGCCCTGGTCGAATGGGTGATCACGAGCTATCGCAACGCGCCGCCCGACTCGATCAATTCCATCCATGCCGACCGCCTCGCCGGCCGCCGGATGGAGATCGACGCGCGCAACGGCGTCATCGTGCGGCTCGGCCGCAGGCACGGCATCGCGACGCCCTACAACGAAGCCATCTGCGCCTTCCTCAGCGCCCTCGAGCCCGCGGCCGCGGGTTGACGCTCGCCCTGGGCCGCATCCGCCGCGGCGGGCCAGCTGCTAGAGCGGTTTCCATTTGGACTGTTCCATCGTTGTAGCCGGGGTCGCTGACCCCGGTGCCTCGAGGGATTCCGGCCTCAGCGAGGCCGGCTACACAGTTCGGCGTGCCCATCAGAATCGAAACTGCTCTAGCCGCCCGCCGCCCCCGGCCGCGGCGCCAGGCGATACACCCGGAAGTGCCGGATCCTGAGATGGCTGTGCACCGTGCGGAATCCGAACCAGCCTCGCGTGTACGGTTCGGGATCGCGGAAGGCAAACAGCCGGCGCCCGTCGCGATAGTAGCCGATCACCGGACCGGCCGCGATCAGTTGGATCTTCTGCGCGACATTCGGCGCCAGCAGGTCCTCCTTCGCGTTCAGGTCATGCTCGGGCAGAAGCGGCCGACGACCCGGCTCGCCGATGTAACGGCGGAATCGCGTCGTCGTGTTTCCGTTGCCACCCAGTCCGACGTAGTAGCAGCGCAGCTGGTCGTAGTCGGCGAACTTCCCGCTGCGACTCGCGGCGAAAAGATCGGCCGGGCTGCGCGCGTCGGTCGCCATCCAGAAACAGTTCAGGTCGCTCACGCGGTCGTTCGGCCCGCCGGCATCGACGACCGTGGCCTCGTACGTGATGAGCACGGGCCCGGCGAGCGGGCGCCGGAACCAGACCGTGCAGCCGGCCGGCACGTCGATCTCGAGGGCCCGGGCCCGCGCGGTGACCGTTCCGCCCGCCTCCAGCTCGACCCGCCACTGGCCGGGGCCGCCCGTGAAATCGTCCCGCGCCAGCTGTTCGCCGATGACAAACCGGGGATCGGACGAAAGGGGCGCGCCGGGAGGAGCCTCCGGAGGCGGGCCCGGGGACGCCGCCGCCGCGGGCTTCGCGCCCGATGCGGGCAGTGACAGACCAACCAGGATCCAGAACCACGCGGTCGCGAGCGCGGCCGCGCGGAGCGCCGATGCCGGACTGCTGCTCATTGCGCCTTCGCGATCTCCACGGCGTACACCTGCGTGGCGCCCTCCATGTTCGAACGAAAGATGATCCATTTCTGATCCGGCGTGAACGTCACGTTCGGCTCCAGGCGGTAGTTGTGCCGGCTCATGTTCACCAGCCGTTCCGCCACGAACCGGCCCGGATGGATCAGCGACTCCGCATCGGGCGGCTTGATCCCGGCGACGTCGGGAATCCCCCGCGGCCGGAACAGATAGATCCATTTCCCGTCCGGCGCGTGTGCCACCATCTGCGCGTCGCCCCCGTCGCCGGCGAACAGCGTTCCGTCCGGCGACACGTTGAAATGCACGGACCACTCGTTGCGCTCGAGCGCGTACCAGGTGCGCCGGCCGGTCGCGATCTCGTAGCCCGCCAGCCAGAACACCTCGCCGCGCGGCCGCTGCAGGTCGTACCAGATCGTCCGCCCGTCCGCGCCGAAGAATTCGTGGCCCCAGATCTCCATGTTCATCGTGCGCGTGTGGACGCACGCCAGACCGGTGCCGTCCGTGCGGATGGTCCAGAGGCGCGTGACCTCGTGCCAGGGCCCCTCATGGCAGAACATGATCAGGCCCGGATCCGTCGGCGAGAACTGCACGTGGTTCAGCCAGGCGCGCTCCTGGTGGATCACCCGGATCTCGCCGGTCGCCGTGTTGACCGTGAAGAGCGACCGCGGCGGCTCCGATTGCACCCGCGCCAGCTGGTCGTGGAGGGTCAGTTCCTTCGCCTCGGCGAAAACCATCGGCCGCCCGTCGGGCCAGGTGGCGTGGTATTCGGCCTGCATCGTCGGCCGCGCGCCCGCCGCCGAGGGCTGGTCCGCCGCCGTGTTGTCCATGGCCGGCTTGGGCTGAGCCGCACCCGGCGCCGGAGCCGCGCCCCCCTGCCCGCCACGCTCGTCGGCCTCGGAGAACGTGCCGGCGAGGAGCGTCTCGTCCGCGTTCACGGTCGACACGTCCCCGCGCGGGAGGATCGCCAGGCTCCGCGTCGCCTTGGTCTCGAGGTTCGTGGCGAACAGATGCGTCCGCTCGCCCTCGCGTTTCGAGTAGTACACGTCGCCCGTCCTTCGGCCGACCACGATCACCCGCACGCGGCCCGCAACCACGGGCTCGATCTTCCGCGTCGCCAGCTCGATGGTCGAGATCCCCTCCGGGGTCGTCACCACGATCTTCCTCCCGTCGGGCGAATATGCGTTCTGCGTAAAATAGAGGCTCGCCGTGCCCGGCTCGTCCGAAAGCCGGACGATCCGGTGGCCGGTGTCCGGATCGATCCACGTGCGCGGCGGCTGCTCCGCAGCCAGCGCGGGCAGGGCCAGGGCGATGCACAGGGCGGGAAAAACGGTCCGTTTCATGGAGATTGGGTTTGAAGACTGCCGCGCGCCGGCGACGCCGGCCGCGGACCCGTTACCCTACGCCAAAACGGCGTGCAGGGAATCCCGAATCTCGTCAGACTGTCCGATGGGGCGTCCCCTTGCCCCCGGGTTCCCCGCCGTTCACGCCCGCCGCCATCCCCGGCAGGCGCGCCCGGCGCGACGCCCGCCACCATCGAGTTTCCCCCCATGACCAAGATCCGCCACGCGTTCGTGGGCACCGGCGCCCGCGCCATCAGTTTCATCGATCCGCTCGTCACGACGTACCGCGACTCGAACGAGCTCGTCGGCCTTTGCGACCTCAGCCCCGCGCGCATGGCCTATTACAACGCGCTCCTGGCCGGCGAGCTGGGCAGCCGCGCCGTCCCCGCCTTCACCGCCGACCGGTTCGACGAGATGCTGCGCGTCACCCGTCCCGACGTCGTCTTCGTCTGCTCGATCGACTGCACCCACCACGACTACATCGTGCGGGCCCTGCGGGCCGGCTGCGACGTGATCACCGAGAAGCCGCTGACGATCAACGCCGAGAAATGCCGCGCGATCCTCGACGCGGTTCGCGCCACGGGCCGCCGGGTCCGCGTCGCGTTCAACTACCGCTGGGCGCCCTATCGCAGCCGCGTCAAGGAGCTCATCGCCGCCGGCACCATCGGCCGCATCCGCTCGGTCAACCTGGAATACCTCCTCGATACCAACCACGGCGCCGACTATTTCCGCCGCTGGCACGCCCACGCCGACGAGTCGGGCACGCTCCTCGTCCACAAGGCCACCCACCATTTCGACCTGGTCAACTGGTGGCTCGACGCCATCCCGCGGCAGGTGTTCGCCTACGGCGACCTCGTCTTCTACGGCCGCCGCAACGCCGAGGCCCGCGGCGACGGCGCCCTGGCCGCCTACCCGCGCTATACCGGCCACCCGGAGGCGAGGAAGGACCCGTTCTACCTCGACCTCGACGCCTCGGAGCCCTTCCGCCGCCTGTATCGCGCCGCCGAGGCGGATTCCGGCTACATCCGCGACCGCAACGTCTTCCGCGACGACATCACGATCTTCGACCAGATGTCGCTCAATGTCCGCTACCGCACCGGCGAGGCGCTCACCTACTCGCTCGTGTGCTACAGCCCGCGCGAGGGCATGCGGGTCTGTTTCAACGGCGACCGCGGGCGCATCGAGTACCACGAGTTCATCGGGACCCACATGAACCGGGCCGTCCGCCCCAAGGACTTCAAGCTCGACGAGAAACCGGGCGCCGAGGCTGAGGGCGAGTGGATCCGCGTTTTCCCGCACTTCCAGCCGAGCTACCTGGTCCCGGTCGACGTCCAGACCGGGCCGCACGGCGGCGCGGACGCGATCCTCTGCCGCTCGTTCTTCGGACCCGGCACCGCCCCGGCCGATCCGCTGGGGCGCTTCGCCGGCCACGAGCAGGGCGCCGCTTCGATCCTCGTGGGCATCTCGGGCGTCGAGTCGATCAAGCGCAACCTGCCGGTCAACGTGCTCGACCTCGTGCCGCTCCGCCCGGAAGCGACGAAATTGAGCGAGCTGATCTAGGGCGGCCGATCGTTCTCGTACTCGTTCTCTCTGGCCGGTCTGCCTCCGAGAGAACGAGAACGATCCGATCCTTTTACGGCGGCGCCTTCTGAGTGTACGTCCGCGCCAGCCACGTCTTCGGCACCGGGACGATGCAGATGTTCATCGAACGGTTGTCCGCGGAGAGCATCGCCGACTGGATCTCGATCTCGGTGCCGGCGGCGTTGAACGTGGGATGCGGGTGATCGGCCGCCGTCTCCTTGTGCCCGGTCGTCAGCAGGAGCATCTCGCCCGAGTGCCGATCGATGAGATACAGGCTGCGCGAGAAGTCGTCGCCCACCGCCCAGCGGCCGTCGGCCGATCCGTTCACATGCCAGAGCCCGCTGCCGGAGGGCGTCTGCCCGAGAATCCGCATCTCGCGCGTGCGCAGGTTCACGACGGTCAGGCCGGTCGGATGCTCGCGGGTTCCCGCGATACCCCAGGCATCGTCGGTCCCGACCGGCCGGTGCCCCATCAGCGCAATCGCCACCTCATCCCGCGTGATGACCGCCTCATGGGTGACCCAGTCGTACGGCGCCTCGGGATAGAGCGGGCGCAGGCCCGTGCCGTCCGCGCGCACGGTCCAGGTGCGCTGGGGCGACTTGCCGCCCGTCTCCCAGCAGAAGACGATCTCGCCCGGCACCCACGGGTTCGTCTGCACATGCCCGATCTGGAACGGCACCGCGACGATGAATCTCACCTCGCCGGTCGCCAGGTTCATGCTCGCCAGCCCCGACGGGCCGGCGCCCATGTGGCGCGGGCCGAACGCCGGTTCGACCTTGGTCCCCGGCGCCAGGTGTTTGGCCGCCTCCTCCTTGCTGCCGACGTGGAAATAGACGGCCTGCTCCGTCGGGTCCAGGGCCACGTCGCCGACCGCCCCGTACTCAGGCGGCACGGTGCCGCATACGTGCTGGTACTCCGAGGCGGGTTTCATCGCGCCCGCCGCGCTGTCGGCAAACAACCGGCCCAGGTCGACGCGCACGATCTGCGCCGGACCTTTTTCCCGCTCCGCCGCGTAGGCCGGCGCGCCCGAGACGTCGCCGCGGCCGGCCGCCGGGATCCGCAGGAAGTAGAGGTTCATCGAGTGGTCGGCCAGGCAGAGCATGCCCGTGTAGCCGCCTTCCGTGACCTGAACGATATCGCCGGACTCCTCGTTCACCGCCATCGCCTCGCCCTTCACCCGGTTGGAACGGAAGACCAGCCACCGGCCGTCCGACGTCCACTGGTGGTGCGTCTGATAGATCTTCGAGTCGCCCACCGGCCGGCTGGTCAGGAAGGTCAGCGGCACGCCGGTCACCGGATCGATGACCACCTTCTTCTCAGAGGGAAACCGCCGTCCGATCTGGGCGGAGGCCGTCGCGGAGAGCGTGGTCAGGACGATGCAGGCAACGAGAAACGAACGACCGATGAGGGGCTTCATGGAGGAGCGGGTCGAGCAAAGATAGCCCATCAGGAACCCGCCGAACGGCGGATTCCTCCGGACAGTCCGCGCTTCTGGGGTTGATCCTGCGCGGCATTCGGATGCAAGGTGACGCATCATGCGCGTGCCGTTGCACATCGTCGAGCGCCGCCGCGAGCGCCTGCGCAAGCTCATCCGCACCGACGGCTTCCTCCCCGTCGCCGAGATCAGCCGCCGGCTCGGGGTCTCCTCCGTCACCGTCCGCCGCGACCTCGCCACGGCCGCGGCGCGGGGCCACCTCACCCGGACGCACGGCGGGGCGCTCGCCGATTACAACACCACGTTCGCCTCCCTCGGCCAGCGCGCCCAGTGGGCCCGTTCGGCCAAGGACCGGATCGCCCGCGCGGCGCTCGCCCGGATCCCGCGCCGCGGAGTCGTCTTCCTCGACGCGGGCACGACCGTGCAGGCGATCGCCCGCAATCTGCTGCGCCGGCGCTCCCCGACCGGGCTGATCGTCGTCACCAACAGCATTCCGGTCGCCAGCATCCTCGGCGGCGCGCGCGGGATCGAGCTACACATGCTCGGCGGCATTTTCCTCCACCGGCAGGCCATGATGCTCGGCCCCCAGTCGGCGC
>CAZKDK010000195.1:0-7234 GCA_964551145.1 uncultured Opitutaceae bacterium | reverse complement strand
GCACGGTCGACAACGGGTACTGCCGCAGGAGGACGAGGATGTCGTGGGCGCGCGTCTTGATCTCCACGCGGTGGCGGGGGAGAAGGTCGGAGCTCCCGGTCACGAAGCCATCGAGCTGGGCGCTTCCCATCGTCGAGGCCATCATGGGCGACGCGTTGTCGAGCAGGCGGTCGGACAGCGGAGTATCCGGGATCTGAAGACTTCCGGCGGGCTGGCGCTGGACGCCGAAGCCGGTCCTGGGTCCGGCATGGGCGCGGCCGCCGGACAGCACGGCATCCGAGGCTCTCGCGGCGGCGGTCTCGCACGCGTCGCCGGCCGCGCCCAGGGTGAGGGGCGTTCCTGGCGTGCGATCGCCCTGCTGGATCGTGTGGGCGAGTTCGTGCGCGAGGAGGCCCAGGCCCGGCCGGGAATCCGGCGCATAGCGCCCGGCGCCGAACACGATGTGCCGCCCCGCGGTGTATGCGAGGGCGTTGACCGCGCGCGCCGATTCGGCGGCGCGCGGACCCGTGTGGATCCGCACCGTGCTGAAATCGTGGCCGAAGCGCGGCTCGAGGCGCCCGCGCGCGGACGAATCGAGCGGCCGGCTGGGCCCGCTGAGCACGTCGTCGACGATGCGGGGCGCCTCCCCTCCGCCGGCAAGCCGGCCGGCGGCGCGCCGGGAGCGGGGCGCCGGGTCCGGGTGTTCTCGCAGCGGAGGCAGGGTCAGTCGTTCCATTGGGAGGGCCTTGTGGTCATGCGGGGGCGGGCATCACTGGATGTAACTGAACGCCGGATAGTCCCGCACCAGCGCCGTCTGAAGCGGACCCGGCAGGGCCGTGGTCGTCTCGGTGACCCGGATCGAGCGGTTGGTCGTGTGATGCGTGGCGTCGCGAAATACGTGTTCCACGTCGACGCCCACGTGGTAGAGCGTCCGGAAGTCGCGGATCAGGTAGATCTCGAAGTGCGCGCGCGACGTCACGGCCGCCGCCCCTGCCTTGAACTCGCGGTCGACAAGCGAGCCGATCGGTGTCGGCGCGTCGCCGATCGCGGTCAGGTTCGGTTCGCGGCGCGCGGTCGAGGTGCTGGCCTCGTAGAAGGGGCTGCTTGGCGAGCGGCTGTCCACGCTGTAGTCGGGCGCCTTCGCATTCGTCGTGAGCGGATACGTCCGCGAGCCGATCGTGACCGGGTCGTTAAGCAGACGTTTCGCGCCCTTGGCATCGGTGACCTCGATGTCGCGCCAGATGAACTGCAGCCACCGGCTCTCGGACGCGAGCGCCCCGGTGTAGGTGACGCCAAACGACAGCGAGCCGGTTCCGCCAGACGCGGTCGTGTAGGCGACCCCAGTCAGGGCGCCCACGGTTCCTCCCTCGACGGCGGGCGGCGGCGTCGCCGGCGCCGTGCCGGATCCGAACGCGATCTGCGACGAGCCGCCGGGCGCGGCCGGCGGCGGCGCGTTGATGAGGTAAAGCGCATACGCCAGCTTGCTCCCGGCCAGTTTGGCCTTCATGTCGCCTTCGAGCGCCCGGCTGGCGATCGCCAGGTAGGCCGCCTTGAGCTGCGTCGACGCGGCGGCGTCGCGGTTGAGCGGCAGGAGCGTGGCATAGATGGCCCGCTCGTCGGTCCTGGCGCCGGCCATGGCCGCCTGCAGCCGCCTGGCCGCGGCGTCGAATTGCGCTTGCGTGGCCGGCGCCGTTGCGGCGATCGCCGCGCCTCCGGTGGGCGCGACGCCGAGCAGTTCGAGCGCCAGGGCGAGGTCCTGCCCGGCGAGCTTGGCGCGCAGGTCCTTCTCGAGGTCGCCCTTGTGCCGGGTATGATAGGCGGTCCGCAGGGACCGGATGGCGGCGGGGTCGCGCTCGAGTTTCTGGAGCGCGACGTCGGCCTGCGGCGCATCTGGCGCGGCGCCCGAAAGCGCCCCGTGCACCTCGTCGGCCAGCGTGTCGAGGTCGGCCGGCGCCAGGCTGACCCGGGCGACGGCGACCGGGGCCGCCCCGTCGCGCTGCTGGAGGACGTGGGCGAGCTCGTGGGCGAGCAGGCGCCGTCCGTCCGTCGTGTGGGGCGCGTACGCGCCGTCCCCGAACACGATATCGCGGCCGACGGTGTAGGCGAGCGCGCCGACCGCCCGCGCCGACTCCGCGGCCCGCGCGCCGGTATGGACGCGCACCGGGCTGAAATCGGCCCGGCCGTCCGCCGGAGCCCCCGCCATGCGGTCGGAGGCGCGGGCCGCCGCCCGCTCGGCGTCGTCGTCCGGCCTGCCGACGGCGAGGGTGCCGGGTATCGGTGGCGTGGAGACGCCGCGCGCGGACACGCGCGCGAAGTCATGGCCAAAGCGGGGCTCCAGGAACGCGCGGGCCGCGGGCTCGAGCGGCTCGCCGGAAGAACGCAGCACCGCATGCACGATGGCCGGCGCCGTCGGCGGCGCCCTTCGGGGGAGCCGTTGCGTCGATTGAACTGGAGCCGGGGTGGGCATCGGGGACTCAGGATCCAGGCCTGCGGGCGGTTGCTGTGCGGGAAGTCACGGCGTGCGCGGGGGCGGAGCCAGATCCGAATCGGAAACGGCGCCTTCCTCCAGGGACAGGATTTCGCGGGTGAAATAGTGGCCGGCGGCACGCGCATCCCGCACATCGCTGTACAGCAGGTACGGCGGCGAAACGACGCGCGTGACTTCGTTTCGGTACGGGGCGCCCTGATCGCTTCCCTCGACGTACCCGCGGATCTCGGTGGCGGGCCGCCCCAGGCGGACGCATTCCCGCAAGGTCCCGGGGCCGCTCAACGTCGACTCGCCGGCCAGGATCTGCCGGGCGGCGGCGGCCAACCGGTCCGCAGCCGCGGGCCATGGCTCCTGGCCGGTGCGCACGACGAGGCCCTGGGCGGTGGCCAGGTCGCCGAAAAGGTCCGTGTTCCCCGCGGGCAGGCGTGACAAGGGGGTCCACCGGTCCATGGTCTCCTCCAGGGTCCGCGGCGTCGCGCCCAGGCCGCGCGCGGCCTCGACGTCCGCGAGGATCGCGGAGACGTGCCGGCCCGATTCGTCGCGGACGCGGAACCGCGCCCCGCTCGTCCAGATGGTCAGGAAGTGCTCCCGCGGCGGCGTGGCTGGCGATTGCGCGGCGACGCGGAGCCGCGCTTTCGCGTTGGGAAAGGGGGGTGGAGAACCGGATCGTTTCATGGCGGTACGCGCGGGTTCAGGGTTTCTTCGCCGCCTTCTTCAACTTGTCGGTCAGGGCGGTGAAGGCGGCGATGTCCTTGCCGTCCATCTCGAAGGGGTGCTGGTCTGCGCCCAGGCCGGCGGCGACCAGGTAGTCCAGATGGAGCTGGCCCATTCCCGCATAGCGCACGCCGCGCTTGGTCGCCGCCTTGACGTTGTCCTCGAAGTTGTAATTGCGCCAGTCCGTGAAGAGTTTCTCCTTGTCCGCTTCGCTGGTCGTGCTCGAGCCGGCATAGGCGGCCCGCTGTCCCATCGGCAGGCGACTGCTCGCATCGGCCGCCGCCACGCGCACCATCGCCTCGGAGAACACGGTGGCGAATTCCAGGAGCAGGGGCAGCAGCGGCACGTTGGCCCTCTTCTCCAGTTCGTCGCCGAGATAGCCGTCGACCACCAGCGCGGTGATGAACGGATCGAGCTTGCCTTCGACCTTCTTATGGACCTTGGCGAGGGTCTCGTATTTCGGCGGAACCGCCGCCTTCGCCTTCTGCTTCGCCTCGACCTCGGCCTTGTTGTCCTTGCTGAAGCCCCAGGCGATCTTCAGGTAGCGCTGGGCGGGTTGGCCGAAGTAGTCCGCCTTCTTCAGGCCGCTCACGGGCAGACGGCCGTCAAAGAACGGGATGAGCTCCGTCATGTTGAAACCCATCTTGGCGAACAGGGACTCCGCGCCGAAGGGCTGCTTGTCCTTTTCCTTCTCGATGCCGAACGTCTTGAACCGCTTCTGGGCCTCGGTCTCGTAGGCGGCGCGCATGGCGGAACCGGCCGGCAGCGCGTCCGACGACAGGGGTTCGTAGATGAAGCTCTTGCTCCCGACGGCGGGGACCACCTGTTCCAGCGTGACCTTGGTGTGGTTCTCCCCGAGGAGGTTGGTGCCCGTCGGGCTGAACCGCAGCCATCGGCCGTCGGCGAGACTGCCGAGATAGTCGGTCTGCTTCCCGGCGTGCTTCTTGAATTCGTCCAGGTCGTTGTAGTTGCGCACGGTCGCATCCGAGACCATCCCCTTCATCTCGGCCGTGTAGCTCCGGTCGGGCTTGGTGACCTGCACCTCGTTGATGAACGCGTAGCGCTGCACCCCGCGCCGCCCGTGTCCGCCGCCGGGAGGCCGGTCGAGCAGCGGTTCGGCGGAAGCGCCGGCCGCGACCTGCGCAGCGATGGCATCCGCGTGCCGTTCGTACCGGTCGCCCGCGGCGCCGACGCCGCCGGGAAGGTCGACGCCGGCGCGCTGCTGGACGACGTGCGCCGCCTCATGGGCCGCAATCTTGAGGTCGGGCGTCCGCTCGAATGCGATGGACTCGCCCAGGGCGTACGCGGCGGCGCCGATCGATCGCGCCGCCGCCGCCGCGCCGCCGCCGATGGAGGCGCGGATGCCCAGCACATCGTGGTGGCCGAAGGAACGCCGGATCGCTTCCAAGTGCGGCAGCGGCCCGCCGCCGTCGCGAACGCCGCGTTCGGCGGTTTCGCGGACCGCGTGCACCGGGACCTGGCTGAAGTCATGCCCGCCAACCAGGCGCGGAACGTCGCGGGAGGCCGCTGCGGCGCGCCGGGGAGCAACCAGGTCAGCCGCCTCCTGTTGACGGAGGCTCGCCGAACTGTCCGCGGAGGCTGGCACGCCGGCACGCGACACGCCCGCGCGCTGCAGCACCGGCCCGGATCCGGCGCCCGCCGCCTGCATCTGCCTGTTCGCATGCGTCGTCATGGTGGATTACGGCGCAGCCGGCGCCTGCTTGGGCCGGCAGAACGCGTGTTTCTCGTCGGTGCAGATGTGGAGGCCCTCCGGCACCGGTCCGTAGATGGTCCGGTTCTCGCGGTCGCAGGAGAACCACTCGTTCTTGTCCATGCACCGCACAACGCCGACGGTCAGCGAAGTGTCGCAGCCGCCCTCGAAGCCGTAGCGCTCCCGGAGCTTATCGATGACGAGTTTCCTGAGGCGGGCGGCCTCGGCCTCCGTCACCCAGTTCTTCATCATATTGCTCAGCCGGTAAAATTGCCGCTGAATCTTCTCGGGCACCTCATAGTCCTCCCCGACGGCCATGCGACGGACCGCGATCTCCTCCGTGACCGCCAGGATCTCCTCGACCCGGTAGGCGGCGTTCTGCGCCTTCGACTCCACCGGTTCGCCCTTGAGCGCCGACGTGGGCACGCTGACGCTGCTGCCGAGTGTCGCGTGGCGCTTCTCGTGGGCGAGGGTGGTGAGCACGTCCAGGAACGCCTCTTTGTCGCGCAGCGCCGGGATGAGCTTGGCCATGATCTTCGCCCCGAGGCCGATCTCCTTTGCGCCGCGGCTGAAGTACGCGTCGAAGGTCTCATCACCCACCTGAAGATCCAGGTTGATCTTTTCGCAGGAAAGAACCTTCCACCGCATGATGTCCACGCCGCCTTCGTTCTTCACGACGTGCTCGAGCATGTCCTTGTAGCCCTGGCGCTGCCCGTCGGTAAGCCCGGGCATCTGGGCAATGGCTCCGGGGGCATTCCGGATGAAGCCCCGGAACATCTCGGTGATGTCGAGGGCGCCCTCGCACGTCTTTTGGGGAGCTTCGACGGCGACTTCCTTCGGCGCGGTCTGCGGATCCGGCTTGCGCTGCAGGAATCCCCGCGGGGGCGCGCCCTGTTGCTGCACGGCATGGGCCAACTCATGCGCCAGAAGCTCCTGCCCCTGCGGCATGTCCGGACGGTAGGTCCCGCTGGCGAACACCAGGTCGCGCCCCACGGTGTAGGCGCTGGCGCTCACCGCGCGCGCCGAGTCCGCAGCGCGCGCATCCGCGTGGACGCGCACACCGCTGAAGTCGCGGCCAAAGCGCGACTCCATGAGGCCCCGGGTCGCGGCGTCGAGCGGCGTTCCGCCCGTGGCGAGCACCTCGTGGACGATGGGCGGCGCGACGGTGCCGGCCGTGGATTCGCGGCCCGTGGCCACCGGCAGCGTCAATTTGCTCTCCCGCGCCGCCGCGCTGGCCGGCGCCGGTCGCGGCGTCACGGCGCGGCGGGCCGCCCGGTCCGCGGCGGCCTCAAGGGCGTCGCCAGGGGCCCCGATGCGGATTTCGCGGGAAGTCGCGGGAGACGCGCCTTCGCGTCGGTATTCGCTTCCTTCCCGGACGCCGTCGCGCCGCCGGAGCTGGCCCGCCAGGCGATTCCTCCGGCAGTACTCGCATTCACCGGTCGGGCCCGCGTCGCGGCCGCACGCGCATCTGCGCCGCTGGAGCAGGGCGGACCCGGACGGTGCGGTCCGGCCGGGCGGGCTTTGGAACACTGGAACGCGCAGAGGCATGAGTGCAGTCATGGGCGGGAAGCTCGCACGGGACGCGCCCCGGCCGCGGGCGCCAGGCTGGCGACGAGGCTTCCGGCAATCTGCCGGCCCCATTGGGCCGGCGCGCCGGGCGCCAGGCGGACGGGCGCCGCCGCGAGGTGGGGAATCGCTCCCGGCGCCACGCCGGGCAGCCCGCGCTCCGCCAGGAGGCGGGACAGCTCGGCTTCGAGGGCCGCCTGGAACCGGCCGGCCTGCCCGGCATGGGCCGTCAGGCCGTCGAGCACCAGGCGTTCGATGTGCAACGAAATGTTCATGCGGCAACCGGGGATCTCTGTCCGCCCGCCGCGCCCGCGGCCGGCTCGGCCCATTTGAATTCCGCCTCGTTGATCGGGCGGTCCAGCTTGCGGTACTCGGCCCGGGCCGCCTCGAGCACGAGGGCCATCGTGATCGGGGTGCCGCGGTTCGCCGCGAGGAACGCCGCGTTCAGCGCGACGTTGTGGATGTGCCCGCCGGTGAGGTTCAGGGCGGCGAGCCGGTCGTATTCGAGCGCGCCGATCGGGGGCGCGGCCAGGCCTTTCTCGGCGTCCTGCTGCAGGAACGCCTTGCTCCAGAGCCGGCGACGCTCCGCCGCCGAGGGGAAGTAGAAGTTGACGATGAAACGGAGCCGCCGGATGAAGGCCTGGTCGAGGGCGGTCTTGAGGTTGGTCGCGAGGATCGCGAGCCCGCGGTACGACTCCATGCGCTGGAGCAGGTAGTTGATCTCGATGTTGGCGTAGCGGTCGTGGCTGTCCTTGACCTCGCTGCGCTTGCCGAAG
>CAZKDK010000194.1:0-7304 GCA_964551145.1 uncultured Opitutaceae bacterium | reverse complement strand
GTCGACGTGCGGCTGCTCGTGGCGGAGAAGAACAACCACCCGTGGCTGGTCATCGCCGGCCGCTCCTATTACGAGGAACTGCTGACCGCCGGCGTGCGCATCTTCGAGTACTCGGCCGGGACCAACCACGCCAAGATCGCGGTGGCGGACGAGCACTGGGCCATGGTGGGCTCGGCGAATCTGGACTATCGATCCATGCGCCTGAATTTCGAACTGAACCTGCTCGTCCGCTCGCCCGAGCACAACGCCGCGCTGGCCCGCATCCTGGAGCACGATTTTGGGATCAGCCAGGAAATCGAGCTTGCCGCGTTCGTGCGCCGGCCCTTTCGCCGACGATTTGCGGAGGCGGCACTCCGGCCGCTCTCGCCGATGCTCTGACTGGGTCGCGCGGCTCTGCGCCCCGGGGGGATACTGGTGCCGCCCTCGCCGGAGCGGCACGCGCGCGCGTCCCCGGCGCGGGCGGCTACCGGTGCGGGAGGATTGTGCGGCCGATCGACTCCGAGTCCGGCACAGCCACCGGGCAGGGCGGTGCGCATCGTCGGGTTATACCCCATATAGGTGCTCCCGGGCGCGAGCTATATTCCGGCGTACAAAACAAAGGTCATCCATGTCTCTCATTGCGGTTGTGTTAACTCTGATCGTCGTCGGTGTGGTGCTCTGGCTCATCAACACCTACATCCCGATGGCCGGATCGATCAAAAGCATCCTCAACGCCGTCGTTGTGATCGCGGTGATCCTCTGGCTGCTGTACGGCTTCGGCATCATCGGCCACGGCGGAGAGATTCGCATGCCGGTCGTGAAATAGCCTCGCCGGGTATCCCGCCGCCCGGCGTGTAGCCTTAGCCTCGGTCACGCCGTCGTCACTGGAGCGGAGCCAGGTCAGAAGCGCCGACAACCCGCGGCGGGCAGCGCAATCGCGGGCGACCCGCCCAGCGGGCGCGTTTTTGCGACCAGCCAGTTTGCGGCGGAGATTGGTCCGAACCACCTTGTCCTATGTCGAGAACCGAAAGCCGCGAGATCCGACTGGCCTCCCGTCCCAACGGGATGCCGACCGCGGCAAACTTTGTCCTGGCGCGGACCGAACTGCCGCCCCTGCGGGACCAGCAGGTGCTGGTCCGCAACCTCTTCATGTCGGTCGACCCCTACATGCGCGGCCGCATGAACGACCGGAAATCGTACGCTCCGCCATTTGCGCTGGGCAAACCGCTCGACGGTGGCGCCGTCGGCGAGGTCGTCGAATCGCGGGCCAAGGAATTCCAGCCGGGCGATGCCGTCACCTCCAACCTGGGCTGGCGGGAATCTTTCGTGGCATCGCCGGAAGCGCTGCATGCGGTGAGCCGCAATGCGCAGCCCCTCTCGGTTTATCTGGGGGCCCTCGGCATGACGGGGATGACCGCCTGGGTGGGGCTGAATCTGGTGGAGGTGGGATCCGGCGACGTGGTTTTCATTTCGGGCGCGGCCGGCGCCGTCGGCCATGTGGCCGGGCAGCTGGCGAAATTGCGCGGGTGCCGGGTCATCGGGTCGACCGGTTCCGCGGAGAAGGTCGCGTTTCTAAAGGAGGAATGCGGATTTGACGCCGCCTTCAGTTACCGGGCCGGTCCAATCCTCGAACAGCTCAATCGGGAGGCCCCGGACGGGATCGACGTCTATTTCGACAATGTGGGCGGAGAGGCGCTCGAAGCGGCTCTGTCCGCTTTGCGTGAGCGCGGCCGGATCATCGCCTGCGGCGGCATTTCCGTGTACAACGAGGAAAAGCCGCGGCCCGGCCCATCGAATCTGTTCAACATGATTGGCAAGCGGCTGACGATGAAAGGCTTTATTGTCCGCGACTGGCTGGATCGTCAGGGCGAGTTTGAAAAGGAAGTGGGCGGCCATTTCCGGGCGGGCAGGCTGAAGAGCAAGGAAACGGTCGTTGAAGGAATCGACCAGGCGGTTGGAGCGTTCCTCGGCCTTTTTCAGGGGCAGAACCTGGGCAAAATGGTGGTGAAGCTGGCCTGAACGCTGGAATTCCCATGAGCGAGACCGTGCTGGAAATCACATCCCTGACCCGCCGCTTCGGCGCGTTCACGGCCGTCAATGCCCTGTCGCTTTCAGTCAATGCCGGTGAGGTCTTCGGCTTGCTGGGCTCCAACGGGGCTGGCAAGACCACCACGATCAAGATGCTGACCACGCTGTTGCCGCCCACCTCAGGCGAGGCGCGCGTGGCGGGTTTCTCCATCACCACCCAGGCGGTCGGCGTCCGCCGCGCCATCGGTTATGTTCCGCAGGCGATCTCCGTCGACGGTTCGCTCACCGGTTACGAAAACCTTCTCATCTTCGCCAAACTCTACGACGTGCCACGCCGCGAACAGCAGGCGCGCATCCGGGAGGCGTTGGAGTTCATGGGCCTGACGGCGGATGGCGGTCGCCTGGTGGGCACGTATTCCGGCGGCATGGTCCGCCGCCTGGAGATCGCCCAGTCCACGCTGCACCGGCCGCGCATGCTCTTCCTCGATGAGCCGACCGTCGGGCTCGATCCGATTGCGCGCGACGCGGTTTGGAAGCATCTCGTGGAATTGCGTGGCAATTACGGCACGACCCTGTTCTTTACCACCCATTACCTGGAGGAGGCGGAGAGCCATTGTGATCGCCTCGCGATTATGCATCGGGGTCAGGTCACTGCGATTGGCACCTGCCAGGAACTGGAGACCTCCTTGGGCGGCAGCGGCCACACACTGAACGAAGTGTTTTTGCATTTTGCCGGCAGCGCCCAAGATTCCGGAGGCACCTTTCGCAGCGTATCGGCCGAACGCGCTACGGCCCAACGTCTGGGCTAACCCCGATCCGATGATCGCCACCTTCATCCATCCCTTGGCCGGCTTCATCGAGAAGACGTTCGTCATCACCGAATTTGAGGTGCGCAAGCTGCGCCACGATTTCACGGAATTGATCACCCGCGCGCTCCAGCCCGCGCTCTGGCTGCTGATCTTCGGACAGGTGTTCTCGCGCAGTGGGGCGATGCCCACGGGCAAGATTCCTTATCTGGATTTCATGGCTCCTGGCATCCTGGCGCAAAGCGTCCTCTTCGTGGCGATTTTCTATGGCATCAACGTCATCTGGGAGCGCGACCTCGGCATTGTGCAGAAGTTCCTCGCCAGCCCAACTCCCCGCGCTGCCCTGGTCCTCGGCAAGGGCTTCTCCGCCGGCTTCCGCACCCTTTCGCAAGCGGCCATCGTTTACCTGCTTTCGCTGCTGCTCGGAGTGAAGCTAAACTGGAGCCCGCTCGCGCTCTTCAACATGCTGGTCATCGTGGTCCTGGCCGCGACGCTCTTCTCGACGTTTTCGCTCGTCATCGCGTGCATTGTGAAAACGCGCGAGCGTTTCATGGGTGTCGGCCAGGTGCTGACGATGCCGCTGTTCTTTGCGAGCAACGCGATCTATCCCACCACCATCATGCCTGGGTGGCTGAAGGCCATTTCGCATCTGAATCCGCTGACCTATGTCGTCGATGCCCTGCGCTCGTTCATGCTTGCCGACAGCGTGAGCACCTTCGGGCCGGGTCGCGACTACGCCGTCATCCTGCTAACCACGACCCTTTTGGTCGTCATCGGCGCCCGGTTGTATCCCCGGCTGGCGTCATAGATCGCCGCTCAGAGACGATTGCCGATCCCAATATCGTGAAGACAAACACACCGGAGTCCACGATCGAGGTCCTCTTGGCCGCGGGCAAAGGCATCCTGGCCGCCGACGAAAGCTTTCCGACCATCGGAAAGCGATTCAAGGCGCTCGACATTCCTTCCACGGACGAGAACCGGCGCGCCTATCGCGAGATGTTGTTCACGACGCCAGGGCTGAGCGAGTTCATCAGCGGCGTCATCTTGTTCGACGAGACGATCCGCCAGCGGACTTCCGGCGGCGCGCTCATGCCGGAATGGCTCGCGGCGCACGGGATCGTTCCGGGAATCAAGGTCGACCATGGGACGGTGGGCTTGCCGGCATTTGCCGGGGAGAAGATCACCCTGGGCCTCGACGGACTCCGGGAACGGCTGGCCGAGTACCGGCAATTGGGGGCGCGTTTCACCAAATGGCGGGCGGTGATCGCCATCGGAGCGGGTATTCCCACCGGCGCGTGCATCGAGGCGAATGCGCGGTCGCTGGCGCTGTTTGCGGCGCTGAGCCAGGAAGCCGGGATGGTGCCCATCGTGGAGCCGGAGATCCTGATGGACGGCGCCCATCCGGTCGCCCGCTGCGAGGAGGTTGCCGGCGGGACCTTGAGGACGGTCTTTGACGCCCTGATTCTCCAGCGGGTCGTTCTTGAAAAGATGCTGCTCAAGACCGGCATGATCCTGTCCGGCGCGGAGTGTCCGGAACAAGCGGACATCGGGGCGGTGGCCGAGGCGACCCGGCGTTGTCTGCGTCGCACCGTGCCCGCCGCGGTGCCGGGCATCGTGTTTCTTTCCGGCGGGCAAAGTGACGTGGCGGCGACGCAGCGGTTGAACGCGATTTGTCGGGCGGGCGGCGTTCCGTGGAGGCTCAGCTTCTCCTTCGGACGCGCGCTGCAGGACGCGGCTTTGAAAACCTGGAGGGGCTCTCCCGCCAACGTGGCGGCCGCGCAGGCGGCTCTGCACCATCGTGCCGCGCGCAACGGGCTCGCCGTCCAGGGCAAGTGCCCGGCGGCGGTGGAAAAGACGGAACCTGGAGCTATCGTATGAGCGCCGCGACCACCGTCAGTCTCGCCCCAGCGGATGGGGAGGGGCAGCCGACCAGCCCGGGCCGCTGCCTGGCGGTGGACACAGGCAAAGGGCCAACCGCAGTCGCCCCGGGCAGCCCCGGGGCGGCGTGTCGCTGACCACGGTCCCGGGCTGCTCCCCGTGGCAACCCGGGACGGCGTCGGTGAACGGCAGGAGACAATCAGCCATGATGAATTACCCGTATTTGATCATCGGCGGCGGGATGACCGCCGCCGCCGCGGTGAACGGCATCCGCGAAGTCGATACAACCGGCGGGATCGGGCTGATCAGCGCGGAGGCCGATGCCCCCTATGATCGACCTCCGCTTTCCAAGGCGCTCTGGAAGGGAAAGGCCCTGGACAGCATCTGGCGCAAGCTGGCGCGCAAGGGGGTCACGACCCATCTTGGCCGGCTCGTCCGGGAGATCGACCCCGCCCGGAAACGGGTGGTCGCCGATGCAGGAGACGTCTTCACCTACGGGAAACTCCTGCTGGCCACGGGCGGCCGGGCCCGGCGCCTCCCGTTCGACGACGGCCAGATCATCAACTTTCGCACCGTGGCGCATTATCGGCGCCTGCGCGCGCTGGCCGAACACGGGAAGCGGTTGGCGGTGATCGGCGGCGGGTTCATCGGCTCGGAGATCGCGGCGGCGCTGGCCCTGAACGGGAAAAAAGTGGTGATGATCTTTCCCGGCCAGGACGTCGGAGAACGCGTTTTCCCGCGGGCTCTGGCGCACTACGTATCCGGCTTTTACCGCGCAAAAGGGGTGGAGCTGCTGGCCGGCGAAAAGATTGTCGGCCTGGAGACCCGCGGCCACCAGCGGATCTTGACGACGGCCACCGGTCGGGAGATCGCGGTGGACGGCGTGGTGGCGGGGATGGGTATCGAGCCCAACGTTGAGCTGGCGCAGGCGAGCGGGCTCAAGGTGGAAGACGGGATCGTCGTGGACGAGTTCCTGCGCACCAGTCATCCCGACATCCACGCCGCCGGCGACGTCGCCTCATTCCACAACCCGGCGTTGGACAAGCGCGTCCGGGTCGAACACGAGGACAATGCCAATGTCATGGGACGGACGGCGGGTCGGAACATGGCGGGCCAGGCCGAGCCTTATCACCACCTGCCGTTCTTCTATTCCGATTTGTTCGAACTGGGATACGAGGCCGTCGGCGAAGTCGACGCCCGCCTGAAGACTTTTGCCGACTGGAAACGGCCCAATGAGGAGGGCGTCATCTACTACCTGCGGAACAACCGTGTGCGCGGGGTGCTGCTGTGGAATGTCTGGGAACAGGTGGAGGCTGCGCGCCAATTGATCGCTGAGCCCGGTCCGTTCACGGCCAGGAATCTCGCCGGACGGCTGCCGGTCAAGACTTCCAGCCCGAAGCCTGATGTATGAACCGGGACGCGTTCCCGGCCGGGGCGAAACCACGCGAGCGAGATCCAGGCAGAACAAAACGCCGACGCGAAATCCAGCCGATGAAACACGGATTCAAGGTTGGGGATCATGTGGAGTGGAACTCGGAAGCGGGCCGCGCCCGCGGAACGATCAAGCGGCGGGTCACCTCCGCGATCAGGTTCAAGACCTACACCGTCCGCGCCTCCCGGGAGGAGCCGCAGTTCTTGATCAAGAGCGACCAGACGGACCACCTGGCCATGCACAAGGGGACGGCGCTCAGAAGGATCGCCGCGATCGCCCGCGCGTCGCGGAACCGGCCCGCGCGCCCGAAAAAGCAATGATGCGGAAGGGATCGCCACGAACGAGAACCCTCTGGCAAGCCGGGCGCGGTGACTTCCGGTCCATTCATCTCTGAAAATGAACACACCACCATATGAGATCGGCATGGTCGGACTGGGCGTCATGGGGCGCAATTTCCTGCTGAACCTGGCCGATCACGGCTTCTCCGCGGCGGGGTATGACAAGGATCCCGCCCAGGTCGCCGCCCTGCACCAGGAAGCCGGGCGGCGCGATGTTCGCGGCGCGGCCGACGTCAGGGCGTTCATCGCCCTGCTGCGCAAGCCGCGCTCGGTCATGCTGCTCGTGCCGGCGGGCCCGCCCGTGGATTCGGTCATCAACGAGCTTCTCGAGCACCTCCAGCCGGGCGATCTGATCATCGATGCCGGCAATTCCTACTTCAAGGACAGCGACGTGCGCGCCCGCAACCTGGCGGCCCAGGGCGTCCAGTTCCTGGGCGTGGGCGTGTCGGGAGGCGAGGAAGGCGCGCGCCACGGACCGAGCATCATGCCCGGCGGGCCGAAAGCGGCGTACGAGCGGGTCCGGCCGGCCTTTGAAGCGGTGGCGGCCAAGGTTGGCGGCGAGCCCTGCGTGACCTGGCTCGGTCCGGGATCGGCCGGGCACTTCGTGAAGATGGTCCACAACGGCATCGAATACGGCGTCATGCAATTGATCGCCGAGGCCTACGATCTGATGAAGCGGGGCCTCGGCATGAACGATGATGAACTGCGCGAGTGCTTTGCCGGATGGAACCGGGGCGAGCTGGAGGGCTATCTGGTGGAGATCACCGGGCAGATCTTCTCCAAGCGCGACGCAAAGTCCGGCCGGCGGCTGGTCGACGAAATCCTCGACGTGGCGAGGCAGAA
>CAZKDK010000193.1:0-7364 GCA_964551145.1 uncultured Opitutaceae bacterium | reverse complement strand
TGGGCGGTACGCTCACTGCGCAAAGCGATGGACTGGGACACGGGGCCACCTTCACACTGGAGCTGCCGCTTCAACCCCCTGCGTCCGGCCAGAATAGACTGTAAATCGGGATATCAACGCACAGGCCCGCACGCAGTCTTTCGTTTCGATTCTTAGGCGACGGCGGGAACCGACGCGTGCATTGGGCGACGAACCACGACCTGCTGCCATCATAGGTTGCCCAATTGACGGAATCAATCCCGACTCCCGGCTTTTCTGATGCAGCCAGGACATAAGTGCATTCTGACGTCACCGAACCTCTTTCTTGAGATCTTATGAAACTAATCTCGCGGCGCGATGCACTCAAAACGACTCTCATCGGTGCTATTTCCACGCAGATTGTCGGTAAGTCGGCATCTGCGATTGGCGAATCGCGCGACAACCCGGCAGCGAAACCAGCTGTTGGAATCGAAGGCCAGCGCCGGGCTGATCTAGGGAATGGGACATACCTCAATCCGATCGTCGCCGGCGACCACCCGGATCCGACCGTGCTGAAGGACGGCGACGATTATTATATGACGTTCTCGTCGTTTTTCTCCTACCCGGGTGTCATCATCTGGCACTCGCGCGATCTGGTGAACTGGGCACCGATCGGACCTGCGTTGACGAACCCCATTGGCACGGTCTGGGCCATGGACCTGGTCAAACACAAGGGCCGCTACTTCATCTACATTCCGGCAACCCCGGGTGGCCGGCAGTCAATCTTCGTCATCTACGCCGACGACATCCGCGGCCCGTGGAGCGACCCGATTGACCTCAGGGTGTCCGGTTGCATTGATCCGGGCCATGCAGTCGGTGAAGACGGTAAGCGCTATCTGTTTTTTAACGGCGTCCGCAGAATTGCCCTGACCGACGACGGTCTGGCGACGGTCGGCGCACTGCAACAGGTCTACAGCCCGTGGCGCTACCCCGACGACTGGGTTGTCGAAATGTTCGCCCCGGAAGGCCCCAAGATCTTCCGCAGGGAGGATTGGTTCTATCTTGTTGCCGCGGTGGGCGGCACGTCCGGTCCGCCGACAAGTCATATGGTCACGGTCGCCCGCTCGCACTCCATCCATGGCCCCTGGCAGGACTGCCCCCACAACCCGATCGTTCACACCCAAAGCGCTGAAGAACCGTGGTGGTCGCGCGGCCATGCCACTGTGGTCGAGGGGCCGGGCGGAGACTGGTGGATGATCTATCACGGTTACGAAAACGGCTTTCGCACGCTTGGCAGGCAACCCCTCCTGGAGCCGATCGAGTGGACTCGGGATGGCTGGTTCCATGCAAAAGGCGGGACGCTGTCGCAGCCACTGGCCAAACCCAGAAAGGGGCTTTCGGGACCGGCAGGCTTTGCGCTATCGGACGATTTTTCGACGAATCGATTCGGCGTGCAATGGAGTTTCTTCAATCCCGGTCCGGACGAGATGAAACGCGCCCGCTACGAAGCCCGCGCCTTGGCGATGGATGGCAAGGGCACGACCCTGGCCGACTGCTCTCCGCTCACCTTCCTCGTGGGCGACCGGAGCTACGAGGCAGAGATCACTCTAGATATTGGCCACGGCGCCCAAGCGGGAATATGTTTGTTCTACAGCGAGCGTATGTTCTGCGGCATCGGCTTCAGCAGCTCGCAGATGTTTACCTATAACTATGGCCAGGAACACAGCTGGATGCGCCAGGACTTGGCAACCCAAACGGTGCGCCTGCGCGTGACCAACCATGCCAACATCGTGACCTTTTACTACCAGAGGAACGGCGAAGCATGGGTCAAGCATCCATGGCAAATGGAAGTGTCGGGCTATCATCACAATGTCTTCGGCGGCTTTCTCAGCCTCAAATTTGGCGTCTATTGCGTTGGAACCGGGGAAGTGAAGCTCCGCGACTTTGTTTACAGGGGCGTGTAACACTGAGAGTGTCAGGATAAGCAAGAACGACTTCAGGCGCGCCGCAAAGGCGCCGATGGGATGACGCCCCAGTGTCGACCGGATCGTTTGGCCCTGCGATATACGAATGTCGAGCTGCGCAAAGGCGCTATCAAGTAGTTATCCATGGACAGCGGCTCGGTTGACTGGGTCAAGGTATACGGCACCTAACAACCGGGACCGCAATCGGCCCTGGCGCCTGATCTTTCGTCAGCAGGCACCGAGATCAGCGATCCAGAGCGAGGAGGCCTGAACAAGATCCGGTACAAAGTGTATGAAATCCGTCATCTATTTTGAGCTTTCCTCTGAAAAACGGTCCCTTCCTGACACCGCCGATCCAGGCTGTCATCCGGGCCGGGACGCGCCCGGGCGCCCCGGTTGAATTTGACGAGGTTCTATGCCACTATGCCGGATCATGGCCACAATCGCCACCTCAGCCAATCCGAGTCAGCTGGCGCAGCTGCAGCGCTTCACGAAGGTCGTCGCCGACACCGCCGATTTCGAAAGCATGCAGAAGTTCGCGCCGCAGGATGCCACGACGAACCCGAGCCTCATCCTCAAGGCCATCTCCATGCCCCGGCATGCCTGGCTGCTCGACCAGGCCCTGCGGGACGCCGGCCGGGGCGCATCGGTTGACCGCATCATCGACGGGCTGCTGGTGCGGTTCGGAGTCGAGATTCTCAAGATCGTGCCGGGCCGGGTGTCGACCGAGATGGATGCCCGCCTGTCGTTCGACACCGAGGCGAGCATCGCCAAGGCCCGCGCGCTCGTCGCGCTGTACGAGCAATCCGGCATCAGCCGCGAGCGCGTGCTCATCAAGATCGCCTCGACCTGGGAGGGCATCCGGGCCGCCGGACGGCTGACCCGGGAGGGCATCCACTGCAATCTCACGCTGCTGTTCTCCTTTCCCCAGGCCGTCGCGTGCGCGGAGGCCGGCGTGCAGCTGATCTCGCCCTTCGTCGGCCGCATCCTCGACTGGCACAAGAAGAACGCCGGCCGCGATTTTGCGCCCGCCGAGGATCCCGGCGTGCTTTCCGTCCGCCAAATCTACCAATACTACAAGAAATTCGGCTACCGGACGGAAGTCATGGGAGCCAGTTTCCGCAGCAAGGGGGAGATTCTCGAGCTCGCCGGCTGCGACCTGCTCACGATCTCCCCGACGCTGCTGGAGGAACTCGCCGCCTCGACCGAACCCGTCCCGCGCAAGCTTGATCCCCGGGAGGCGGCCGGGGCCGCACTGGAACGGGTGGTGTTCGACGAGCCCTCGTTCCGCGTGGCCCTGAACGAGGATGCCATGGCCACCGAAAAGACGGCGGAGGGCATCCGCATCTTTTCGGCCGACCTCGTCAAGCTCGAGCAGCTGGTGGCGCAGAAGCGCGGCTGACACCGGACGCGGCGGGCGTGAAGCCCGCCCCCCACCGGCGGCGCCGGAGATCGGGCCAGATGGCCGGGCGGGGTTCATCCCCACCGGGATCCCGGCGCGCAGGAGCGGGCTTGCACGCGATGCCGGACATCCGGATCATCGCCTGCGAGCAGGCTCCTACGACCATGCCGACTGCCGACCATCTGACCAAAGCCTTCCAATGGGACCTCGGCCGGCAGGTGGAGCGGCTGGACTTTCTGCTGCCGTGGCTGCCCCGCTATGCCGGGTGGGGCTACGAGGAGCTCTACCTGCACCTGGAGGACGCGGTCGAGTTCCCCAGCCTGCCCGGCGTCGCGCGCCGCGACGCGTACTCCCGCCGCCAGTTCGCGCGACTCGTCGACGCGGCGACGGCGGCCGGGATCCGCGTGGTGCCGATCGTCAACCTGCTCGGCCACACGCAGTATCTGATCAAGACGCCGGCGCTGCGCGATCTGAACGAATTGCGCGACGCGCGCGGCCGGCCGCTCGACCGCGGCCAGATCTGCCCGCTGCATCCGCGCACGCTCGCCGTCGCCGCCAAGCTCCTCGACGACATGGCCCCGTTCTGCACGGCCGGCAAGGTGCACGTCGGCCTGGATGAGTCATTCCAGCTCGGTCGCTGTCCGCGTTGCCGCGCGGAGATCCGGAGCCGCGGGCTGGCCGCGCACTTTGCCGGGCACGTGCAACGGCTGCACCGGCTGGCCGCGGATCGCGGGCTGCGCCTGGGCCTTTGGGCCGACATGCTGGCGCTCCTGCCGGAGGCGATCCCGGACCTGCCGCGCGACGTGATCGCCTACGACTGGTATTACTACCCGTTCGGGCGCCATCCCCGCGTCGAGCTGCGCAATTTCGCGGAGGTCGACCTGGCCACGCCGCTGCACGCGCGCGGCATCGAGTATTGGGGCTGCCCGATGAACGGCGCGTTCCGTTACGAACCCCTGCCGGTATTCGGGGAACGGCTGGCCAACATCCTCGCCTGGTGGCGGCGCTGCCGGAGGGTCGGAGCGGGCGGCCTGCTCGTGACCTCGTGGGAGCCGAACCGGCTCGCCCTCGAATTGACCACGGTCGTGGACGCCGCTGCCGCCTGTTTGTGGCTGGATCCGGGAATCGAGGACCCGCCGGAGATGCTCGCGCGCGGATTTGCGCGGGTGTTCGGAGGCGGTGGCGCAGGCCGCCGGCCGGCCCTTTCTGAAAGCAGGCGGGACGCCTGCGCCACAGTCGGAACCCGCCGGTGGGCGCAAACCGCGCTGGCGGGCGATCCGTACGCCTTCGCCGGCTATCACCGCTGGCAGATCAACGAGCGCTGGGACGTGTGCGCGGAGCGCGGCGGGTTGAAACGGGCGGAGGGCGAACTGCGCGCCCTGGAACGGATTTGTGGGGCGGGGTCTCCCTGGCTCGCCGAAGCCCGGCGAAGGCGGTCCGACCCCTCCACAGGCGGCGGAGAACGTCAGGACCGCGGGCGGCGGCATCGGGAGATGCCGCCCTACAACGCCGGCTACCCGCCGGCGCTCTCGGCCAGCCTGGCGTTCCGCCTTTACCTCGCGCGGCGCGATGTCTTCGTGCGTCGGGCGGCGCAAGGGGTGTTCCGGCTGCGGCGGGAGGGGTTCCGTAGCGCAGTGCTTCAGCCTGCGCTGAATCGCAAGGACTACTTGCTTCGTCAGCAGGGAATCACCGGTCGGGAGATCCGTGCTGCGCCGAAGCGCGGGCTAAAGCACCGCGCTACGTTGGCGAAGTTCCGCGCCAGTGTGGACCGGCTCCAGCGTGAGGCCGCGGCGTTTGCCGCCGCGCTGAAGGCCGGCCGGGCCGCTGCCCGGATCATGTGGGCGCGTTCCCGGGATCGGCGTATTCGCGGCCCGAACGAGCTCATGCTGGGCCGCGACGCCGCGCGGCTGCGCGCCTGGCAGGGATGGCTCCGGCAAGCCGTCCGCGATCCCGCGATCGTCGGGCACGGCACGCCGGTCTGCGGAGCCTGGCAGCTGCAGTTCACGGTCCACCATTTCGCGCCGGCGATGCAGAAGATCGTGGTGGAGCAGCGCAAGGCCGGCGGATCGTGGCAGACCCTGCACGAGACGCACCTCATCGAGTTCCGCGCCTTCGCGGCGCGGCCGCGGACGCGGATCCATCGCGAGTTCAGCGTGCCCGCGGCGGCGCCCGGCCACGGTGCCCTCCGCCTGGCGGCGCGTGGCCTCGGCCAGATCGAAATCAGCCACGTCGAACTGACGAACGGCGTGGTGTCGCTGCGTTCGACCGGGTGGCCGGCGGGTCGCCGGACGGTCTTGGGCTGCCCGGCCCCGCGCCGGGGTTTCCCACCGATCCCGGAGGCTCGTCCATCCCGCCTCCGGCTCGCGTTCGAAGCGTAGATCGACCGTTCATCAATTGGGCCTCGGCGCTGCCCGGGGGATGGGCTACGCTCGCGAATTCCCATCGACAACGCCGGCCGCAGAGCTTCCATCATCATTTCCCGTTTGTGCGAATTGGCGCCCGCCGCCTTCGAAACACCCCTTTTCATCAAACGCCCCTCATGACCAACCGCTCCTCGCTCCTCTCCGTCCTCGCCGTCCTGGCGCTCGCCGCGCCAGTCCGCGCCGGGGACCCCATACCCCTCGAGGATTTCTTCCGCGACTTCACCTTCGACGAGATCGAAGTCTCGCCCGACGGCTCCAAGGTCGCGGCGCTCTCGAAATGGAAGGAACATCTCAATCTCTATGTCATAGACCTGAGAACCAAACAGCCCACCCAGTTGACCGGGCTGACCACCCAGGACGTGACGCAGGTCCGGTGGGTCGGCAACAACCGCCTGGTATTCACCGGTCGGGACGACGGCTACGGGACCGGCGGGCTCTTCGCCATCGATGCGGACGGCCGGAACTCCACGGCGCTGGCCGCCAGCATCGAACAACAGGTCCGCGCCGGCAGCCGGGCCCCGCGCCTGACCGAGTTTCTCGACTATTATTCCGACTCGGTGGACGAGATCCTGGTGACCTCGAACGAGCGCCGGGAATTCGATCCGGACGTGTACTGGATGAACGTCCATACAGGAGTAAAGCGGATCGTGGCGCACAATCCCGGGGACATCCGCGCTTGGGTGGCCGACCACCGAGGGACCGTGCGCGCGGGATTTGGCGAACGGGGACGCGAGCAGTTTCTCATCTACCGCGACTCGGCCGCCGGCGACTGGCGCGAAGTGAAACGGTGGGACTTCTTGAAGGGAGCGGTGCGACCCCTCGCCTTCGACCAGGCGAACCGCCTCCTCTACGTCAGCAGCAGCCTCGGGCGAAACACGGCCGCCATCTGCCTGTTCGATCCGACGAGCGGCGAGATCGTCAAGGAGCTCTTCGGGAACGATACCTATGACGCCGACCAAGTCATCCTGTCGCGCACGGATCATTCTCTTCTGGGGTTCCTCTACGACGGCGAGAAGCCGCAATTCGTGTGGGTGGACGCCCAGATGAAAGCTCTTCAGCGCCTGGTGGACCAGGAGCTCCCCGACACCTGGAACGTCTTTTCCAGCCATAGCTTGGACAATGTCTGGGTGGTGATATCGGCTGCCACCGACCGGAATCCGGGCACGTTCTACCTGCTGAACACCAGGGAACTCGCCATGGAAAAGCTCGTGAGCCGGGCCGATTGGATCAAGCCCCCGCAGATGGCCGAGATGAAGCCCATCACCTACCAGGCTCGCGACGGCTCCACGATTCACGGCTATCTCACGCTGCCGCCGGGCAAGGAACCCCACGGGCTGCCGTTGATCGTGAATCCCCACGGCGGGCCGTGGGTCCGGGACTCCTGGGGTTTCAATCGCGAGGTGCAGTTTCTGGCGAGTCGCGGCTATGCCGTCCTGCAGATGAATTTCCGGGGTTCGACCGGCTACGGCCGCAAGTGGCTCGAAGCGGGTTACGGGCAGTGGGGCCTTGCCATGCAGGACGACGTCACGGACGGCGTGAAGTGGGCGATCGACCAGGGTATCGCCGATCCGCGCCGTATCGCCATCTACGGGGCCAGCTACGGCGGCTATGCGACCA
>CAZKDK010000192.1:0-7411 GCA_964551145.1 uncultured Opitutaceae bacterium | reverse complement strand
CAACCTGACCCCTTGCTCTGGCTCCTTGCTCTGGCTCGTCGAGAGACGTTGCAGCGGCCGCCGTCAGAAATGCGCATTTTGGCCAGCAGGTGCGCAGTGGCTTCAAACGGCATGAGCTGCGCGGACAATCGCAAACCCGGGCGGGCCTGCCAAGCCCGTGCGCCGCTGAGCCGCTTGCGCGAATCGAAGAACAAAAACGCCGCGGGTGAAAATCACCACGCGGCGCGGTGGATGTATCAGTCTGATTGTTTTGGACCTAGCGGATCCTCACGGCGAAGGTGTCGGAGCCGGAGCCGGTGGAGGTGGCACAGCGCCGCCGGGTCCACCCGGGCCGCCACGATGTCCGTCACGACCCGGGCTCGGGGGGGGCATCGCATCGAACTTCGTCTGCTGGTCTGCCGTCAGGAGGGCGCGGATCTGGTCGTGCTTGGCCTTTTCCAAATCCCGTATCTGGGCGTGCATTTTGTCGCGGATAGCCTGCATTTCCTCAGCATGCTTCATTAAAATGTCAGTGATCTTTGCCTTCTGCGCATCGGTGAGTTGCAGCGTCTCATCGAGCCGTTGCACCATTTGCGCTGGATCCATCAATTCAGCACGGCCGGGTTTGCTCAATCCCGGTCCGTTTGGAGGAGGCGGTGGCGGAGTGGCTTGATCGTCGGCTCGTAGCATCGAGCTCGACATGACACCCAGCGCAAGGGCCAAGACGAAGATTCTTTGAAATGATTTCATGGTTGGATTCTCGTCGAGAATATACCCTCAAACGGTCCCGCTCTATGGGGTGACCACCTACCGGTTGTCTTCAAAAATCTCTTGCCGGAAGTCACCAACCAGCAATTGCACCGGCAGGCGGGCATACACGCTGTTCCCCTGGGGCCCGGCGAAGGAGGACACGACCCGCTGGCTGCCGGCGCGCGGTGAACTCAGACCTGCGCCCGCCGCTGATACAGGCGAACGGCCGCGAGCAAAAGGAGCGCGCCGCAAAACCAATCGCTGGGCGCGCCACCACCACCGCCTCCGCCGCCGCCTCCTCCTCCGGGCGGCGGCGCCAACGGAGTGACGGTGAGCGTGGCGCGGTCGCTGGTCACGCTGCCTATGACGTTGGAAACTGCCACCGTGTAGCCGCCGGCATTGCCGGCCTGAGCATCGGTCAGGCTGTAGGTGCTGCCCGTCGCACCGGCGATCACCGCGCCGTTGAAGTACCACTGATAGGCGACTGCCGGGCGTCCGGAGGCCGTTGCGGAGAACTGGACGTTGCCGCCCGCCGTCACAGTCTGGCTTTGCGGCTGGGTCTGAAAGCCGGGCGCGACCGCCAGCAGCCCGGCCCGGACTGTGTTGTTGTTCGTGTCGGCGACATAAAGATTGCCGCCGCCGTCCGTCGCGATGCCGGCCGGACCGAAGAACCGGACCGCCGATCCCTGGCCGTCGGCGCTCCCGCTGGTCCCCGCCAGGCCGGCCAGCGTGGTCACAGCGCCGATCGACGGCACGATCTTGCGGATCGTGAAATTATCCGTGTCGACCACGTAGAGGTTGCCGGACGAATCCACCGCCACGCCCGTGGGCGAGTCGAACCGGGCGGCGCCGCCCGTGCCGTCGACCGCGCCGTTGGCCCCGGCCAGGCCGGCCAGCGTGCTGACCAGCCCGGACGGCAGGATCTGGCGGATCGTGTGGTTCTCCGTGTCGGCAACAAAGAGGGTTCCCCCGCTGGAGACCGCGATTCCCGAGGGGCAGTCGAACCGGGCCAGCGCGCCCGGGCCATCGGCGCTTCCAGAGACGCCGGCCAGGCCCGCCACCGTGGTCACCGCCGCGGTCGATGGCACGACTTTCCGGACCGTATGGCTGTTGGTGTCGGCAACGTAGAGATTGTCGGCTCCATCGATCGCGAGGCCCTGCGGCCCGTGAAAGCGCGCGCCGCCGGCCGTGCCATCTGCGCTGCCAGGATTCCCCGGGGATCCCGCGAGCGTGGTGACCACACCTTGAGCGGTGATCTTCCGCAGCGTGTGGTTCAGGGTGTCGGCGACATAGACGTTGCCGGCACCATCGACGGCCACGCCCGAGGGGCTGTTGAACCGGGCCGCAGGGCCGGTGCCGTCGGCGGTGCCGGAACTCCCGGCCAGACCCGCAAGGGTGCTCACGGCGCCGGTTGAGACGACAAGTCTGCGGATCGTGTGGTTGTCCGTATCAGCGATGTAGAGATTGCCGGCGCTGTCCGCGGCCACGCCCGAAAGGTGATTGAACCGGGCGGCGCCGCCGGAGCCGTCGGCGCTGCCGCTGGCCAGCGGCTGGCCGCCGAGCGTGCTGACGATCAAAGGCTGGGAAAACAGGCCGACCGAGTCCGGGTAAGCCGCTCGGGATCGGATGTACGCAGCGCTGACGTACGCCAGCGGAGTCGTCTGCTGATACACCGAGGTGAGCACCGCCAGGTTGTCGGCCGCGGAATAGACCGATTGCGGAACGACGTCGCCCGATACGGCGGAGTTGATATCCATCATCCGGGGCGGTGCACCGGGTTGGAAGTCGAGCTCGGCGAGCCGGATCTGCTTGGGCAAGGGAGCCGTCTGCGTGCGAAAATGAGCGGTGCGACTGCCGATGTCGTAAACGATGCTCCAGCGCGTCCAGTTGGGTTGATTCACGTTGTCCAGCGCGGCAAACGCATAAGCGATCGGATCGGCGGCCGGCGACTGGTCGAAGTTCCTGACGGAAGCGGCCGCCTGCACGAACCGGCCCAGGGAGGACACGTGATCGGCCTGGTTGGGCGAAGTGACGGCGGCGTACGCGAGCGATTCGTCGTAGGTGTTGTTGGTCAACGCCGCGACCGGCAGCGAGCTGTCGGTGTGGCAGACCAGATGTCCGCCGAGAAACTCGATCACGGCGCAGCGCCCCGTGCGATCCGCGACCAGAAAATGGAGCGGGGTGGAACCGGGCTGGATACGGATCCTCTGATCGCTGGCGATGACCTCCTCCACGCTCGCGGAGCAATCCAGCTGGTATTGGATCCATTGCAGCTCGGTGAGGCTCGGTCTCGAGTCGCTCGGGTACTGGCTTCCCTCCAGCATCATGTGTTCCACCACCAGGCCGGCCTCGTTGATTCCACCGTTGGGGAACTCGGCACCGAACTGGTTGAACGTCAGGCTGCCATAGCGCGACACCCACTGCAGGCCCGAATTGGTCGAAAAGGCGCTCTTTTGGAGACCGCGCCGGTTCACGATGACGCGACCATCGACGGCATAATAGTCGTAGTTTCTCCCAAAGACGATGGTCGCATCATGTTCAAGGCAGAAGGTCGTGCACGGACGGAGCGGTGCCGCCCCCATCAGGGCGAGGAAGCCGAAGAACAGGGCTCGGGAGAGAGCCCTGCCGGGGGCAGGCGGGCAGCGGCGGCCGCGATCGGCGCGGCGGACCAAGAGGGCCAGGGGATTGGTCGTCATCGGGGTGTGGGGGCAAGAGGCAACGCCTAGCCACCCGCCGCCATTCGATCGGCATGCCTCGAGTCGAGAGGCGCGGCGAGGTCGCCAAGCCGGCCTGCCCGGTCTAGACACCGTCGGCGGCGGTATCCCTTCAGACTCCCTTCGCTGGATCCGGCGAAGCGCAAATTGCATCGGAAGCCTGCGTTGTGGCGGGATCTCCGGGCTCCCCGAAACCCGGCGAATGCGCCGGAGCCGACGATCGTGCGGGCGGTGATGATCGTCACGGCGTTTCCTCCCGTGCACGGCGCGGTGCCCTTGTCACAACCCAGCCCGTTTGGCGGGCTGCGGATTGCCTGCATGCGGATCGCGTGGATGCGATCGAGGCAACGCATGGCGCGGACACGTTTCTTTCTGAGGCAGAAGGGCGCTGTCCGCTTTCCTTCTTCCTCCGGCGTCTTACGCGGGCACCGGCAATCTGGAGGGAGTACGCGGTCGGCGCCGGCAGACCAGCACGACCTCGTCAACGCCATTGGAGTCGATCATCCCCCGGTCAAATCTCAATCGTTTCTGGAAAAGGAGGCCCAGGTGCATGAACACCCAATTGTACAGATGCATCGCGACCGTCCGGTGCTTGGCCAGAGAGTCCATGGCGAACCTCAGCAGTCGCGGATTTCTTGGCGCCATTCCGAAGGCAGCGCTTCTTTCCAGCGTCAGGCCGTTGCCCTCAAGCCGCGCTCGCAGGATCCCCGGCTCGTAGCGCCGGGCATGACCGACGCAATCATCGAAACTGGTCCAGCTTTTCTCATGCAGGGGAATGGAGAACACCAGCACGGCGCCGTCCTGCAGTACCCGGTTCAGTTCCCGGAACGCCTGCTGGTCGTCCTCGGCGTGCTCGATGACGTCAAAGGCGCAGACCAGGCCAAATGCGCCGTCCCGATAGGGCAGCGCGGTGATTTCGCCCGAGACCGCGATTCCGCCGCGAGCTTTCAACCGCGCGATGGCCGGCGCGCTGATGTCGAGGAAATGGGTGCCGGGAATGGGCAGGCGCGGGCGCAGGCCGGGGCCGATTTCCAGACGCAGCGGCGCGGCCGGAAGCAGTGTCGAGATCAGCGGCCAGGTGTTGAAACGGCTCGGGCGCACAAGATGCGCCCGCGCCCACAAGGCGTCGTAGAACTCACGATTCGCAGCGACGATGCCGCTTCCGTTCACTGAAGTGGAGCCCGCCGGTCGGGCAGTTGGGAGGGCAGATCAGGCGATGGACTGACCTGGCGCCGATGATTGGATGGCGAACGGGGCTGAGATTCGACGTTGGGCACAGCTATCGGGAATCCGGGCACGCAACCATCCCAAAACCAGTCGGGTGGGGCGGGAGCCGGATCCTAACGGAGTCAGACGGAGGCCAGGCCTGCCCTCCGTGACGTCCGCCACGGGCTGGGCGACGGCGGAATGGCCGGCGAAGGCGCGTGCAAGCGCTGAAGGGCGAAGAGGCGGCAAAGGGGTCATGGTGGGCTTGCCCCGGTTTCTCGGGCACGGGTTCAGGGTGATAACCTCTGGATTTGACCTGAGTCCTCGCCTGCAGCTCACGGAGCGTCCGGGAGGGCGCGGAATCGATCCAGCATCTCGCGGGCGGCATCCAGGTGCGGATCGATCCGCAGTGCCTCCTCGAATTGGGGTCGCGCCTCCGGCAGCCGGCGCAGGGCGACGAGGGCGTTGCCCAGGCCGTAATGGGCCACGGCGTAGTCGGGCCGGAGGCGCAGCGCCTCCTGGAACTCGACGACGGCCTCCTCCGCGCGGCCGGACTCGGCCAGGGCGATGCCGAGGTTGCAGTGTGTCTGGGGGAGTTCCGGCTGGAGGCGCGCCGCCTTTTGCAGATGCTCCAGAGCCTCCGCGCCCCGGCCCGCCTGGGCGAGCGCGATGCCGAGATTGAGCTGGAATCCGACGCCGTCGGGATTCAGCCGGACCGCCTCGGTGTATTGCGCAAGGGCATCGTCGGCGCGGCCGATTTGGGCCAGCGCCAGCCCGAGGTTGAAGTGGGCGTCCGCCAGGTCCGGGTGCGCCTGCAGCGCCCGCTGAAAGCACGCCGCCGCCTCCGACACCCGGTTCAGCTGGTACAGGGCGACGCCAAGATCGCACTCGGCGTCGGCGTAGTCGGGACGGAGCCGCAGCGCTTCCCGATAATGCGGGACCGCGTCCGCGGGCCGGCCCAACTTGGCGAGGGCGAGGCCCCACTCGTACTGCGCCTCCGGCAGGGTCGGCTGGATCCGGGCGACCAGCTCGAATTGCGCCGCCGCCTCGTCGGGCCGGCCCATGAGCAGCCGGGTGAGGCCAAGCTGGAATGGCGCGGCGTAGAACTGCGGGTGGAGGCGGTACGTCTCGGCGAACTGCGCCGCCGCTTCCTGCCGGCGGTCCAACCGCAGCAAGGCGAGCCCGAGGTTGTAGTGATTCCTTGGACTCGACGGGTCGAGTTGGAGGGAAATCTCATATTGCGCCACGGCCTCCTGGGGGCGGCCCCGCAGCAGCAGGGCGGTGCCCAGACCGTTATGAGCCGCGGAGCTTGCGGGGCTGTGCGCCACGGTTTCGCCCCACAGGTCGAGATCGCTGCCGTAGGTCCGGTTGCGGCGTTCGGTCAACACGCCGGCCGCCACGGCGAGCGCGAGAAAGACGGGGAAGCTGCGCCGGCCGGCCCGCGCCGCGATTGCGCCGACGGTCAGGGCGACCACCGCGGCCAGCGGGAGGTACATCCGGTGCTCCACGATCATCTGGACCGTGCTCGGCACCAGACTGGTCGGAGCAAGGATGACGAAGAACCAGGCGCCGAGGAAGCCGATCACCGGGCGGCGCCGGAGCGCGACGAGCGTCGCCGCCGCCAGCGGAACGACGACGAGCGCGTAGGGTGCGGCGTCCGCGAGCCCCGCCCGGACTGCCCCGTACTCAAAGACCAGCGGGTGCGGCCAGAACGACTGCTTCACATAGTGGGCCACCGCCCTGAATTGGGTGAGCCAGTAAGCCCAGGGCGATACCGCGACGCCGAACCCCGCGGTGCCGCCGCGATTCCAGCCCGTGGCCGCCACCAGGCAGAGCAGGGGCAGCCAGGTCGCCGCCAGCGCCAGGTGCAGCCCGCGACGGCGGCGCCAGGCCTCGCGAAAGGTGCCGGCCACGAACGTCCGGTCGTAGAGCAGCACCAGCACCGGCGCGGCCGCCGTCACCTCCTTCGTTCCCGCGCCCAGCAGGCAGGCCACCACGGTGAAGATCTGCCAGCCCCGCGGCCGCGGCGATTCGACGGCGCGGATGAAGCCGTAGAACGTCAGCAGGAAGAACAACCCCATGAGCGACTCGGCGCGCTGGACGATGTAGGTGACGGACTCGGTCTGCAGCGGGTGCAGGGCCCAGAGCAGCGCCACGGCGAAGGCGACAAACGTGGCTTCGTTGCCCGGGAACCGGGAGTAGGGGGCACGGTGCAGGGAAGAGGCGGGCGAGCTTCGGGAAGCCGACAATCCGCCGACGGGCACCTTTTTCCCGGCCCCTTGCCCCAGGCTCCATTTGGCCGCGAGCGTCCGGCGGACGATGCCGAACAAGGTCAGTGCGGCGCAAACGTGTATCAGCAGATTGAGCGCATGGTAGCTCCACACGTTCGTGCCGCTGACCGCGTAGCAGAGGGCGAGGGACAGGTTGAGCACCGGCCGCCCGCTGAAGGTGTTGCCGTAGCCGCCCGTGGGATTCAGCACGTCCCAGATCGGCCAGAGGTGGCGGATCGACGGATTGTCGCCGATCGACTGGACGTCGTCGAACAGCAGCGGCACCGCGAAGGTGTTGTGGTAGGCCGCGAGCGTCGCCAGGGCCAAGGCCGCGGCGCAGATGAGGATTGTCCGGCGCGGGGCCGGATCGGTGACGGACGCGGACATCGCGCCAACGCTACCCGGCACGGGGAGACCCGGTCAAGGACGGGACCGTCCGGAGATCGGCGCCTTGTCTGGCGGGGACCTTCGCGCGAAGAAACGGGATGCACC
>CAZKDK010000191.1:0-7419 GCA_964551145.1 uncultured Opitutaceae bacterium | reverse complement strand
CTCAGCCGCGTGCTCAACATTCCCGTCATCAGCGCCGGCGACGGCGCCCACGAGCATCCCACCCAGGCCCTGCTCGACACGTTCACGATGCAGGAGCACCTCGGCTCCCTCAAGGGCCGCAAGGTCGTCATCCTCGGCGACGTGCTGTTCAGCCGGGTCGCCCGCTCCAACATCTGGGCGCTCACCAAGCTCGAGGCCGATGTCACGCTCGTCGGCCCCTCCACCCTCGTGCCGCACTGGTTCACCGGCCTCGGCGTCAAGGTCTCGCACGACCTCAAGTCCGCGCTGGCCGACGCCGAGGTCGTCATGCTGCTGCGGATCCAGCACGAGCGGCAAGCCTCCAGCCATTTCCCCTCGATCGGCGAATACACGAGCATGTTCGGCCTCAACAAGACACGCGCCTCCTGGCTCAATCCCAAGGCGATCATCATGCACCCCGGCCCGATCAACCGCGGCGTCGAGATCGACAGCGATCTCGCCGACTCCGCCCGCAGCGTCATCCTCGAACAGGTCCACAACGGCATCGCCATCCGCATGGCCGCGCTCTACCTCTGCGCCGGCGGCCAGCCGGAATCCGTCGCCACGGCGGGCGCAGGACAATCCACATAGGTGTTATAGGTCCTATAGGTCTTATGCCCAGCAGCACACCCCTCTGGATCGCCAACGCCCGCGTGATCGATCCGTCCGCCGGCCGCGACGCGCCCGGCGACGTGTTCGTCGCCGACGGCCGCATCGTGGCCGGACTCTCCGCCGAGCAGAAGAAGCAGGCCCGGAAGCTCGAGGCGCGCGGGGCCGTCGCCTGCCCCGGCCTGGTCGACATCCACGTGCACTTCCGCGAACCCGGCCAGACGCACAAGGAGACCATCGAGACCGGCTCCCGGGCCGCCGCCGCCGGCGGCTTCACCAGCGTCGTCTGCATGCCCAACACCAGCCCCGTCGCCGACTCCCCCGGCACGATCGAGTACATCCGCAACGCCATCGAGCGCGGCGCGGTCGTGCACGTGTACCCGACCGGCTGCATCACGGTCGGCCAGAAGGGCGAGCAGCTCGCGCCCACCGGCTCGCTCAGGCGCGCGGGCGTGGTCGCCATCACCGACGATGGCCGCTGCGTGCAGAACAACGAGCTCATGCGCCGCGCCGCGGAGTACGCGAAGATGTTCGACCTGCCCGTCCTCGACCACTGCCAGGACGACGCCATGACGCAGGGCGCCGTGATGAACGAGGGCGTCGTATCCACGCGGCTCGGCCTGCGCGGCTGGCCCCACGCCGCCGAGGACGTGATCGTCTCGCGCAACGTCATCCTGTCCACCTACACCGGCGCGCACATCCACCTGCAGCACATTTCGTCGAAGTACTCGGTCGACCTGATCCGCCGCGCCAAGGGCCGCGGGGCGCGCGTCACCGCCGAGGCCACCCCCCACCACCTTGCGATCACCGACGCCGCCCTCGGCGGCTACGACCCGAACTTCAAGATGAATCCGCCGGTGCGCACCGAGGAGGACCGCCGCGCCCTCGTCGAGGGCCTGCGCGACGGCACGCTCGACTGCGTCGCCACCGACCACGCGCCGCACACCGACTACGAGAAGGACAAGGAGTTCGACTATGCGCCCTTTGGAGTCATCGGGCTCGAGACCGCCCTGCCCGTCGTCCTCGGCGTCCTGCTCCGCGAAGCCCGGTTCCCGCTGGCCGACGTCATCGCGCTGCTCACGCACAAGCCGGCCCGCGTCCTCCGGCTGCCGGCCGGAACCCTGGCGGAGGGCGCCGCCGCGGACGTCACGCTCTTCGACCCGGACGAGAAGTGGCGCTACGACGCGCGCGCCGGATTCAGCAAGTCCGCCAATTCCCCGTGGCACGGCCAGACCCTGACCGGCCGGGTGAAGACCACCATCGTCGCCGGCAACGTCGTGTACGACGGCCAGAAGATCGTGGCGTAGGGAAACGGAGCCGCGTTTCCCTTTCGTGTTGGTTTCGGGCCGGGCCGCGCCATGCTGCGACCCAACCGCCCGCCCGGCCCCATGATCTCCTATCCCGAGCAGACCGCGACGATCCTGGAATTCATCCTGCTCTTCGCCGGAGCCGGCTATTTGATCTGGCTTCTGCTGAGCCCGGCCGGCCGCGCGATCCGCCTGCGCCCGCCGGTCCTCCAGCCCTGGGACCTGGACCCGGCCAGGTTCCTGCTCCTGGCCTGGGGGGTGGTCGCCACGGTCGTCCTCGGGTTGGTCCTCGTGCCGGTGGTCTTCGGCGCGGGGCTGCGCGCGCGGCCGGAGGGCCAGGTGCTCGAACGCATCGTCTCCGGGTCGATGATCGATGTGGGCGCCATCGCGGCCTGGCTCCTGGCCCGCCTGGCCCTGCCGGGGTGGCTGCACGGGAGCTTCGACTGGGACCAACGCCGGTCGCGCGCCGCCAGCCTGCGCACCGGGTTCCTGACCTTCATCGCGGTCGTTCCGATCGTGGCCGTCACCGGCGTGGCGTGGAGCGCCCTGCTGCAGTTCCTCGGGCTGCCCACGGCGCCCCAGGAACTGGTCGACTATTTCGCCGAGGCCCGGTCAACGCTGCTGCTGGGGACGATGATCGTCCTGGCGCTTGTCGTCGCACCGGTCAGCGAGGAACTGCTCTTTCGCGCCGGCCTGTTCCGCTACCTGCGGACCCGCGTCCCGCGCTGGCTCGCCTTCACCCTCAGCGCCGGGATATTCGCGGCCCTGCACGCGAACTGGACCAGCTTCCTGCCCCTGTTCATCCTCGGCGTGATCTTCGCCGTCGCCTACGAGCGGACCGGCCGGATTGCGGTGCCGATGATCGCCCACGCCCTGTTCAACCTGAACACGCTCCTGCTGTTGCTCACCCACGCCGCGATCTGACTCCGAATGCCCGCGACCCCCCCAGATGCATGGACACCAAGTGCAGGCATGACCGCACCTGCCGGCATCCTTTGCGCCCTGGTGTCTTTGTGGTGACAATCAGGTCCCGTTCGCCGTTGTTGATACCGTGCGTCCTTTCACCAATCGCGCCGCGGACTCGGTGTCCGCCCTCGGCGAGACCAGGCTGATCGAGGCGATCCGCCGGTGGCTCGGCCCGGTGTCGCCGCCGGCGCCCTTCGGCATCGGCGACGACTGCGCCGTGCTCCCGCCCAGCGCCCGCCGGCAGCTCGTCACCACCGATCCGGTGATCTACGGCCGGCATTTCGACGACACCGTGCCGCCGCGCGCCGTCGGCGCCAAGCTGCTCAAGCGCAATCTCAGCGATCTCGCCGCCATGGGCGCGCGGCCGACCGCGGCGGTCATCTCCCTCGCGCTCGACCCCCGCGTCAGCACCCGCTGGCTCGAGCAGTTCTACCGCGGGCTGGCGGGCGCCGCCCGGCGGTCCGGCACGGCGGTCGTCGGCGGCGATGTCGCCCAGGCCGACGGGTTCCTCGGCGCCTTTCTCACCCTCTTCGGCGAGGCGGCCGGCCGCCGGATCGTGCCGCGCACCGGCGCCCGGGCGGGAGACTGGCTCTATGTCACCGGGCGCCTCGGCGGCAGCCTGCTCGGCCGGCACTGGCGGTTCACGCCGCGGCTGGCCGAGGGCGCCTGGCTCGCGCGGCGTCCCGAGGTCCGGGCCATGATGGACGTGAGCGACGGCCTCGCCAAGGACCTGCATGCTCTCACGCCTCCCGGGACGGCGCCGGCGCTCGTGCCCGCCGCCATCCCCGTCAGCGCCGCCGCCCGGCGGTGCGCCCGGCGCTCCGGCCGCTCGCCGCTCGACCACGCGCTCGGCGACGGCGAGGACTACGAGCTGCTTTTCGCGCTCGCCGCGCGCGCCGGCCGCCCGGCCTTCGAGCGCGCCTGGCACCGGGCGTTTCCGCGGCTGCCGCTCGCCTGCATCGGGCGGCTCGTTCCGGCCCGCCGCGTTCCACCGGAAGCGGTGCGCCTCGCCGGTATCCATGGCTATGAACACCTGCGGTGAACCCGAACCGGTTTGTCACGCATTACGTGACCTGCGGAGGGGGGAGCCGGCCCCATGAGTGTCCTCCGCCAGTTGCGCGCGGGAGCGGCCACGGCTTTGAACGTCTGCGGTGAGCCCGAACCGGTTTGTCATCTATTAAATGACAAACGTCTTGAGTCGCCGGCGCCATGAAGATCCTCGACCAGCTGCGCGCCGGGGTGGTCACCGGTTCGGCCGCGGAGACCCGGCGGCTGGGTGCACGGCTGGCGGCGGTCCTGCCGCCCGACGCCACGCTCGCCCTGCACGGTGATCTCGGCGTGGGCAAGACCACGTTCGTCCAGGGCCTGGCGCACGGCTTCGGATTCGACGGGCCGGTGACGAGCCCGACCTTCAATATCCTCCATCTCTACCCGGGGGCGCCGGCCGCCCCCGGCGCCGGCCCGGCGACGCGCGTGCTGCTGCACCTCGACGCTTACCGACTCACGAACGCGCATGATTTGGCCGAGCTGATGCTGGACGACTTCCTGGTCTCCCCGTACTGCCTCGCCGTGGAATGGCCGGACCGGATTGCCGCCTGGCTGCCGGCCGACACGCTCCATCTCACGCTCGGCATCGAGGCGCCGGGCCGGCACCGGCTGTCCCTGGCCTGACCGCGGGGGCGGTCACGGCGGCGGCGCGTCGAGCTTGCGTTGGGCGCGGATCACCAGGTTGCGCAGATTGAACGTGACCGGCCGGATCGCGTCCCCGCCGGGACGGCTGGGCGGCCCCTCCACCTCGAAATTCCAGGGGTTGTCGCCCGGATCCAGACGCAGGTGGGGCAGGCGCACCTCGGCGCTCTCCCGACCCACCAGCCCCGCCCAGCGCAGCGTCGTGCCCTGATACACCCGGACCGTGCGCGGATCGATCGCCCGCAAATCGAAATCCAGCTCGATCTCCACCGGCACCGCCTGCGGGTTGTTGATCACGATCCCCGCCGAGCCGCGGCTCCACCGCCAGTACTCAAGGCTCGAACGCTCACTCTGGTACCACCCGTCATCGAAGATCACTTCAAGCGATCGATGGGCGGGCGCACTCCACACCTCGGTGGGCCCCTCGATCCTGAATGCCTCGCCCCTGAGCGGTGTCAACTGGTTGACGGCGCTCAGCGCGGACAGATTGCCCAGCACCAGGACGGCCCACCACCAGCGTCCGCGCGGCACGACGACGTTGAAGGCCATCGTCATGGGGACGATCACGCGCGCCGCCGCTCCCGGATACCCCTCCCATACCGCATCGCCAAGAAACGCCATCAACACCGCATAGGCGGCCCCGATCCGCCACCACCGGTCTGTCCACCGCGGACACGCGACAATCGCCAGAAACTGCACGGTGAGCGAAACCATCATGAGCAGCGTCCACCTCGGCACGAAGGTCCATCCATTCACGCGCAAGTCGTGCACGACCGCGGCCCACTTGGCGTAATAGGCCCGGAACGGAAGGTCGAAATTCCGCGACCCCGCGTTGCTGGGTTCCCGAAAAACCCACCACAAATAGGCCCCCCAAAGGGCCAGCGGGGCGATGATCACGATGCCGCGTCCGGCGGCGGCCAACACTTCGCGCCGGCTCCAGTCGCGTCCCGGAAGGTGGCTGACAGCCGCTAACACGTTCGTTTCGCGCCCCAGCCCCGCGACGCCCAGAACGCACGCCGACGCCCAGCGGCGGCCCTTTTCGGCCAGCATGACTCCGATGGCGATCAACAGGAGGCTCGGACCATCCATCAGCGCCGAATGCACGCTGATGGTCATCCCCCACGAGAACATCACGCCAAGCCAGCGGACGAGGTTGTCCAGGCTCGTCGGTGGAAACCAGCGGGTCGCGAGCCACGCCAGCAACACCCAGCAGAGGATGTTCTGCAGTGCGAAGGCCTGGAGCACCAGCCACGGCCGGCCGAGACCCAGCCCATAGGCCGTCCAGCTGAACAGGATCCGGCGGGCGCGGTAGGGCAGATTGTCTTCCGCCACCCGCAGATCCCGGCTCCTCAGGAGCGGCTTGACCGCCAGCTGCGCATAATACTGGCCGTCGTAGCCGTACGTGTCCTTGTCGACGGAATAATCGACTGATCCCAGTTCCCTGATCCGGTGCAGCGAGGGGTTGCCGCCAAAGTGAATCAAGCCGGTGAAGCCCTTGCGCGGGACATAGCATAGCGCGGCGGACCAGATGAAACAGCCCACGGCGGCCAAGTAGGCGAGCCGGTACCAGTCGCCGGCCTGGCGCCAAAGCAAAGGCTTGATCCCGTGCACGGAAAATTGAGAAACAACTTCCTTCCGGGCCGCAACGCCAGAATGGCCGCCCCGGCTCCGCCGCCTTCCCGGAGGTGGCGCGCCGCTGCGGAACGCGGACGCGCCGACCCGTTCGGACGGGCATGTTGTGATTGCCATGATTCAGCTTGTTCCCTTCGCATAGGGGCGCCTTGTCCAAACTGAAGAGTCTCAGCTCGCGGCCCCCGGTGTGGATTTTCATCCTGTTCGCCGCGGCGGCGTTCGCTGCGCTGCTCTATACCTATGTCAGCGTCTATGTGCCGGGCCTCGGCATCACCAAGCTTATCCAGGTCGGGGAGGAGTTCGATCGGCGCGGCCTGGCGTCCTTCCGCAGCGCTCCGAAATACCTGCGGCCGTCCACCCGCTGGGGTTTCGACGGGCAGCACTACGCCCAGATCGCCCTGGACCCGCTGCTGCGCGACCCGCAGATCAAGATCGCCATCGACAACCCGCCCTACCGGGCCCGCCGCATCCTGCTGCCCTGGCTGGCCTGGCTCGGCGGACTGGGCCGGCCGGCTTGGGTGCTGAACGTCTACGCGTCGCTCAATCTCGTTTTCTGGATCGGATTTGTCGCGGTGTTGATCCCGCTGTTCCGCCCGTACGGATGGGCGGGCCTCGCCGGCTTTGCCGCCATGCTGCTGACCTGCGGTATCATCGAGTCCATGCACGCGGCGCTCACCGACTTTCCCGCCTTCGTCCTCATGACGCTTGCCGTGATCGCCGGCGGCACGCGCGGCGCCGGCGTACTGGCGCTGGCGGGGCTCGCCCGTGAAACCAACATCGCGGGCCTGGTCGGCCTTTGGGACTACCGGCCGCCCTGGCGGGCCACGCTGCAACGCAACCTGCGGCTCGGCCTCATCGCCGCCGTTCCGATGCTGCTGTGGTTCGGTTATGTGGCGTGGCGGCTGCGCATGTCCGCGACCGTCGACGCCGGCAATCTCGACTGGCCCCTGCGGGGCATCATGGAGAAACTCGGCGAGTTCAGCGTCAAGGCCGCGGACGGCACCATCCACTGGGACCAATGGTTCCACGAGCTCTACACCAGCGAGGCGCTGCACGCCCTGCTGACGATCGTCGCGACGCTGACCCAATGCCTCTATCTGTTTCTGCACCGCGACTGGGAGAACCGCCTCTGGCGGCTCGGCGCGCTTTTTGCCCTCTTCTTCCTGTGCATCGGCTTTCCGGCCTGGCAGAGCCACTT
>CAZKDK010000190.1:3645-7437 GCA_964551145.1 uncultured Opitutaceae bacterium | reverse complement strand
GAGCTGAAGTCGCTGAAGCTCTATTTCCATGCCTACCGCAACGAGGGGATCTTCTTCGAGGCGGTGACGAACCGGATCTGCGACGACCTGGGTGCCGCGCTCAAACCCCGGCGCCTCATGGTGATCTCCGACTGGAAGGCGCGCGGCGGATTCACCTCCGTCATCACGGCCGAGTGGCGGCCGCGGCGGGGCGGTAAGCGATAGGCTGTAGGCGGCAAGGGCATCGCGCTGGCGGAGCGCGGACCGCCGGTCTACTTCGCTTGAGATGGCATGGGTCTCCCGACCCACGGTCTGGTCCATGGCTCGGGGGAGCCGTACCCAATGGCCTCCCGCCTACAGCATGGCGCTGGTGGCCGACTGCCCCGCGGGCGGATTGAGCGTGGCGATGACCTGCGCGTGCAGACCGGGGATGGCGGCCACGATCGACTGCGCCTTGACGGGATCGAGTCCCTGCCAGTCGGTGATCGTTCCGCCCGCGCCGCGGACGACCGGGACCAGCGCGGCGATGTCCCAGGGATTCATCACCGGATCGCACATGATGTCGGCCCAGCCGGTGGCGACGAGCAGGTACCCATAGCAGTCGCCCCAGGTCCGGACCTGCTTCACGCGCCGCGTGAGCATGTCGAAGGCGGCGCCGTTCTGGTGCCGGGCGGGCGAAAAGAGATCGCTGCAGAGCAGCGTCGCCTCCCCGAGGCGCGGCGTGGCCCGCACGCGCACGCGGCGCCCGTTGAGGACGGTCGTCTCGCCGTCGCCGACGAGCAGCTGGCGCAGCACGGGCTGGTGGATGGCGCCGAGCACGGGCTGCCCCTCGTGCATCAGGGCGATGAGGGTGCCGAACAGGGGCGTTGCCGCGGCAAAGGCGCGCGTGCCGTCGATCGGGTCAAGCACCCAGACGAACTCCGCGCCGGTGTTCTCCGGGCCGAACTCCTCGCCGAGGATGCCGTGGCCCGGGAATTGCGCGTGGATCATCCGGCGCATGAGCTCCTCGGCGCCCCGGTCGGCCTTGGTCACGGGCGTCTGATCGGCCTTGGTTTCGACCTCCAGGTCCGGCCGGGCGAAAAAGGGGCGGATGAAATCGCCGCTCTTCTCGGCGAGGTCGAAGAGAAAGTCGCGGTACGGCGCGAGGTTCATGGCGCCACGAAACAGGCTCCGGGGCGTGGTGACAAGGAGCGATGGAAGGGGCTTCGGCGGCCCGAACCGTGCTCAAGCTTGAGCAGGATTGTGGCCGGGGCGGGTTGTCCCGAACCGTGCTCAAGCTTGAGCGCAGATCGGACCGCGGTCGCCGGCGAGCGGATCGCCCGGAGAATCCATCGCTGAGACACAGCTCCGGCCCGAACGATGTTCAAGCTTGAGCCCAGATTGGGCCGCGGCCGAGCCGGGCGCCCTAAGGGGGGCGGCCCGAACCGTGCTCAAGCTTGAGCAGGATTATGGCCGGGGACGGCGCGAATTCGCTTTGCGACGGGAATCGTTTGCGCGAGGCTGTCCACCGATGCGCTGGACCGAGCAGACCGTGTGCTTCATCGATTTCGAGGGCAGCCTCGCCTCGGGGATCCTGGAATACGGCGTGGTCTCGGTCCGCGGCGGCGCGATCGGCGCGACCCGGACCCGCCTTTGCCGGGCGACGGGTCCGGTGCGTCCGGAGGACGCCGCAGTGCACGGGCTGCGGGCCCGCGACGTGGCCGGGCAGGCTTTGTTCGCCGCCGACTGGGAGTATTTCGCCGGGCTGCGCGAGCAGGGGCCGCTCGCCGCCCACTATGCCGGGGTGGAGAACGCGCTGCTCAAGGCGGTGTGGCCGTATCCGCGATCCTCTCCCGACTTTGCGCGGCCGGGCGGACAGACGGCGGAGTGGGGGCCGTGGATCGACACGGGCCGGCTCTATGCCCAGTGCCGGCCCACCCTGGCGTCGGGCCGGCTGGAGGACCTGGTGGCGGCCTGCGGACTGCAGCCGGAGCTTGACGCGCTGGCGACCGCGCACTGTCCGGCGGACCGGCGCCGCTACCACACGGCGCTCTACGACGCCCTGGCCGGGGCGCTGCTCCTGGCGCGGCTGGCCGCGGACCCGGCGATGGCGGACCGGTCCCTGGGATGGCTGCTCGCGATGAGCACGCTCAACCCGGACAAACGCGACGCCCTGCAGCAGGGAGAGCTGCTGTAGCCGGGAGCGGCCCTGCTGCGCGGCCACTTTCGGCTTTTCGGACCAGTCCGGTCGCGGTTATACTGCCGGCCGATGACGACACAATCTGCCGGGTGCTGGGCATTGGCCTTGTTGCTGGCCGGTGCGGGGTGTGCAAAGAAGACGCCGCCGCCCGCCGAGGCGCCCGGCGAAGTAACCTTGGTGCCGGCGGCCGAACGCAGCCGGAATTTCGAGGCGGTCAGCCGCCATCTCGAGCTGGGCGGCACGCTCTACCTCTATGCCGATGTCGACGGCGACGCCTTCAAGCTCGCCGACGCCCTGCGCGCCGTCGCCGACAACATCGGCGCGGCCCAGCCCGCCGCGGGAGCGGCCCTCCGGCAGGACTACCGGAAGCTTTTTGCGGACCTGGGCCTGGCGGACGTCAAGGCTGTGGGCCTCAGCTCCGTGCCCGCCGCCGACGGCGGGTTTCGCAACCGGGTGTTCTTCTACACGCCCCAGGGGCGGCACGGCCTTCTGGCGGGCCTCGGCGGTCCCGCGGCGCCGTTCGTCCACGCCAGGATGGCGCCGGCCGACGTCGACCTTTACAGCGAGTGCGAACTGGACCTGCCGGCGGTCTACGCCACCATCAAAACCGTCGTCGCCCGGATTGGCGGGGACGCGGCGGCCAACGCCCTGGAGGCGAAGCTCCGGGAGGCGGGCCAGCCGGCCGGCCTGTCCGCGCTGGATGTCATCCGGGGTTTCAAGGGGCGAACGGTCATGATCCTGTCGCTCGATCCTGAGAAGAATCTGACGCTGCCGACGCCGCAACCGATCACCGTGCCGGCGTTCTCGCTGGTGCTCCGGGTTGACGGCATCGGGCCCGCGCTCGAGGGCGCCCTGGCCCGGCTGCCGATGTTCGAAAAGTCCAGCCAGGGGTCGATGACGCTCTACACGCTGAAGCAGCCGCTGCCGATCGGCGGGTTGCAGCCGGCGTTCGCGGTTGACGGATCCACCTTCTTCGCGGCCACCCAGCGCGATTACCTGGCGGCCTGCGTCCAGCGGCAGGCGGGCCTGGATCAAAATCCCGACTTCCAGCGCGCGCTCGCCGCGGTGGGACCCGAGGGCAACGGGCTCACCTACGTCAGCCCGCGGCTTTTCGCGCGCCTGCGCCAGCTCAGTGAGATGAATCCCGAGGGCCCGGCGGAGATGAAGCGGGTGTTCAAGATGATCTCGGAGCAGTTGCCGCGGATGAACCAGCCGCTGATCACCGTGCGCCAGAACCTGGCCGACGGGATCCTCGTGCGCTCCCATTGGAACCGCTCGCTGAAACAGGATCTGGCCATGGTGGCGATGTACAATCCCGTGTCCATCGGCATGGTGGCGGCGATGGCCATCCCCGCGTTCCAGAAGGTGCGCCAGGCATCGCAGGAGAAGACTGTCCGGAACAACCTCCGCCAGCTGGCGTCGGCGGCCGACCAGTACTACATGGAATCCGGGGCCACCGCGACGACCTACGATCAGCTCGTGGGCCCGGGAAAGCTCATTCCGAGCCTCGTGCCGGCGGCCGGCGAGGACTACCGCCGGATCGAATTCAAAGCGGGGGAGCCCCTCCGCGTGCGCCTGCCCAACGGACAGGTGATCAAGTACGAGCCCTGAGCGCCGCCGCCCGGCGGGCGGCG
>CAZKDK010000190.1:0-3545 GCA_964551145.1 uncultured Opitutaceae bacterium | reverse complement strand
GGCGCCGGCCCCGCCGAACCGGTCGAGCAGCTGGGCCAGCGGGAGGTCCTCAAGGGAAGCCAGCACGACGTGGGCGGCGGAAAGATCGTGGAGGTGCGTCGACGGGTTGGGCACGGCCACGGTCCAGAGTCCCGCGGCGCGCGCGGCCGCCGTGCCGGCGGCGGAATCCTCGAACGCGACCGCCTCCGACGGGGCGATGCCGAATTGCCGGATGGCCCGCAGATAGAGGTCCGGGGCGGGCTTGCCGGCCGCGACATCCTCGCGGCAGCAGATCAGGTCGAAGCGGGTGCGCAGGCCGAGCCGGGTGAGGTGGCGGTCGACGTGCTCATGACCGGAGTTGGAGGCCATGCCGAGCTTCAGGCCGCGGGCGCCGGCCTCCTGCAGGCAGGCGAGCACGCCCGGGCGGACCGGCTGGCGCGCGGTCAGCTCGCGCGAGAGCCGGCGGTGCGCGGCCTCGAGCGCATCGCGGTCCGCGCCGGGTCCGAACGCCGTCCAGGGATCGAAGTCGATATCGACGTGACCGACCAGCTGGTGGGCATCGGCCCGCGCATAGGGCAGGCCGGCGCGCTCGTGCAGAAGCGCCCACGCGTCGATGAGCGGCGTCTCGGTGTCGAGGATCAGTCCGTCGAAGTCGAAGACGAGGGCGCGGATCATCGGGGATAGAAGTCGGAGGACGCGGGGGAGCCGTCAAGCCGCACGGCGCCCGGATTTCCCGGACCCGGCCGCCGGAACCCGCCGGTCAGGGTGGTTCGGAGGGGCGCGGCGCCGGCTCGACGCCGGAGGGGAACCCGTGCAATGTACGCCGTCATGACTCGCCCCCGCCAATCGCAGCTCTGGTCCAGCCTCGCCTCCGTCACGATCCTCCTCATGACCTCCCCGCAACTCACCGCCCGGCCGGCCACGCGCCAACGCGCCGAGATCCCCGCCCAGTACAAATGGGACGTCACGCCCATCTTCGCCAGCTGGGACGCCTGGGAGGCGGGCATGAAGACGCTCGACGCCCGCATGGCCGAGTTCGCCGCGCTCAAGGGCACGCTCGCGCAGGGCGCGCCGGCGGTGCTCCACGCCTACCAGCTGCTCGACCAGATCGGCATGCTGCAGGAGCGGGTCTACAGCTATCCGGCGCGGCAGCGCGACGTCGACATGCGCGACCAGGCGACCGGCGGACGGTTCCAGCGCGTGCAGGCGCTGTTCGCGAAGTTCGGCACCGCCACCGCCTGGTTCACCCCCGAGCTGCTCAAGATCCCGCAGGCCACGATGGAGCAGTGGATCGCGGGGACGCCCGCCCTCGGCATCTACCGGTTCACCGTCCTCGACAACTACCGCCTGCAAAAGCACGTCCTCGACGAGCCGGGCGAGCGGCTGCTCTCCTACGGCGCCCGCGCCAACCAGACGCCGCGCGCGGCGTTCCAGGAGCTCTCCACCGCGGACATCGTGTTTCCGAAGATCACCCTCGCGGACGGCCGGGAGGTGACGCTCACGCCGGGCAACTACCAGGAGATCCTCGGCACGGACCGCAACCAGGCCGACCGGGCCAAGGCCTTCGAGGCCTACTTGAAGACCTACGTGGCCACCGCCAACACCTACGCCGCCCTCTACAACGGCGTCCTGCAGCGCGACTGGTTCCTGACGCAGGCCCGCAACTACCCGACGACGCTGGCCTCGGCGCTCGACGGCGACAACATCCCGCAGGAGGTGGTGGACACGCTCCTCGCCACGACCCGCCAGGGCACGGCGCCGCTCCAGCGCTATCTGCGCCTGCGGAAGCGGCTGCTCGGACTGGCCACCTATCATCTCTATGACAACTCGATTCCGATCTACCAGGTGGACCGGCAGTATCCCTATGACGAGGCCAGGGAGCGCGTGATCGACTCGGTCGCCCCGCTCGGGGCCGACTACCAGGCCGGCATGCGCAAGCTCCTCGCCGGCGGCAGCGTCGACGTCTACGAGAACGACGGCAAGCGCAGCGGTGCCTACAGCGCGGGGGTGTACGGGGTCGGCCCGTACATGCTGATGAACTACAACGACACGCTGGATGCAATTTTCACCTTCGCGCACGAGGCCGGCCATTCGATGCACACGCTGCTTGCCTATGCGGCGCAGCCCTACATCACCTCCGGGTACACCATCTTCGTGGCGGAGGTCGCCTCGACGATGAACGAGCGCCTGATGCTGCAGAAGCTGCTCGAGACGACCACGGATCCCAAGGAGCGCTTCGTGCTCATCCAGCACGCCGTCGACAACATCGTGGGCACGTTCTACACCCAGGTGCTCTTCGCCGACTTCGAGCGCGAGGCGCACCGGCGCGCCGAGGCGGGCGAACCGATCACCGTCGACGTGCTCAAGGAGATCTATGCCCGACTCCTGCACGACTACTACGGCGATGCGATCACCGTGGACGAGCTCTACCGCTACACCTGGGCCCGCATCCCGCACTTCTACAACTCTCCGTACTACGTCTATCAGTACGCCACCTGTTTCGCGTCGTCGGCGCAGCTGTACAAGGCGATGACCACCGGTTCCCCGGCGGAGCGCGCGGCCGCGACCGAGCGCTATCTCGGCCTGCTCAAGGCCGGCGGCAGCGACTACCCGATGGAGGAACTCAAGCGGGCGGGCGTCGACCTCACGCAGAAGGCGACCGTGCAGGCGGTGGTCGACCAGATGGACGAACTGGTTTCGCAGCTCGAAGCCGAGGCGGCGAAGATCAAATAGGCGGCAGGCGACCGGCTGCCAGCCCGGCCGGCAGCCGGGCCTAGAGGTTCCGCTTGATCTGCTCCAGGATCTGCTGCGACACGGCCTGGTCGCCGAACACGCCGACGCGGATATCCACCGCCGTGGAGTTGTCACTGACCTTCTTCAGCTGGATCTCGATTTTGACGTCCCGCGCGGTGCGCGCGATGATGTCGCCCGAGACGGCGTCCACCTTGCTGGATATCGGGGCGAACTTGAGGTCCCGCACGGCCCCGTCGGCCGCGGCGCCCACGCGTTCGATCGGCTGGTCGAGGGTGGCCTTGAGGGCCCCGCGAACGTAGGCCACGGTGCCGCCGGCGGCACCCGCGGCCACGACCGCGACGCAACCGGCCGCGAACAGGGAGGTCGCGGCCAGGACGAGGGACAGGGCGAGCGGGCGCAGGGAGCGTTTCATGGTGGCGATGTTGCCACCGCTTGGAACCGGTTCAATGCCGGATGTTCCGCGCGGCCGCGGCGCCGCGCCTAGAACCAGCGCTTGCGGCGCAGGTAGACGAGCATCCAGAGCGTGCTGACGATGGTGACCGCCAGCATCACGGGGTAGGCGAGTCGCTGGTGAACCTCCCACAAGGGGACGAAGTTCATGCCGTACCAGCCGCCGATGACGAGCACGGGGAGGGTGAGGGCGGTCAGGGCGGTCAGGACGCGGATGCCCTGGCTGGCCTCCTGGTCGGCCCGGCTGAGGAAGATGCGGAAGGCGAGGATGAGCTGCTCCGATCCGTTGGCGGCGACGCGTTCGATGCGGGCCAGGTCCTCCGCGAGGTCGCGCAGGTACGGCAGCAGGATCGGCCGGAAGA
>CAZKDK010000189.1:0-7499 GCA_964551145.1 uncultured Opitutaceae bacterium | reverse complement strand
CCGCGGCTGTCGCCGTTCACCAGCGCCGAATTGAAGTCGTCGACCCACTCCCACACCAGGTCGAGCAGGTCGCGGGCGCCCAAGGCGTTCGGCCGGCCGGCGCCGGCGGCGGGCAGCACGGCCGGCTGCGGCGTGGCGTACCAGCCGAGCACGGCCGCCTGGAATCCGGGCTCGATCCGCCCCGTGTCGCCGTGAAAACCGGCCGCGGCGGCGCGCTCCCACTCCGCGATGGTCGGCAGGCGCTTGCCCGCCCAGCGCGCGTAGGCGCGCGCGGCGAACCACGACACCTCGACCACCGGCGCCTCGCCCGGAGCCCGCGGGCCCGGCTCGAGGTCGCCCGCCCAGCGCGCCAGGTAGTGCGCGTCCGCAAAGAGCGCCGGCACCTGCGAGCGGCGCCAGTGCGGGTTGGCCCGCACGAAGGCGAGATACTCGCCGTTGGTCACCGGGCGCTCGTCGAGGCAGAACGCGGCGACCGGAACCCGGGCGGGATCGGCCTGGTCCCGCAGCAGCGGCGTGTAGACTCCGGCCGGGATCAGCACCATGCCCGCGAGCGGCTCCGCGGGCTGGGCGGCGGCGCCTGCGACCAAAAGCATGGCCGCCGTCAGGATCGCCCGGGTATAGGTCCCATAGGTCATATCGGTCCTATTCCGCCGCCGCCTTCACGCGGCGCACATCCTCCACCGTGTAGGGCGCGGCGGAATTGCCCCAGCGGTTGGTCACGTACGTGAGCACGTCGGCGATCTGCTGGTCCGTCAGCACCTGGGGCGGCATGACATTGTTGAAGGCGGCCCCTTTCACGGTGATGGGGCCGGTCAGGCCCTTGGTGACGATCCGGACCGGACGGTCGTGATCGGCCAGCAGGAAATCGGATCCCGCGAGCGGCGGGAAGATGCCGGGCAGACCCCTGCCGTCCGGCTGGTGGCAGGCGAAGCAGGTCTGCATGAAGACGCGCTGGCCGCGCTCGATCTGCGCCTCGCGGGTGAGCGAGGCGATCCGGGGGTTGTTCCTGATCTCCTCGGCAATCCGGGCCTGGAGCTCGTTCTCGCGCTTGCGGGCGGCCGTGCCGGCATCGGCGGCCTCGCCCAGGTAGACGGCGTCGATCTCCTTGCCGGAGTAGATGACGCGGTTCTCCGGCCCCGCGACCTTGAGCATGCCGAGGGCGCCCTGGTTGAAGGCGCGGAAGATGGAATGATCGACCAACACGTAGGTGCCCGGCACCTCCACCCGGAACTCGACCACCGTGGAGCCGCCCGCCGGGATCAGGGTCGTCTGCACGTTGTGCTGGGCCACCGCCAGCCCGCCCTCCTGATAGACCGTGTCGAAGATCTCGCCGATGACGTGGAACGACGAAACGAGGTTCGGCCCGCCGTTGCCCACGAAGAGGCGCACCGTGTCGCCGACGCGCGCGGTGAGCGCGTGGTCGCCCGTCAGCGATCCCACGGCGCCGTTGAAAACGACGTAGGGCGGGCGCTCGTCGATCGCCTTGGCCATGTCAAACGCCTGCAGGCCCTCCTCGCCGTAGGCGCCGGCGGTGTAGACCTCGCCCTGCATCACGTAGTACTCGCGGTCCACCTTGGGCAGGCCGGCGGCCGGCTCGACCAGGATGAGGCCGTACATGCCGTTGGCGATGTGCATGCCGACGGGCGCCGTGGCGCAATGGTAGACGAACAGGCCGGGATTGAGGGCCCGGAAGGTGAACTGCGAACTGTGCCCCGGCGCCGTGAATGACGAGATGGCCCCGCCGCCGGGGCCGTTTACCGCGTGCAGATCGATGTTGTGGGGCATCTTGTTGCCGGGATTGTTCTCCAGGTGAAACTCGACCAGGTCGCCCTCGCGCACGCGGATGAAGTTGCCGGGCACCGTCCCGCCAAAGGTCCAGAACAGGTAGTCGACGCCATCGGCCAGTCGCTTGACGAGTTCGCGCACCTCGAGATGCACGACCACCTTGGCCGCGTACCGGCGCGCGATTGGCGGCGGCACCTGAGGCGGCGGGGTCAGCATGGCCTGCTCGACGGGCAGCTGCGGGCCCGGGGCCACTCCGCGCGCCGTGGCCACGTCGGCCGCCGGAGCAGGATCCGCCGCCGGCGGCGGCACCGCAGGCGCCACGGCCGAATCGCCGGCCGCGGATGCTTCGGCGGGCGCCGACGCCGCGACCACGGCCGTCAGGACCCCCGCGCCCGCGAACAGCGCCCGCACCGGCGCGTAGCCCAGCACCGCGGCGCCCACGAGCACCAGGCTCTGCGCGACGACGTACGCATGGCGTGATTTCCGATCGGTAGTCATGGGGTTGTGTCCAGATCCTCGGTTTGACGGGCTCACCATAGCCGCCCTCCCGACCACCAGCCTTGATCTGGATCAATCCGAACCGGCTAAAAAGAGGACCAACTGATTGCCAAAAAGACCACTAATACACCCCCGAGCGCGGACTCGGCGATCCCCAGCCGGCGGGCCGGCCAGCGCCGCCGCCATCCCAGCAGGACGGCCGTGCGGACCAGGAAGACCATCATGACGGCCGGCGCCACCCAGGGCGCCAGTCCGGCCCAGGCCAGCAGGGCGGCGGCGACCACGGCGGCAGACGCCGCCGTCAGCGCCGGTGCCCCCGCGACCATCTGGCCCTTCCCGCGCCGCAGGCAGGTCCGGATCGTCACCACCGCCGGCACGGAACGGGCGGCCATGACGGCGGCCAGCGCAAGTGCCGGAGCCACCGGCCAGCCGCCGGCTGACGCCAGTCCGGCCGGCACGACCGCACACGCGCAGGCCCCGGCCAGTTCGGCACCGGCGGCGCGCGCCTCGCCGCGCGAATCGAGCCACACAAATAGCGCCGCCGGCGGCACTCCAAGCAGCAGCGGCCAGAGGCCGGCCGGCCCGGCGAGCGCGGCCGCCGCCGCCAGGCCCGCTGCCGCCGCCGAACTGAGGACGACAACGCACACCAGCGCCAGCCGCCGCCGGGGTTCAGTCGCGCCGGCCAGTGCCAGTCTCATCGGCCGCCGGCAGAAGAAACCGGCCAGCACGGCCGCGCCGAGGATGTATCCGGCCGCCGATGGCGCAACCAGGAGCCCAAATGCCAGCGGTTCCAGCGCCAGCGACCAGCTGCCGTGTTCCCGCGGCCAGCACAAACCGAATGCCTCCCGCACATGGAGTCCGCCACGCACAGGGGGAGACTCAGGGCCGGGATTGTTCATCGGTGGAACCGGGCGATCGCCGCCCGCGGTTCCACCCTATCCGCCGCCACCTCCAATGTCATTGATCCAGGTCAAGACACCGGTCGGGCGGTCGGCGCATCCTCAGGGAGCTGCCGGCGGGGGAACGGGCTTGGCCGCGGCGTCCGGCGCTGCGCCGACCGCCTGCTGGATCGTGGCCAGCCGCGCTTTGAACTGCTCGACTTCCTGGCGGGCCAGCGTGTAGCTGCGGACCGTCATCTGAACGGTCTCCTTGGCACGGGCCAGATCCTGTTTCAGGCGGGCCAGATCGTCGGCGGAAATCTCCAGAGCCGGCGCCGGCCGGGCCTTCAATTCGGCGTTCTCGGCCTGCAGCCGGGTGAGCGCCGCCTGCGCCTCCGCCAGCTTCCGGCTGACCTCGCGATCCGAGGCCATCTGCACCTTCAGGGTCGCATTTTCGCCGGCGAGGCGGTCGGCCTGCGCGCTGAGTTCCTTGTTCAACTTCTGGATCGCCGCCAGATCGCGGCGCGCCGCTTCCAGATCGGCCGCGGCCTTCGCCCGGGCCTGCTCGGCGGCTGCGAGCGCTTTCGCCTGCGTATCGTCTCGGGCGCCCGGCGACGCCGGCTTGGCCGCAGCCAGGGCCGTCGCGAGTTGCTGACGGAGGCGGTCCCGCTCGGTCGTGAGGGTTTCGATATCCTTCGTGCGCTGACTGGCCGCTGCCTCGGCCTGATCGGCGCGCTGCGCGGCCTTCGCCCGGGCCTCCTCCGCGGCTGCCAGCGCTTTTGCCTGCGTATCGTCTCGGGGCGCCGGCGATGCCGGCTTGGCCGCGGTCAGGGCCGCCGCAAGCTGCTGCCGAAGCTGGTCCCGCTCGGCCGCCAGGGCGCTAATGTCGCTCGCGCTCTGTTTGGCCGCGGCGTCGGCCCGGTCGGCCCGCCGGCCGGACGCCACCTGCGCCACCTTCGCCGAATCCAGCTCCTTCCAGACCGAAATGATCTCCGCGCTGAGCTTGGCATTGTCGGCGCGCTCCGCCGCGAGCTCCTTGGTCAGCGCCTCGACACGACCGTCGTCCGCCACCGGCGCCGCCGCGGGAACCACCGGTGCAGGTTTGGCGCCCGCAACCGGCGCCGGGGGCGGCGTCGGGTCGGGCGTGCGCACGGCGCGGGGTGTCGCCACCGCTCCCGGCACGCCGGCGGCCGACTGGGCAATCAGATGATTGGAGATGACGCTGCGACGCTCGGCCAGGCGCGTTTCCGCCGCCGCAATCTGGTCCTTCGACAAGGTCGGAGTGAGCGCCTTGAGCGCCTTGCCGGTGGCGCCGTTCTCGCCAGCCAGCGTCAGCCACACATAGGCCTCGATGACGTCTTTCGGCACCTGCCGCCCCTCGAGGTACGCCATGCCGACGTTGTACTGGGCGATGGCATTCCCGCTTTCGGCCTTGGCGCGAAGCGCGTCGAGATCGGATTCCGCCGAGTAGGCGACCGCTGCAAGAACCAATGAAAGACACACCAATGCGCCGGCCCCGGCGCAGAAAAGAGAGCGCAGTTTCATGGCGAATGAGGAGTGGATCGCGCGCCATACTGCTGGTGCCCATCGCAGGTGCAACAGAGGAACCGGTCACCAACGCAAGCAGCGGCTTCCATCCCACTCTTTTGCACATTTTTCACCCGACGAAACCGATGGGGCGAAATCTAGCGCAATCGACTTGCGCCGGCCCGGCGATCGGACGGATGAATTGTCCCGCCGCGGCCTTTGCCGCAGGCGGCGCGATTGGGATCGAAGCCGGCCGGCGTGGGAAAAGCCGTCCCGTGAAGAACCGCGACGGCCGATACTCGCGACGATCCCGCTCAGCGCTCCCAGCCTTTCGCCCGCTCGACGGCCCGGTGCCAGCCGGCGTGGAGGCGCCGCATTGCCGACGCCGGACCGCGCGGCTTGAAGACGCGGTCCGCCCGCCAGAGCGCGGCGATCTCGTCGCGATCCTTCCAGTAGCCGACGGCCAGGCCGGCGAGGTAGGCTGCGCCGAGCGCCGTCGTCTCGACCGTGCCCGGCCGCACCACCGGCACGCGAAGCAGGTCGGCCTGGAACTGCATGAGGCCGTTGTTCACGGTCGCCCCGCCATCGACGCGCAGTTCGCCCAGCCGGAGGCCGGCGTCGGCCTGCATGGCGGCCAGCAGGTCCGCGCTCTGATAGGCGATGCTCTCGAGGGCGGCGCGGGCCACGTGCGCGGCGGTGGCCCCGCGAGTGAGGCCGACGATCACGCCGCGCGCGGCGGCATCCCAGTGCGGCGCGCCCAGCCCGGTGAACGCCGGCACGAGGTAGACCCCGCCGTTGTCCGCGACGCGCGCGGCCAGCGCCTCGACATCGGCCGAGCGCGCGATGAGCCCGAGGCCGTCGCGCAGCCACTGCACGACCGCGCCCCCGTTGAAGACGCTGCCCTCCAGGGCGTACTCCATCCGTCCGTCGAGTTTCCACGCGACGGTGGTGAGCAGCTGGTGGCGCGACGCCACCGGCCGGTCGCCGGTGTGCAGGAGCAGGAAGCAGCCGGTGCCATAGGTGTTCTTGGCCATGCCGCGGCGAAAGCAGGCCTGGCCGAAGAGGGCGGCCTGCTGGTCGCCGGCCACGCCGGCGACCGGGACGCCGCGCAGCGCGGGCAGCGTCGTGACCTCGCCGTACACCTCGCTGCTGGCCCGGACCTCCGGCAGCACCTCGTGCGGAATCCGCAGCACGCGCAGCAACTCGTCGTCCCACCGGCCGGTGCGGAGATCGAGCAGGAGCGTGCGCGAGGCGTTCGAGACGTCGGTGGCGTGCACGCGGCCCCCGGTGAGCCGCCAGAGCAGCCACGTGTCGACGGTGCCGAACGCGAGTTCGCCGCGCCCCGCCCGCCGGCGGGCGCCGGGCACGTGGTCGAGCAGCCAGGCGAGCTTGGTCCCGCTGAAATACGGATCGAGCACGAGGCCCGTCCTCCGGCGGAACAGCGGCTCCAGGCCGGCGGCCCGGAGCCGCCGGCAGCGGTCGGCCGTGCGCCGGTCCTGCCAGACGATCGCGCGGGCGACGGGCCGGCCGGTGCGGCGCTCCCAGAGCAGCGTCGTCTCGCGCTGGTTCGTCAGCCCGATTGCGGCCAGGGCCGCGCCCGTGAGGTTGGCCTCGGCGACCGCGGCCAGCGCCACGCGGCGCGTGCTCTCCCACAGGTCGGCGGGATCGTGCTCCACCCAGCCCGGCCGCGGATAGTGCTGCGGGAATTCCTGCTGCGCCACCGCCCGGGGCCGGCCCCGCCGGTCAAAGACGATGGCCCGCGAGGACGTCGTGCCCTGGTCGAGCGCGAGCACAAAACGAGGCATGGGCCGCAGTGTGCGCCTCCCGCCGGCGCGGGCAAGCGCGGTCGCCGGCGAAACCGGAAGGGGGTCCGGATCGTCTCTTGCCAAACTGATTAGCAAGCTTAGTTTCGAACCTCTTCATGCCCCCCAGCGCGTACCCGCCCGAGCGCGGCCTTGGATTTCTGCTCAACGAACTGAGCCACCTGCTGCGCCGCGAAGTCGACCACCGCGTGCAGCGGGCGGGCGTGGGCCTCACCCGGGCGCAATGGCAGATCCTCCGCCAGGTGTCGCTGCGCGAGGGCTGCCTCCAGTGCGAGCTGGCCGCCGACCTCCGCTTCGAGCCGGCCACGGTCGGCCGCCATGTCGGGCGCCTGCTGGCGGGAGGCTGGCTGGAACGGCGCGACGATCCCCGCGACGGCCGCGCCTACCGCCTCTATCTGCAGCCGCGGGCGCGGCGTCCGCTCGCCCAGCTCCGCCGCCTGGCGGAGCAGCCCCGGGCCGAATATTTCGCCGGCATCCCGCCCGGGCGGCGCCACGCGCTGATCGACGACCTGCTGGTCATCAAGCGCAATCTCCTGGCCTGCCGGGCGCGGTCCGACCCTTCCCCCTCCTCCGTCCATGCACCTGACTCCGAATCCCAGGCCGCCCGCTAGGCCGACGCCCGCCGGGCGCGCCGCGGGCGCCGCCCTCCTCGCCCTCGCGCTGCTGGCCGCCGGCTGCGGCCGCGACCGCGGCACCGCCTCCGGCGACCGCGCCCCCGTGCCCGTGCAAATCGCGCGCGCCGTGCGGCAGACCCTGCCCATCAGGCAGAACGCCATCGGCACCGTGCAGACCCTGCGCACCGTGACGGTCAAATCGCAGGTCGACGGCATAATCCAGCAAATCCATTTCCGCGAGGGCGACGAGGTGCAGGCGGGTGACCTGCTGATCACGCTCGACCGCCGGCCCTTTGAAAACAACCTGCGCAGTGCACATGCCGATCTCGCCAATGCCGAGGCCCAGGCCGACCACGCCCAGGCCGAGGCCACGC
>CAZKDK010000188.1:0-7513 GCA_964551145.1 uncultured Opitutaceae bacterium | reverse complement strand
TGCCCGACATCCCCGGCATCTGCGGCATCGTCAAGGGCGCGATCCTGCCCGGCTACTACGGCCTCGAGGCGGGCCAGTCCGCCGTGGGCGACATCTTCCGCTGGTGGGTCGAGGACATCTGCGAAGGCGACGCCGCGCTGCACGCCAGCCTCACCCGCGAGGCCGCCCGCCTGCAGCCCGGCCAGTCCGGACTGCTCGCCCTCGACTGGAACAACGGCAACCGCACCATCCTCGTCGACCAGACGCTCTCCGGCCTGCTGCTCGGCCAGACACTCCACACGACGCGGGCCGAGGTCTACCGCGCGCTGATCGAGGCCACCGCGTTTGGCGCCCGTGCGATCATCGAGCGGTTCCGGGAGTACGGCGTGCCGATTGACCGGGTGGTCTGCGCCGGCGGCATCGCGGAGAAGAATCCGCTGCTCATGCAGATCTATGCCGACGTCACCGGCTGCACCATGCTGGTGGCCGGCTCCAGCCAGGCGTGCGCGCTCGGAGCCGCCGTCGCCGCGACGGTGCTCGCCGGCGTGCATCGGGATTTCCCGACCGCTGAGCGCGCGATGACGTCGCTCAAGAAGGTCCGCTACCAGCCGCGGCCGGCCGCACGGCAGATCTACGAGCGGCTCTACGTGCTCTATCGCCAGCTCCACGACTCCTTCGGGGGCCTGAACAAGTCCGCCGACCTGTCGCGCGTCATGAAGGACCTGCTTGCCATCAAGGAGGGAGCAGCGGGTGGCAAGTAGCGGGCATGATGATCACTGCCTGCCGTTCGCTTCCTACTCGCTACCCACTACCCACTACTCGCTACTCACTACTCACTACTCACTACTTTCCATGAAGCCCCTCGCCACCCCCGAAATCTGGTTCGTCACCGGCAGCCAGCATCTCTACGGCCCCGGCCCGCTCAAGCAGGTTGCCGCCAACTCGCGGAAGATCGCCCAGGCGCTGGACGCGTCGAAGCGGATTCCCCTGCCGGTCACGTTCAAGGCCCTGCTCACCACGCCGGACGAAATCCGCGCCCTCTGCCTCGAGGCCAGCGCCGACGCCAATTGCGCCGGCCTGATCCTGTGGATGCACACGTTCTCGCCGGCGAAGATGTGGATCGGCGGCCTGACCGCGCTGCGCAAGCCCTTCGTGCACCTGCACACCCAGTTCAACCGCGACCTCCCGTGGGGCGCGATCGACATGGATTTCATGAACCTCAACCAGGCCGCGCACGGCGACCGCGAGGCCGGTTTCCTCCACACGCGGCTGCGGCTCAACCGCAAGGTCGTCGTCGGGCACTGGGAGGATCCCGAGGTGCAGGACCGGCTGGGCGCATGGATGCGCGCGGCGCGCGCCTGGCACGACTGGCAGGGCGCGAAGTTCGTCCGCTTCGGCGACAACATGCGCCAGGTCGCGGTGACCGAGGGCGACAAGGTCGCGGCCGAGGCGCGCTTCGGGTTCGCGGTCAACGGCTACGGGGTGGGCGACCTAGTCGCCCGCATTTCCGACGTCGGGGTCGACCGGGCCGCCGTCGACCGCCTGTGCGCCGAATACGAGGGTCGCTATCGGGTGGCGAAGGAACTGCGCCGGGGCGGCGCCCGCCACGATTCGTTGCGCTATGGCGCCCGGATCGAGCTGGGCCTGCGCGCCTTTCTCGAGGCGGCCGGCGCCCGGGGCTTCACCACGACGTTTGAGGATCTCCACGGCCTGCGCCAGCTCCCCGGCCTCGCCGTCCAGCGCCTGATGGCCGACGGCTACGGGTTCGGGGCCGAGGGCGACTGGAAGACGTGCGCGCTGTTGCGCGCGATGAAGGTGATGGCCGCCGGCCTGCCGGGCGGCACCTCGTTCATGGAGGACTACACCTACGACCTGGCGCCGGGGCGCGAGCTTGTGCTCGGCGCGCACATGCTCGAGATCTGCGAGTCGATCGCCGCCGGCAAGCCGTCGCTGGAGGTCCATCCGCTGGGCATCGGCGGTCGGGAGGACCCGGTGCGCCTCGTGTTCAACGCGCCGGCGGGCGCTGCCCTCAACGCCTCGCTGATCGACCTGGGCAACCGCTTCCGCCTGCTCGTGGCCGAGGTCGACGTGGTCCGGCCCCCCCGGCCGCTCCCGAAGCTCCCGGTGGCGCGCGCGGTCTGGAAATGCCGGCCCGACTTCAAGACGGCGTGCGCGGCGTGGATCCTGGCGGGCGGCGCCCACCACACGGGCTTCAGCTATGCGGTCACCCCGGAAATGCTGGAGGACTTCGCCGGCATGGCGGGGATCGAACTCGCGCGCATCGGCGCGGGCACGCAGCTCGCCGACTTCCAGCAGACCCTCCGCGCCAACGAGGTCTACTACTACCTCGCCTCCGGCTTCCGCGGCTAGGAACCCGCAGACGGCGACCGGGCGTGCCGCCGCCCGATTTTCGAAACCATGGCCGAGATCACCCAGGTGCTCCAGGCGATCGGACGCGGCGAGAGCGGCGCCTCCGAGAAGCTGCTGCCGCTGGTGTACGACGACCTGCGCCGGCACGCGGCGGCGCGGATGGCGGCGGAGGCGCCCGGCCAGACCCTCCAGCCGACCGCGCTGGTGCATGAAGCCTGGCTGCGGGTCGCGGGCAGCGGCGACCACCTCTGGCAGAACCGCGCCCACTTCTTTGGCGCGGCGGCGGAGGCGATGCGGCGGATTCTGATCGAGAACGCCCGCCGGAAGTCCCGGCTCAAGCGCGGCGCCAACCCGGAACTCCTGGACGTCGACCAGCTCGAAGTCGCCGCGACCACGCCGGATGAGAAGGTGCTTCTGATCGATGAGGCGCTGGAGCGGCTCCAGGTCGAGGATCCCGAGAAGGCGCGACTGGTGGTGCTGAAGTTCTTCGGCGGGCATACCAACCAGGAGGTGGCCGAGATCATGAACGTGACCGAACGCACGGTGGAACGCCACTGGGCCTATGCGAAAGCCTGGCTGTTCCAGGTGATCCGGGCGGAGAAGTGATCCGCCGGGCGCCCGAGCAAGGTTCGATGTCGGTCTCCGCCCGCAAATCGCGCATGAGGAATCCGAGGGGATGAACGCGGCAAACCAACGCCAGGAAGATCTGTTCGACGCCGCCCGGAAGGTGGCGGATGCGGCCGAGCGCCGGACGTTTCTCGACCGGGCCTGCGACGGGGACGCGGCCCTTCGCGGCCGGCTGGAAAGCCTGCTGGCGGCCGCCGGCGAGGCCGACCGGTTTTTCGCCGAGGGCAGTTCGTCGTTGGGCAAGCTCGCGAGCTTTTCCGGCACCCGCAGCGGCGAACCGGGCCTGGCCGGCACCCTCCGCGCGCATCTGCCGGCCGACGAACCGATCGGAGCGCGGATCGGGCGCTACAAGCTGCTCCAGAAGATCGGCGAGGGCGGCTGTGGCGTCGTCTACCTGTCCGAGCAGGAGGAGCCGGTCCGCCGCCGGGTGGCGCTCAAGATCATCAAGCTCGGCATGGAGACCAAGAGCGTCATCGCCCGCTTCGAGGCCGAGCGCCAGGCGCTGGCGCTGATGGATCATCCCAACATCGCCCGGGTGTTTGATGCCGGCGCCACCGAGCGGGGATCGCCCTACTTCGTCATGGAACTGGTGCGCGGAGTGAGAATCACGGAGTTCTGTGACCAGAACCGCCTGGATACCCGGCAGCGCCTCGGCCTGTTCATCCAGATCTGCCACGCCATCCAGCACGCGCACCAGAAGGGGATCATTCATGGCGACATCAAGCCGTCGAACATCATGGTGGCCCGGCACGACGGGGTGCCGGTGCCGAAGGTGATCGATTTCGGCATCGCCACGGCGACGGAGGCGCGCCTGACGGACGAGCCGCTCTTCACGGTCTACGTCCAGCTGATCGGCACGCCGACCTACATGAGCCCGGAGCAGACGGAGATGAGCGGGCTGGGCATCGACACGCGCAGCGACATCTACAGCCTGGGCGTCCTGCTCTACGAGATGCTGACCAGCAAGACGCCGTTTGACGCCAAGGAACTGCTGGAATTCGGCATCGACGGCATGCGCCGGATCCTGTGGGAGCGGGAACCGCCCCGTCCCTCCGCCCGGGTCGCGGCGCTGGCGCCGGAGGAACTGGCGCGGATGGCCGCCTGCCGCCAGACGGAATCCGGCCGGCTGGTGGCGGCGATCCGGGGCGATCTCGACTGGATCGTCATGCGCGCGCTGGAGAAGGATCGCGCGCGCCGCTACGAGACCGCCAACGGCCTGGCGATGGACCTCCAGCGCTACCTCGACTTCGAACCGGTGACGGCCCGGCCGCCGAGCCGGCTGTACCGCCTGAAAAAGCTGGTTCGCCGGAACCGGGTGGTGTTCGCGGCCGGCGGGGCCGGCGCCCTCGCCCTGGTCGTGGGCCTGGGCATATCGACCTGGCTCTTCGTCAAGGAACGGGAAGCGCGGCACCGGGCCGTCGCCGCCGAGCAGCAGGAGGCCCAGCTGCGACGCGACGCGGAGATGCGGGAGCGGATCACCCAGGCCGCCCTGCTGGTGAGCCAGGGCCGGCTCGAACAGGCCGACATTTTGCTGAGCGCGGTCTCTTTCACGCAGCCGACGGTCGAGGGGGCCGCCGTCCTCCGGTCCATCGGCGAGTGGCACGCCCTGGAACATCGGTGGAAACAGGCCTCCGACCGGTTTGCCCTGCTCCTGCAGGTGGACCAGCTCGACGGCGTGGACGTCGCCACGCTGGATCACCTGGAACGGGGTCCTGCCCTGGTTGAACTGGGTGACGCCGGCGGGTACGAGCACTTTCGCCAGGACGCGATCGCCCGCTTTTCCGGGACGCCTTGTCCGTTCGCCGACCGGATCGTCAAGATCAGCCTGCTGCTGCCGGCGAACAGCCGGACCATCGAGTCGCTAAACCCCCTGGTTGAGGCCACCACGAAGGCGCTGGCGGAGGCGGACGCCAGCGGCGACAAGTTCTCCGCCGCCTGGCGATCGATCTCGCTTGCCCTGTTTGAGTACCGCCGGGGCGACTATCCGAAGGCGGCCGAATGGTGCCGCGTGTGCCTGGACTATCCGCAGGACAATGCGCCGCGGTCCGCGACGGCGTACGCCATTCTGGCCATGGCCTACCGTCAATTGGGCAGGCCAGAGGAGGCGCGCTCCGGGTTGGCCACGAGCCGCGAGATCATCCAGAGCCGGTCGGGCAGCAGCCCCGGGCGCGGCACCCCGGTCCTGGGCTTCTGGTTTGACTGGGCCCTGGTCCGGATACTCCTGCACGAAGCCGGCGCGTTGATCGAGGCGCCTGCCCGCGCCGCGCGATAGAATTCCGTCGCAGGGACTTTTCTCTCGATCGCTGCGTTTGGGGGTGGCTCCGTCCCCCGACGGCGCTCCGGACCCCCAATCGCCCGGCGATTGCAGAACGGTTGCCGAAGCCCCGGCTGCGGGGCGGTAAAATTGGGCCGATGGCCCCCAGGTGCGGCCTCGCGGCCGCAGCGAGTGTCGGGTTTGGGTTCCGAAAATCGCATGTAGACGTGAGCCCACCAAGTCCAGATCGCCCTGTTATCCCACCAAACCGCACTGAGCTTTCTGCGCATGTTTCGTGTCACGCACGAATAGGCAGTGCGTATCGTTGGTGCGCACCGGTCGATCAACTGCTCCGTTCAAACCCCGGTTCCCCGATGACAGCCAACCAATACCAAGAATCCCGCAAACGACTGTCGGCCTCCTGCCGGTCAACAGCCTCGCTCTGCTGTGCCTGCGCGCTGGCCCTGTTCTGGATGATTCCCTCGGCCCGCGGCCAGGCTGCCAATCCTCCGTCCGCCGAAGGGACTGCTCCGGCGCCCGCGCCGGCCGCAGCCTCCAGCCAACCGTCGGACCAAACCTCGGTCGTCAAGATGGAGGAATTTGTGGTCTCCGGCGTTCGCGCCAGCTTGATCACCGCCGAGGAGATCAAGCAGAACTCGCCGGAATTCGTCGATTCCATCGTCGCCCAGGACATCGGCAAACTGCCGGACCTCACCGTGGCCGACGCCCTGCAGCGAGTGCCCGGCATTCAGGTCGGTCGCAACCTCGGCGAGGTGAGTTCGGTGGTGATCCGGGGGTTGCCGAACATCGAGACGACCCTCAACGGATACGAGGTGTTCACCGGCGTGGGTCGGGGTGTCGCGCTGCAGGACATCCCGGCGGAATTGGTTGCCGGCCTCGACGTCTACAAGTCGATTGGTCCGGACAAGGTTGAAGGCGGCGTGGCCGGCTTGATCGATGTGCGCCTCCGTCGCCCGTTCGACTTCAGCGGACTGGCGGTGAGCGCCAACGGCCGCGGCATCTATGAAACCCAGGGGAGGGACTACAGCTACAACCTCAGCGGCCTGGTGAGCGATCGTTGGAAGCTGTCGGGGGGCGAATTCGGGGCCTTGCTGGACGTGTCCTATACCCGGACGCGCTATGAGGATCAGATCGTCGACAACTACGTCCATTTCGGCGCGAACGGAGAGCAATTCGACCTCGCCGCCGATTCGACGGGCACCCGGGGCTACTATGCCGACAATTTCGGCATCCAGATCAACCCGGGGAACCGCACGCGGGCGGGCACGTCGCTGATGCTGCAGTGGAAGAACGACAAGGGGATCGAACTCTACTGGGACAACCTCTACACCGAGTACCGCAACAAGCATGACGTCAATTTCTTCATCGGCATCCCCAGCTGGCCCAATGCCGGGTTCTTCATCGACAATGTGACCCTCTATCCGGCGGGCTACGATGGCTTCAGTGTCCCGGAAACCTACGACTTGCTGGGCACGCCGGCTCGTTTCGTGAAGACCCTGACCGCGCACAACTCGAACAGCCTGACGAGCAAGCAGGCCTTCGATGACCGGACCGACACCTACCAGGGCGCGTTTGGCGGCAAGTGGGACAACGGCACCGTCAAGGTCTCCGGCGAGCTGTCGTACAACCTGAGCACGTTCAAGACGCGGGGCGTGATTCTCGACACGGGCATCGTCACCCCCTCGTTCACGATCACCTACAACGACAACAATGCGTCGACCGTCAATGCGACCGGGATCGACTACTCGAACGTCAACAACTTCAACCTGCAACAGATCTTCGATCAGTGGTCGCGCAGCCATACCGTGCAGTACGCGCTCCGCGGCGACGTGCTTTATCGGCTGGCGGATTCGATCATCAAGTCGCTGCAGTTCGGGGCGCGCTATTCCGATCGCGACGTCAATTTCAAGTCCGCGAACGGCGGCGGCATCTTCCGGTTTGCCGTCGCTCCGGCGAGCAGCATCCCCGGCCTGGGCAACGTGGAGGATTTCCGTCTGTTCGTCGGTCCCGACCAGATCAACGTTCGCCGGTGGTGGTCGGCTGACTCGAATTTCCTCCTGAATCACACCGACGTGCTCCGGCCGATCTTCGGCCAGCCCCTGGGGCTGCCGCCGCCCGACCCGTCGCTGACTTTCAAGGACAAAGAGCAGACCACCTCGCTCTACGGCCTGGCCAACTACTCGCTCAAGCTCGGCGAGCTGCCCCTCGATGGCGTGTTCGGCGTGCGGTTCTCGCACACCGAGGACACCCTGAGCGGTTACC
>CAZKDK010000187.1:0-7540 GCA_964551145.1 uncultured Opitutaceae bacterium | reverse complement strand
ATGCCGATGGTCTCGCAGCCAAACTCGTCGGCGATGCGCACGGCGGCGATGTACAGCTTGCACTGCAGGAGCACCTGAGCCTCGGTGAGCTCGGTCGCCTCGTCGGTGCCAAAATGGAACTGGAGGCCCTTGGCCCGGTACCAGTCGAAGACCGCGCGCGCCTCGGCGTCGCCGACCTGCGTGGCGGCGTAGTAGAGGGCCGACTGCGACAGGCGCTCCTTGAACACGCCGGTCGGGAAGAGCAGCTCGTCGGGGATGACGGCGTTATACATGCCCATGCAGCCCTCGTCGAAGACACCGAGGATGGATTTCCGCGTGCGCAGGTCGCCGGCGATCTCCCGGGCGACGGCTGCGGCCCTGGCGGGGACGGCGCAGCGCGCGAGGGGATGGACGTGGTTGGTGCGGCGCCGGGCGACGCCGGTCTTCAGCCAGCCGGCCAGATGGGTCCGGAAATACGCGTCGGTGAAGTCCTCGCTCCAGAGCGTCGAGTAGCTCACGCCGGCCTTGGTCAGGCAGCCGTTGAGGTTGAGCATGCCGACGAGGCCGGGCCACGTGCCGGACCAGTTGGCGACGGTGAGGATGGGCGCCCGGTGCGAGATGAGGCCGGGCAGCAGATGGTGCGAATACTGCCAGACCGCCTCGGCGACGATCAGCGGCGTTTTCGGGTCGATGCCGGCGAACACGGCCATGCCCTCCTTCTGCGAACTGATGAAGCCGTGCTTCTGTTCGGCCTTGTAGGGATGGGCGCGTACGAGGCGGTAGCCGGACGCGGCGATGGCGTCGGAGAGCTGCCGCTCCATCGCCTCTTGGGCGGGCCAGCACTGCTGGTTGGCGGAGAGTCGCAGGTCGCCGTTGGCGACGAGCAACACGTCCTTGGTGGGCCTTTTCATGTTGGAAATGGAACGGGCGTCCGGGAACTCAGTCGAGGTGGAAAACCTCCTCCATCCGCGCCCACCACTCGCCGGGGGCGCGGGTCGGCAGCGGTTCCTGCAGGGGCTCCATCAGGGCCCACCAGCGTTGGGTGGCGGGGTCGGCCGCCATGAGCTTCATGTCGGCCGCGAAATCGTCGCCCCAATACTCGAAGCAGGCGTAGAGGAGGCCGTCCTTGTGGAAGATGGAGTAGTTGCGGATGTGGCAGCGGGAGATGGTGGCCAGCACCTCCGGCCAGACGGCGGCGTGGGCGCGGCGGTACTCCTCGAATTTCCCGGCGCGGACGCGGAGGACCTGTCCGTAGCGGACGGGCTTGGGGGCGGCGGGCGGACTCACGAATCGGGACGGCTCAGGCGGTGGACGGACCGGGAGGGACGGTGATCGAAGATGACGAATCTGGGCCGGTCCGCCACCTCGCTCCGATGGAGATAGCTGGCAAAAAGATGGATAATCTTGCCACGCCCGTCCACCCCGGGCGGAATCGGGGGCTGTGGCTCGCCGCGCCGAACTATCCCGCAAGACCGCCATCCTTTCCACGCAGGTGTGGGGGTCGCGCTACTTCTTCCTCGGTCTCACGGGCACAAGCCGCGCCGGCGTGATTCCGGCGTACGGCGGCTTCGAGCGCTGCAACCCGGATTATCTGGTGCAGCGGGAGAGTGCGGAGTTCAGCACGCTCGAACTGGTCGTGGAGGGCGAAGGCATGGTTCGGATGAACGGCGGGGCGACACCCCTGCGGGCCGGCACCCTCTTCCACTACGATCGCAGCACCCGGCTGGAGATCCGGACGGATCCGGAGCGCCCGATGGCCAAATATTTCCTCTGCCTGACCGGCGCGCGGGCGCGCCGACGGGTGGCCGCGTGCGGAGTGAGTCCGAACGTTGCGGTGCAGCTGGCGATGTTCACCGAGGTGCAGCGATTGCTCGATGACCTCATCCGCGAAGGCGGCCACCACCGGGCCACGGCCGGCCGGATCTGCAGCGCCCTGGTGGAGGTGTTGCTCCTGAAGATCGAGGAACTGGCGAACGTTTCGGGCCGGAAGGGCCCGGGCGGCGAGGACACCTTTCTCCGCTGCAAGGGCGTCATCGAGGGGCAGGCGGCGCGGCTCGGGACGCTCGGCGACATCACCCGGGCGGTCGGCCTGGAGGCCTCGCAGCTCTGCCGGCTGTTTCGCCGGTTTCAGGGTCTGAGTCCCTATCAATACCTGCTCCATCGGAAGATGGCCCTCGCCGCGGAGCTGCTCCTGGATCCCAACGCCCGGGTGAAGGAGGCCGCGAGCCACGTCGGTTTTGCCGATCCCTACCATTTCTCCCGCTGCTTCAAGAAGGTCCACCATGTGGCGCCGCGGGAGTTCCAGCGCTCCCTGAAACACGTCTAGTTCGCGGTCAAATCCGAAATCCGAAGCTCGAAATTCGAACGGTTACCGGCCTGCCATGCCGGGCGGACGGCAGCGATTGGAAACTGGATGTGATCCCGGCATTGGCAGCGGTCGGTGGTTAGGCCCTCTGTGTTTCATGGTGCTCCCGGCGTCCGCGGGCGATCGCCAACGCCACTGCCGAAAGAAGAACCGGAAGCGCTGTGTGTCTCCCGATTGCCCATTGCTCGTCCACCAAGATCAGCAGCACCAGGATGAGAGCGGATGTGATGAATAACGCTGCCGTACTCCACCGAGCCCACCGGCCCAAGGCGAGCGTTGCGGCGAAGATCACAAAGCCGGTAAGGATTTCGCCGCGCCAATTCAGATACTTTATCCCCATGCCAGGAATCCAATCACAAATGAACGTGCCGGCTGACCACGCCACCGTCGCTACCGAGAATCCAATTAGCGCTTGGACCGTGATTGCCAATGAGCGCGGGAATCTCATGGCCTAACAGGGTATTATGTCACACGGAGGTTGTTGACCTATCCAAACCGGCGGGAGCGGGATTTCGGGATGGTCTGAACGCGATCCCAGACGTCGATATCACTGATTGAAATGCTCTTGGAATTCAAGAGTCGAACGGCGGGCCGGCAGGCAGGGCGACTGGAGCTATCGCCGACGATCAGATCGGATGATCTGAGATCGGGAGTGTATTTGCCGCGAAAAGGCACAAGAGGGTCGCTCGCTATGGCTGCGTCCCCTTCGCGCCTATAGGCGCGACTGCGGTTCCGCCGGAGGCAACGGCTCTCTTTGCGTTCCTTTGTGGCAAAAAAGCGGAAACCGCAGGACAAGGATTCCCTGCGTTTCTTCACAGGAGGCCGCATCGGATGCGGAGCAAAGCGTTACTCGTCTCGGGAAACTCTCTTTGCGCCCGCAGCGACCTCCTGTAGAGAGAGGCAATCGCTCGGTTGGCACCTTTTCCTTTTTGGGAAAAAAGCCACAGCCCCACCCTACCAAGGCGCTGCGACATCAGGTCCCGCGCGGGGAATGGACGGTGCCCTTGAGCTGCCGGGCGAGGCAGGCGCGGAAGGTCGCGAGATCCTTGACGGCACCCAATGCGATCAGCTGCCGGGCGAGATTGCCGACGGCGGTGCCTTCCAGGCTGTAGGAAACCACGGGAATGCCCGCGGCATCGGCGGTGGCCTGGCAGAGGAGTGGATTGCGCGAGCCGCCGCCGACGACGAGGATGCGCGCAAACCTCCGGCCGGTCATCTGCTCAAACCGGATCTTTGCGTCGGCCTGTCCCCGGCCGAGCGACGCGCAGATCAGCCGCACGTAGCCCGGCAGATCCCGGGGCGGCCGGGCGCCGGCCGCTTTGAGCTGCGCATCGATCGCCGCGCGCATCGACGGCGGGTTGACGAAGGCGGGATCGGTGGTGTCGAGCAGCTGCCTGGGCGCGGGCAGCGCGGCGGCGGCGGCGGTCAGGCGATTGCGGTCCTGCTCGCTCCGGGGGCGGTTGGGGAAAGCCTTGAGCACGCCCTCGAGCAGCCAGAAACCGATGACGTTCGTCAGCGGCCGGTAGCCGCCGCCGGCGGTGCGCTCATTCGCGACGCGGGCCGCGAGGGCGTCGGGGCCGAGCACCGGCCGGTCGCTCTCGAAGCCGACGAGCGACCAGGTGCCGCAACTCACGAAAAGATCGGCGCCGCCGGGTTCCGCCGGCATCGCGTCGTAGGCGGCCGCGGTGTCATGTCCGGGCACGACGATCACCTCGGCGTCCTTGAGCTCCGGGATCCCGGTGACGCGGCCGAGTTTCCTGCCGGGAAAAACGGGCGTCGAAAACCACCGCGGCGGGAGGTGGAAGTAATCGAGCGTCGCGCGGGACCAATCGGTCGAGTGCACATCGAGCAACTGCGTCGTGCTGGCGATCGTGAGCTCGTTCTCCATCCGGCCGGAGAGGAGGAAATTGAAGTAGTCGGGCAGCAGGAGGCAGCGGGAGGCGAGGTCGGTGACCGCCGGGCAGCTCGCCACGGCTTCCGCGAGTTGAAGGCTGGAATTGTAGAAGACGTTGGGAATGCCCGTGGCGGCGTAGATGCGTTCGAGAGCGGCGCGGGTGTTGGCGAGTCGCTGGAGCCCGGCCTGCGTTCGGGCGTCGCGGTAGGCGTGGGCGGGAAAGACCAGCCGCCCGATGTCATCCACCAGCACATGGTCGACGCCCCAGGTGTCGACCCCCACGGAGGCGATCCGCGGGAAGCTCGCGGCGGCCTTGCGCAGGCCGGCCTGCGCCTCGGCCCAGAGGCCGGGCAGATTCCAGTAATCGTGGCGCCCCAGCGACTGGAAGGCGTTCGGGAAACGGTGGACCTCAGTCAGCTTGAGGGCGCCGCCGGACCACGTGCCGACGATCACGCGGCCGCTGGTCGCGCCGAGGTCGACAGCGGCGCAATGGATTGCTTTTCGGGGCTTCGGCTTGGAGGCGGCGGGGCTCACGGGGTAGTTGAAGGTTGGGCTCGAAATCGTAACGCCATTGATGGCCAAGAATGCCGTGGGGTCGCGAGTCGAATCTTATCCGAGATCGAGCGGACCGTTCGGCTCACCGGGAGGTTCGCCCTCCGTGATCGAAAGCCCGAGGTGGAGGGCGAGGCTCCCGCCGAGCCATGCCTCTAAACGACCTCGTGGTAGACGTCGGGATGCGGGTTCGAGAGCACCACGGCGTCGACCAGCACGCCGGATTCGGCCAGGGTGCGGGCGCCGGCCGCCACGGCGGCGTTGACGGAGGAGACGTCCCCCGTGACCGTGCAGAAGGCCTTGCCGCCGAGAGCCATGGCCAGGCGGAGTTCGAGCAGCTGGACATTGGCGGCCTTGGCGACGGTATCGGCGGCGCGGATCATCGCGGCGACGTTGAACGATTCGAGAATGCCCAGCGCTCCCTCCGGCGGGGGCACCTGCGAGCGGCCGATCGCGGCAAGGACGTCGGGCTCGAGGTTCGCGATGACGGCGTGGTCGATGAGAAAACCCTGGGACGCGGCGCAGCCGGCGCCGATCGCGGATTCAACCGAGGCCGGGTCGCCGCCGATGAGGACCATGTATTTGCCCGAGCAGATGGAGCGGGAAAGGAGCAGGCGCACGTCGCCCGCTTTCAGCGCCGTGTCGGCCGCTCGGAAACCGGCGGCCACGCTGGAGAGCTCCAGCAACCCAACGGATTTCTGGTTCATGGGAGGCGGGTGAGGTGCAGTTCGGTTTCGGTGACGGCGTCCACCACGGCGGCGAACGGGGCGTGCAGGCAGGCGCCGAGCGCGCCCGCGGCCGGCTCCGCCACGGTCTGGCCGGCGCGCACGCGTTCGCCCGGCCGGACGCGCGGCTGGCCGGCCGTGCCGGCGCTCTGCTTGAGGCGCAGCACGACGCGGGCCGGGGCGAGCGGTTCGGCGCGCAGCGGCGCCGGGGAATCGTAGGACTGGAAATCGAGCCGGCGCACCAGCACCTTGATCGGGACGCGCCGGCCCTCGCGCATCGGGTGGGGCGTCACAGTGGTCGGACCGCTCCATTTCCGGCCGGCGGCGCGCAGCGCGCCCTTGGCGTCGTCGCAGGCCTCCTTGGGGAACAGCTGCTCGGGACACGCGAAGAGGGTGCAGAGGCCGCAGGAGCAGCACAGCGCCGCCCAGTCGTTCCAGCGCGCGCCCCCGGCGGTGCTGGTGAACCCCAGGCCGCGCATGACCTGGTGCGGCTCGACCATGTAGCCGAGCAGGTAGCGGGGGCAGTACTCCGTGCAATAGCGGCACTGGTCGCAGGCGGACTTGCCGATGCGCGCCTGCACGACGGGCGGCTGCAGCTTGCGCCGGATCACCGGATGCTCGCGCGGCAGGACGATCACCCCGGTGGTGGTCTTCGTCACGGGCGTGTCGAGCCGGTCGGTCGTCTCTCCCATCATCGCGCCGCCCAGCAGGAGCACCGGATCGCCGGTGGTCGCGCCGCCCGCCGCGGCGATGCATTCGGCGATGGACGTGCCGACCGGCACGGCGAGGGTCAGCGGCGTGCGCACGGCGCCGGCGATCGTGAGGTACTTCAGGATCACGGGGCGGCCGTCCGCGGCCTCCGCGATGTTGACGAGGGTCTCGACGTTGTTCACGACCACGCCGACGTTCAGGGGAATGCCGGCGGGAGGGATCAGGCGGCCGGTGACTTCGTGCACGAGGTCGAACTCGTCGCCCGCGGGATAGTAGTCGCCGAGGAGCCGCACGCGGACGCGCGAGCCGGCAACGGCGGCCTGCACGGCGACGACGGCGTGCTCGTTCTTGGCCTTGATCGCGATGACGCCTGTGGCGGCCCCGACCGCCTCCATGGACAGCTCAACGCCGCGGACCACGCGGGTCGCCAGATGCTCCATCACGGCGCCGTCCTTGTGGAGCAGCGGCTCGCACTCGGCGCCATTGGCGATGACGATATCGGCCGGACCGGCCAGTTTCACGTGAGCGGGAAAACCGCCGCCGCCGGCACCCACCACGCCGGCGAGTTTCACGCTCTCGATCAGGTTCATCGGGTCGTCCGGGTATCGGGGTGATGCGGTGATGGCCGGGGCGCCGCCGGGAGGGGGCCGCGCGCGGCGGTCATTTCGCGGAGAGCCGGCGGAGGATCTCGTCGGTGATCTTCTGGACCAGGGCCTCCAGGTCGGCGTCGGGAGGCGCGTCGGACGGGGCGGCCGCGGCGGCCGGCGCCGGGACGACGACCGTGGGCCGGAGATCGCTGTTGTCGCAGAGTTCGCACTCCTTGAGGGCGGCGCGGGCGTCCGGCATGCCGAGCTTCAGGCGGAGGTTGATGAGATCCTTGAGCTTGTCGGGGCCGAAAGAGTGAAGGCCGGTGCCGAGGCCCTGGGCAATGGCGACCGTGCGGCAGTAGGCGTCGAGATTCTCGATCTTCCAATAGGCGTCCTCGACGTCCTTGCCCCACACGATGACCCCGTGGTTCTGCATGAGGATCGCCTGGTGATCGACGCCGATCCGGCCGACCTCTTCGGCGTTCTCGGGCGTGCCGGGCGTCTCGTACTGGGCGACGCCGATCTTGCCGAGGAAAACCTCGGCCTCGGGGATGAGGCAGGTGGGGACCGACGCGTTGGCGATGGCGAAGGCGGTCGCGTGCGGGGGATGCGCGTGCACGCAGGCCTTGGCCGCGGGCTGCCGCTTCATGATGCCGAGGTGCGTCAGGGCCTCGCTGGTGCGCTTGCGGCTGCCGGCGAGCTGGCGGCCGTCGAGGTCGATGAGCGC
>CAZKDK010000186.1:0-7545 GCA_964551145.1 uncultured Opitutaceae bacterium | reverse complement strand
CGGCGCAGAACTCGGGACGCATGTTGCCGCCGCAGCCCCAGCTCTCGTTGCCCACGGCGATGAAGGGAACCTTCCAGGGCTTGTCGCGGCCGTTGGCGCGGCGGAGGTTGGCCATGGGCGAGTCGGCGGGGGAGGTCATGTACTCGACCCATTCCATCGCCTCCTGCACCGTGCCGCTGCCGACGTTCAGGCAGACGTAGGGTTCGGCCCCGATCAGTTCGCAGAAATCGAGGAACTCATGCGTGCCGAAATGGTTGTTCTCGACCACGCCTCCCCAATGCGAGTTGTACATCGATGGCCGTTTCTCGCGCGGCCCGATGCCGTCCCTCCAGTGGTATTCATCGGCGAAACAGCCGCCGGGCCAGCGGATCTGCGGGATCGAGAGGCGCTTGAGCGCGGCCAGCACGTCGTTGCGGTAGCCGCGGGTGTTGGGGATGGGCGAATCGGGACCCACCCAGATGCCCCCATAGATGCCATGTCCGAGGTGTTCGGCAAACTGGCCGTAGATGTTCTTGCTGATGACGGGGCCGGGCTTCGAAGCATCGAGGATCAGCTGCGCATCGGCAGCCGAACCGGGGACGGGCAGCGCGGCCACGAGTGCCGCCAGGACGATCAGGGGTTTCGCAGTCATCGGAGGTTGAGCCTACGTTAGGATCGAAACGGGATGAGTTCAACGACTAGCGTGGGGGGGGGGAAAGTCGGACCGTTCGGACGGTTTGAACTGGGCGGGTTTTTTCTGTAGGGCCATGGGTCTATGTTCGCGCCGATGAACCAACCGGACCTGAGCCACGGGGATTTCACGCTGCCTGGCGAGGCGGGGCACGAGGAGCTGACGCTGCGACTCGCGGACAAATGGGGCGCCGACACCATCCGCGATTCCGACGGCACGCGCCTCTCGCCGGCGATCCTCAAGTCCGGCTACGCCATTTACTCGACCCTCTGCCTGGTCCGCTCCGTCCAGCCCTGGGCCCGCCGGCATCGCGATCAGCTCCAGCAGAGCTTCCTGATGAGTTTCCCGGTGGTGGCGACGAAGGCGACGACGGTCGTCGCGCTGCTCTCGGGCTACTACACCGAGCAGTTTGCCGTGAACTGGAGCGACGACTCCCGCCGGTGGTGGCAGGTCTTTGACCGCACCACGGGCCGGGAGGTGCCGAAGGCGCGGTGGTCGGCCCACCCCCGGAGCGGCACTGTCGCCATCCGCGGCACCGAGCCGGGCCACCGGTACACCGTGAACTTCCTCGCCCTGCGCCAGTGGGAGGAGATCTCGATGTACAACCACCTCACGAACGCCTGGGGCGACCGCGAGCACCTCGCCGCCGTCGATCCCATGCACCCCGCCGTCCAGCGGGAGCTGCTGGCGTACCTCGACCGGTGGCTCGACGAACATCCCGACACGCGGGTCGTGCGCTTCACGTCGATGTTCTACAACTTCTCGTGGTTCTGGGGCGCCGACCATGCGCGGCTGCGCGACCTCTACTCCGACTGGGGCGACTACGCCATGACGGTCAGTCCGCTCGCGCTCCGGCGGTTCGCGCGGCAGCGCGGTTACCGGCTCACGTCCGAGGACTTCGTCAACGGCGGTCTCTACAACTCGACCCACAACGTCCCGTCGCGCCGCTACCGCGACTACCAGGCGTTCATCCACGACTTCGTCATCCGGTTCGGGCGCCAGTGCATCGACCGGGTGCACCGCCGGGGCAAGCTCGCCTATGTCTTCTACGACGACCACTGGATCGGGGTGGAGCCCAACAGTCCGCGCTTCGCGGAGTTCGGCTTCGACGGCCTGATCAAATGCGTCTTCAACGCCTTCGAGGTGCGCCTCTGCGCGCACGCCCGCGGCGTCGCGACCCACGAGCTGCGCCTCCATCCCTATCTGTTTCCGACCGGACTCAAGGGCGAGCCGACCTTCCAGGCGGGCGGGAATCCCGCCCGGGACGCCGGGCGTTTCTGGATCGACGCCCGCCGCGGCATCGTCCGCGCCCCGATCGACCGCATCGGCCTCGGGGGGTACCTCTCGCTCGCCGAGCCGTTCCCGGATTTCCAGGACGCGATCGCGGGCATCGCCCGCGAGTTCCGCCTGCTCAAGTCGTTCCACGCGGCCGGCCCGCCCTGGACCGCCCCGCTCGGGATCGCCGTCCTCACGGCCTGGGGAAACCTCCGGGCCTGGACGTGCTCCGGCCACCGCATTCCGGGCGTCGAACTCTACGCGGTGCTGGAATCGCTCGCAGGCCTCCCGCTGGACGTCCGGTTCATCAGCCTCGACGAGCTCGCCGCGGGCGGCGTGCCGCGGGGGGTGCGGGTCGTGGTCAACGCGGGGCGCGCCGGCACGGCGTGGTCCGGCGGGGCCGGCTGGGGCGACCCCCGGGCCGAGGCGGCGCTGACCCGCTGGATCCATGCCGGCGGTGGATTTGTCGGGATCGCCGAGCCCAGCGCGCTCGCGCAGCCGGGCCAGCGCTTCCGGCTCGCCGCGGCCCTCGGGCTCGACCGCGACGGCGGCGAGCGCCTCGCCAACGGCAAATACGCGTTTCCGCGGCCGTCCGGCGCGGTCGGTCGCCATTTCATCACCGCGGATGTGCCCGCGGATGCCGCGCTCGATCTGGGGCGGGACACCGACGGCATCTTCGTGCTCGGTCCGGACACGCAGGTCCTGGCCGAGCGCGACGGCTCGCCCCGGCTGGCCGTGCACGGCTTCGGCCGGGGGCGCGCCGTCTACCTGAGCGGCTTCGAATGCACGCCGGTGAACACCCGGCTGCTCCACCGCGCCCTGTTCTGGGCCGGTTCGGCGGAGGCCCGGTGGCCGGTCTGGAGCACGGCGAACCCCCGGACCGAGGCGGCTTGGTTCCCCGGGGCGGGCCGGCTCGTCGTGCTCAACAACGCGGACGCCGGCGAGGCGACGGTGGTGACCCTGGGCGACGGGCGGACGACGAAGGCCGTGCGCCTGGACGCGCGGGGTCTGGCGGTGCTGGACACCTGAAGCCGATTGCGGGATGGACAACCTTTCCGTCACGGACAACGTTCAAGGGGCTTCGCGGTCCGCCGGTCCGGCGGCCCGGGAAGCCCCAGTCATCCCACGCAAACCCGGCGTCCCGCCGGCCCCAATCATGGAACACACCTCGATGCTTTTCCTGGCCGCGGCCCTGTCGCTGGGCGCGTGCGCCGCGAGCGGCGCCGCACCTGCGCCCCTGACCGTGGATGCCTCGGCGCGGCGAACGCCGATCAGCCCGTACCTCTACGGCCAGTTCACCGAGCATCTCGGCCGGTGCATCTACGGAGGCATCTGGGCGGAGATGCTCGAGGACCGGAAGTTCTTCTTTCCGATCACGGCGGATTACCGGCCGTACCGGGCCCTGCAGGACACGCCGTACCCGGTGGTGGGCGCCTCGCCGTGGCAGATCGTCGGCGACCCGGCGCAGGTGACCATGATCACGGCCGGGGCGTTCGTGGGGAAACAGAGTCCGCGCCTCGGCGCGGGCGCCGGCATCCGCCAGCTCGACCTCGCCGTGGTGGCGGCCAAATCCTACACGGGCTACCTCTGGGTGCGGTCCGATGGAACCGGCCCGGCGGCCGTCGAGGTCACCCTGGCCTGGGGCGCGGCCCCCGCGCAGTCGTCCACCGTGCGCCTCGAGGTGCCGGCCGGGCCGTTCGTCCGGCTGCCCTTCCGGTTCACGGCCGCGGAATCGAGCGGGTCGGCCCGCCTGGAAATCAAGGCCGGATCGGCGCCGGTGCTGGTCGGCACCGTGTCGCTCATGCCGGCCGACAATGTCGGCGGCATGCGGCGGGACACGCTCGAGTTGCTGCGCCAGCTCAAGGCGACCGTTTACCGCTGGCCGGGCGGGAACTTCGTCAGCGGCTACGAATGGCACGACGGCATCGGCGACCGCGACCGGCGCCCGCCGCGGAAGAACCCGGCCTGGACCGGCGTGGAGCCCAATGACTATGGCACCGACGAGTTCATCGCGTTCTGCCGCGCCGTCGGCGCGGAGCCGGTCATCGCCGTCAACACGGGCTTCGGCGGCGAGTATTCCGCCGCCCAGTGGGTCGAGTACTGCAACGGCGCGGCGGACACGCTCGCCGGCTCGTGGCGGGCGAAGAACGGACACCCGGAGCCGTACCACGTGAAATTCTGGTGCGTGGGCAACGAGATGTACGGCACGTGGCAGCTCGGCTACATGGCGCTCGACCAGTACATCCTGAAGCACAATCGCGTGGCCGAGGCGATGCATGCGGTCGATCCCAAGGCCGTCCTCATCGGCGTCGGCGACATCGACGGGATGCACACCCTGCCCGGTCCCGGCGAGACCAAGCGGGAGGTTTCCTGGTCGCAGGGGATGCTCGAGGGCTGCGCCGACAACATGAACCTCATCTCGGAGCACCTCTACGAGGGGCGGGTGCCCTGGACGAAGGACGGCCGCGCCCCGCTCGCCGCCCACGTCGTGAAGCTCCGCGACACCATCCGCCACAAGGCCGAGCGCCATCGCGCGCTCCAGGCGGGCCTGCCCGGCCTCCACGGCCGGATCGTCCCGATCTCGATGGACGAGTGGAACTACTGGCACCGCGACTACGTCTACGGCGAACTCGGCTGCGTCTACGACCTGGCGGACGGACTGGGCGTCGCCGAGGGGCTGCACGAGTATTTCCGGGACACCGACATCATCAATATGGCGTTCTACGCCCAGACCGTGAACGTCATCGGCTGCATCAAGACGAGCAAGACGGCGGCCGAATTCGAGACGACCGGGCTCGTCCTCAAGATGTACCGCGAGCATTTCGGCACGATCCCGCTGAGCCTCCCGGATACCTTCGCCCTCGCGGACGTCTCCGCGGCGCTCTCGGCCGACGGCCGCACGCTCACGATCGGGGTGGTGAACCCGACGGCGGCCCCGTTGACCCTGCCGCTCGCGGTGGAGCACGCGACCGTGCGCGGGCGGGCGACGCGCTGGCTGATCACCGGGACAGACGAGTTTGCCCACAACACCCCCGGCCAGCCGCGGCAGGTGGACGTGCAGCAGACCGACGGGCTCGACACCGCGGCGCTGGCGCTTCCGCCCCTGAGCTGCGCCGTGTTCGCGATCCCCGTCGAGCCGGCTGCCCCCTGAGCGGACCGGCCGTTACCCCGCTGCCGCGAATCTGGCGGCTGGAGCGGAGATTGGGGCCGGTCGGAACGGGACCGGCCCCGGGTGGTTCCGGTGCCGGATACCCACGGGAGCCAGGCGGCTGACCGTCGCACGCAACCGGTTTGCGCCGGCCGATATGATCGTAGGCGATCAGTTATTTGATCAGTTCTGATCATTTCGACCGCGTTTCTTACTGTCAGAATGCGCCTCCGTTGAGGAAGGAGAAGGGGCGCTCCGACATGATCGCTGTTCAGTACTCCGCTACCCCAAGAACGGGTCCGTGCCCGGGCCTAACCATAGCCTCACGTCGCACCGCAGGCTCGGGTTGAATTCCACGCCAACCCCCAACCCGTCAGACCTCACCATGAAACCCTCATGCCCCACCACGCTCCGGCGTGTGATCCTCTGCGCCATGCTGGCTGCCCTTCCGCTGGGCAGGTCCGGCAGCGCATTTGGCCAGCAAGGCTCCACCACCGCGTCCTCGGAGACGATTGAGCTGCCCAAGTACGAAGTCACCGAGCACGGCGTCAACCCCTACCAGGCGCAGCAGGCGTTGTCGGCGACGCGCGTCGCCGTGGCGATCCAGGATGTGCCGCAGACGCTTTCCGTCGTCACCCAGGACCTCATCGCGGACGCGATGAGTTTCCGCATGCTCGACGCCGCCAAATACGTCACGCCGGTGGTGGAGTCGACGCTCCCGTTCGGCGGCGACCGCTACATGATCCGCGGCTTCCAGGTCTCGCAGGAGTTCATCGACGGGTCGGTGATCTCCGGAGGATCGGGCTACAGCATGTCGATCCCGCAGTTCAACATCGACCGCATTGAGGTCATCAAGGGGCCGAACGCCATCCTCGTCCCCGGCGGCAGCCCCGGCGGCGTGATGAACCCGATCACCAAGGAGCCGCTGGCAAGAAACGCGACTTCCCTGACGCTCGACCTGGCCCAATACATCGGCAACGACTTCGCCATCGACACCAACTACGTGATCAATGCGAGCAACCACATGGCGTTCCGCCTCGTCGCCGGCGCCTGGTATAACACGCACATGTACATTCATAACATGTTCCGCTGCGGCTATGAAATCTCCCCGTCCTTCTCGGTGGAGCTCTCGCCGACGCAGAAGCTCGTGGTCAAGGCCGATATCGTGCAGAACCGCGAAACCAACATGGGCGGCCTGCCGATCGACCCGAGCATCGGAAGCACCCAGGACGCCATCATCGCGCGGGGCCTGCCGCGCGACTGGTCGTTCGGCGACGATTCCGACGCCCGGCATCGTTCCACCGAGCGGATGAGCGCGGAGCTGCGCTCGACGATGGGCAACCACGTGTCGTCGCGGTTGTACGTGATGGCCGACCACGTTCGCCGCATCGATGTCGGCGGCACGAACTCGGCGATCAACAACGTGGCGACGCGCCCGGCGGGGGCCCCGGCCTCCTACGCCCTCAACGGCGGCACCCGCAATCCGTTGACTGGAAATTGGGAGCCCGGCGTCTATTGGTCGACGACGACGAACGCCGACAACACCGTGACGGCCGTCAGCGCCACGGGCGCGCTCACCGACCCCTCAGTCTGGTGGTACAACCACAGCGTCACCCGGGTCGACCTGGAATACGAGGAGGCCCATCTCAAGAACGACTATGTGGCCCAGTTTGAAGGCCGATGGTTCAAGTCGATGACCCTGGGCGGCTTCACGGCGGACTTCTCCAAGGTTCGTTACAAGAGCTGGGCGGCGGCGACCAACCGTCCACCCGTGGCCAACAATCCTGCCGGCGCCACCATCAACGGCGTGACGTATCCCGGCCTGTTCGCCATCACCTATCCGGCCTACCTGTTCCCGGGGATTACGCCGTCTGACTTCAGCCCCCCTGTGCCGCCGAACACGGCCAAGAACCCGACCGCGACCCAGAGCGGCGGCGACATCATCTCCAAGCAATCCACGCTGCAGGGCTTCCTCTTTGAGACGTTGAACCTCTTCAACGATCACCTGCTGCTGTCTGGCGGTGTTTCCCGGTACTATGGCGTCCTGAACCGCACCGACAGCACGCTCACGAGCCTCAACTCGAGCATCTTGTTGGCTGCGCCGAGCTATAGTCTGCTCACCACCGCCAGGTCCTACGGCATCGTCATCAAGCCGATCAAGGAAGTCTCGCTGTTTGCCAGCCGGAACACAACCGGCGGAACGATGCCCGGCGAACTGAGCCCGGGAACCTATCTCGAGCACACGACCACGTTCGGGCCCGACCCCTTCCATCCAAGGACGGATGCGGTGACGGGTTTGATCGTACCCACGACGGTGACCGTGCAGGCGTTCAAGCCGACCTCCGGGAGTCAGGACGAGTTCGGCGTGAAGACCTCACTCCTGAACGGGACCCTCACCGGCTCGTTTTCATACTTAAAGATCTCGCAGCTAAACTTCGGGGTACCCAACAGC
>CAZKDK010000185.1:0-7564 GCA_964551145.1 uncultured Opitutaceae bacterium | reverse complement strand
CCGGGGACACAAGGATTTTCAGTCCTCTGCTCTACCAACTGAGCTACCTTGCCATGCGCGAAAGAGGGGCAGCAAATGAAGCGCGCGGTGGAACGTCAACGGGATTTCTCCCGCCGGGCGGGACCGGGCTCCCGCGATGGTCGCGGCTGGACTCCCCCCGGACCGTTCTCCACCGTCGCGCCATGCCCCCGTCGACGGTCGGCCGGTGCCTGGATGTCCTGCGATGCCCGGTGACCCGGGAGCCGCTGACCTTCCTGTCCGAAGACGAGATCGCGGCGGCCAACCGGGACCTGGCCGCCGGCCGGCGCCTCCTGCGCGATGGCAGCGCGGCGCGCACCCCCCTGGCCGGCGCCCTGGGCACGGCCGGCCGCGCCTTCATTTATCGCGTGGAAGACGAGATCGCGTGGTTGCTGCCCAGCCTCGCGCTGGTGCGGCCCGAAGCGGCGACCGCGGGTCTGGCGGCCGAAAAGGGGCTGGTGAAGTCCTTCTACGACGACTTCGGCTGGGTGAAGAAAGCGGACGGGCGATTCAACGACACCGCGGAGTTCACCATTCCCGGGGCGGTGGTGCAGGATTATCGGCGGCACTGCAACGCCCGGATTGGGCGGCTGCTGGGCGGCGGGCGCCTTTTGCTCGATGCGGCCAGCGGGGCGATTCCTCACCAGGAATACCTGGCCTATTCCGCGGGCTACGACGTTCGGGTCTGCGTGGATTTTTCCATCCGGGCGCTCCGCGAGGCCCGGGCGAAGCTGGGGGATCGCGGGCTGTACCTGCTGGGCGACCTCACGTGCCTCCCGCTGGCCGACGGCTCGGTGGACGCCGCCATCTCGCTGCACACAATCTATCATATTCCGCCGGGCCAGCAGACCACCGCCGTCGACGAACTGGCGCGCGTGACCCGGCCGGGCGGGCGCGTGGTCATCGTGTACGTCTGGGGCCGATCGCTCGCGATGGACGTGGTGTTCAAGCTGCGCGGATGGCTTGGCTTCGTCCGCCGGTTCGGGCGGCCGTCGCCCGTCGCAGGGCCCGGGGGAGACGCCGCTGCGAGCAGCGTGCCCTCGCTGTATTTCCGACCTCAGAACCACGACTGGTTCGCCCGGGATGTCGCTGCCCGGCATTCGGCCCGGCTGCGGGTCTGGAGCGCGGTCAGCACCGCCTTCCAGACGCGGTTCTTCACTGGTGGCGTGGCGGGCCGGCTGAGCGTCGCCGTGGTGAAGGCGCTCGAGGCCGCCTTGCCGGCGTTGGCCGGCCGGTTTGGCCAGTACCCGATGTTCATCATCGACAAGCCCTGATGGATGCGCCGGGAGCCGCTGCGTTTGCCGGCGGCCCTCGGGCACGCAGCATTCGGTGAACGCAGTTGGCGTGGCCGCTCGCGGCCGAGGGCGGCTGTGCCCACGGCCGGTTGCGCCGCCGGATGAAATCCCGGTCAGGCGCCCAACAGGTCGCGCAGGTCGGCGAGCGAGAGGCGGCTGGCGGCCGCGTCGCTCGCCTCGAAGATGTCCGCCAGCAGGGCGCGCTTGGACGCCTGGAGCTGCTGCACCTTTTCCTCGACCGTGCCGGCGCAGATGAGGCGGTAGCTCGTCACGGGCCGCGTCTGGCCGATGCGATGCGTCCGATCGGTGGCCTGCGCCTCCACGGCGGGATTCCACCAGGGGTCGTAGTGCACCACGGTGTCGGCTGCGGTCAGGTTGAGTCCGGTACCGCCGGCCTTGAGCGAAATCAGGAACACCGGCACGTCCGCCGATTGCTGGAACCGGTCGACCTCGGCGTGCCGCGCGCGCGTCGACATGGTGCCGTCGAGATAGCAGAACGCCACGTCCTGGGACTCCAGTTCCTGGCGCAGCAGGGCGAGCAGGGAGGTGAACTGGGAGAACACGAGCAGGCGGTGCCCGTCATCGACCGCCTCGGAGAGCAGCTCCCGAAAGGCATCGAGCTTGGCTGAGTCGGCGCTGGGCGCGGCGGTCCCGTTGGATACTTGATCTCCCACCGCGGCGTCCGAAGCCGGTCGTTGCAGGGCGGGGTCTCCCGACCCCGCCGCGGTTTGATCCGACTCTGGCGAGGTCAGGCGACCCCGCCCTACAATTGTCTGGCTGCTCTGCCCCGGGCCGGATGGCGCGTCCGTCGCGCCCTCCACCAGCCGCGGATCGCAGCAGATCTGGCGGAGCCGGAGCAGCTGGGTGAGCGTCGCCAGACGCAACCGCTCCTCGGAGACGCCGCCGGCGGCCAGCGCGTCGAGTTCGCGCTCGCCGCGCTCCTGCCACTGCCGGTAGAGCGCGGCCTGCGCCGGCGGGAGTTCGCAATAGACCGTCTGTTCGATCTTGGGCGGCAGCTCGGGCGCGACGGCCCCCTTGGTGCGGCGCAGGATGTAGGGCGCGGTCTGCGCGCGCAGGCGGCCGTCGAACCACGCCCGGTCCTCGCCGCGGGCGCCGGGAGGCACGGCCGTCAGGTATCCGGGCATGAGGAAGTCGAACAGCGATCGCAGGTCGTCGAGGCTGTTCTCCAGCGGCGTGCCAGTGAGCAGCAGCCGCCCGCGCGACCGCAGCCCGCGCAACGCCTGCGCATTCTGGGTGCGGCGGTTCTTCAGGTGCTGCGCCTCGTCGGCGATCACGCAGGCGAACTCGATCGATGCCAGCAGCTCGCAGTCGCGCACGAGCGTGCCGTAGGAGGTGATGACGAGGTCAGCGGCGCCGAGCGCGGCGGCGGAGTCCGCGCGCTCGCCGCCGTGGTGGACGATCGTCCGCAGCCCCGGGGTGAACCGTGCCGCCTCGCGCCGCCAGTTCTCCATGAGCGAGGCGGGGCAGACCACGAGGCTTGCGCCCGGAACCGGCGGCTCGGCCGCGCGCAGGGCGGCGAGCAGCGCCAGCGCCTGCACGGTTTTGCCCAGCCCCATTTCGTCAGCGAGGATCCCTCCGAGCTCGTGGCGGTGGAGATGCCACAGCCAGGCGGCGCCGATCCGCTGGTAGGGCCGCAGCTGTCCATCGAGGTCCGCCGGCACGGGTGCCGGGGTCAGCCGGGACAGGTTGCGCAGAGCCTCGCCGCGCCGGCTCCAGGTGGCGGGCGGCTGGAAATGCGGAGCAATCGTGCCGATCAGGGCGTCGGCCTCGGCCACGGCCGCGCCGGACAGATGCAACGTCCGGCGCGGATTCACGCCCGCCGCCGGATCGCCGGACAGGCGGCGTCCGGCCTCGGCCAGCCGTTCGATCATGGCCGGGAGCAGCAGCGCGATCCCGCTGGCGTGGTCCACGTAGCTGCGGCCGCCGGTGAGCGCCGCCTGGACGGCCTCGTCCGGGGCGGAGCCGGCCCGGAGCGCCAGGGTGACGTCGTAGCCGCCGCCGGCCTCGACCGCCGCGGAGGTGACGTCGGCCGGCTGCAGGCGGGCGGTGTTGCGCTCGAAGTTGGGCGTGAACTGCGCGCCGAAGTGCTCGCGCAGGGCGACCCATTGGGCGGCGAGAAACGTGAGCGTCTTATGGCGGTCGCGCAGCCACCAGCGGCGGTTCGACGTCTCGAGCACGAATCCGTGGACCTTGAGCAGGGCGAGCGCCTCGTCGTGGGTCAGGTGGTCGGCGGAAGGCAGGGTGACGGCGAGATAATGCTCGCTGCCGTCGACGGTCATCGGGGATCCCGGACCGGGCGCGGGGCGCACCCGCGGCGGCGGGACCGGAGCCGGCGCCGGGGCGGCCGGGGCCGGCGCGTTCTCCGGCTCCTCCAATTGCTCGGTGACGCCGGCCAGGTCGCCGTGATTCCAGGCCAGCGGCTCGGCGGGACGATTCACCCAGAAGAACACCGGCTGGTTCTCCGCGGTGGCGATCAACTCGTTCAGTTGCGCCCGGGTCAGCTGCAGAAACAGCGGCGGGCGCGCCGGGGAGGCCGCCTGACGCTGGAGCCACGCCAGCGCGGGCGCGAGCGCCGGCGGAGGGACCGCCCCCGGGGCGAACTCGACCTTGATGACCACGGCGTTGCGGACGGCCGCGGCCGCGAGGTTGGGCGGCAGCAGGATGCGCAGCATGGTGCCAGAGTGGGCGCGCGGGGATGCCGTGCAAGCCCGGCCGTCGCCGGTGCGGCCATTCGCCCGCCGCGCCGGACCGGACTCAAGGTTGGGCACGGGCGTGGCTGCCTGCCTGGCTGGAACCGGTGCCCGAACCGTGCTCAAGCTTGAGCATCGATATGGCTCGCAGGTCGTGAGCCCGAACCATGCTCAAGGTTGAGCGTGCGTCGGGCCGGGAGTGCTCGTTTCGCTTTTGACCGAAGATGACAGGGCAATGGGAGCGGGCCCGAACCGTGCTCAACGTTGAGCATCGATGGGGCTGGCGGGTCGTGAGCCCGAACCATGGTCAAGGTTGAGCATGGGTCGGGCCGGGCAAACACGCCGTCGTCCCGCCCCGAAGGGCAGGGCAAAACGGACGGGCCGCTGGACGCCCGGCGCCTTTGCGGGAATATTGCCGCCCCGCGCCGCCTCTCACACCGAATGGGTTCCGACACCTTCACGCAGTTGGTCGACGCGCACTACGCGCCGCTCTACCGCTTCGCCCTCAGCCTGACGCGGAACCAGGCCGACGCGTGCGACCTGACGCAGCAGACGTTTTTCATCTGGGCCACGAAGGGCGGGGCGCTGCGTGATTTTTCCAAGGCCAAGTCATGGCTCTTCACCACGCTCTACCGCGAGTTCCTGCGCGGGCGCCGGCGCAGCGGCCGCGCCACCGCGCTGGAGGACCTGCCCGCGGACGCGGCCGAGCCGCCGGCCCCGGAGGCGGACGTCGTCTCGGCGCTCGACGCGCAGCTGGTCATGGCGGCCCTGCAGGAAGTCGACGAGGTCTTCCGGGCGCCCCTCACGCTGTTCTACCTTGAGGAACTCCCATACCACGAGATCGCCGAAGCGCTGGGCATCCCGGTGGGCACCGTCATGTCGCGCCTGTCGCGCGGCAAGGCCCAGCTGCGGGCGATCCTGGCGCGGCGCGAGCAGGCCGCCCGCGACAATCTTCTGTCTTTTTCGGCGCAGAAGGAGCGCCGGGCGCCATGAACAACGAGCAGGCGAGATTCATTCTGCGGGCGTACCGTCCGAACGGGCGCGACGCGACCGAGCCGGCGTTTGCCGAGGCGCTGGGCCAGGCGCGGGCCGATCCGGCCCTCGGCGCCTGGCTGGCGCGGGAACAGGCGTTCGATGCGGCCGTGGCGGCCAAGCTGCGCGCCGTGGCGCCGCCGCCGGAATTGCGCGAGGCCATCCTGGCGGGGTCGCGCGTGAGCTTCGCACCCGCCCGCCCGCGGTGGCGCCTCCCGGCCTGGCTGGCCGTGGCGGCGTCGCTGGCCCTGGTGATCACGGGAGTGTCCACCTACCGGCTGGCTGTCGCCGGCCGCGGTGCGGCCGGTCTGGACCGGCTGGCCGCCTTCGCGCTCGGCGATCCGGAGAGCGCGCACACCGGACCGCATGCGGACCGGCTGGGGTCATTTGGCGCGTGGCTGGAGAATCCCGTCAACCGGATCTCGTCCGGGCCGCCGGCCGATCTGGCGCAGCTCCGCCAGCAGGGCTGCCGCGCGGTCAGCGTCGCCGGCCATGAAGTCTTCGAGATCTGCTTCCAGCGCGAGGGCGCGTGGTATCACCTGTATCTCACCCGGCGGGAGCCGGCCGGCGCGGCCGCCGCCGGTCCCGTTTTCCGCGAGGCGGTCGGCCGGTCGGTGGCGGCCTGGGCCGACGACCGGCTCAGCTATGTGCTGATGACCGGACAGGGCATCGAAGCCCTGCGGCGGATCCTGTAGGGCGGGGTCGGTCGGTCTTCACAGAAGGTAACGAAGACAACCAAGAGTTGTCGGGGGGCGCCGTGGGAGGCAGCCGGTCCAGCGAACCGCCCTTCCCTGGCTTCGCTGCCTTCTGTGGAGATGATCGGGTGGAAGGCATGAATGGATTCCAGCCTGTGCGCGCCGGCGCGATCCGCGCATGGACACCGGGACCGGCGGCTGTCATGGTTGAAAGGGTGAACCCGCCGCTGCGCTGTCTCATCACGGCCGGACCGACCCGCGAGCACCTGGATCCGGTCCGGTTCCTGAGCAACGGTTCGAGCGGGCGGATGGGCTATGCGCTCGCCGCGGCCGCCGTGATGCGCGGGTGGCAGGTGGACCTGGTGAGCGGTCCGGTGGCGCTGGCGCCGCCGCCCGGCGCGACGGTGCACGCGGTGGTGTCGGCGGAGGAGATGCTGCGCGCGTGCGAGCCGGTGTTTGCCGCCTGCGACCTGTTCATCGCGGTGGCGGCCGTGGCCGACTACCGGCCGCAGTCGGCCGCGCCGGAAAAGGAGGCCAAGCGGACGGGGACCTGGCGGCTCGAGCTGGTGCCCACCGTCGACGTGCTGAAGACCCTGGCGGCGCGCAAGCGGTCCGGGCAGGTCGTCGTCGGGTTTGCCGCGGAGACGCGCGACCTCGAGGCGCGGGCGCGCCGCAAGCGCGAGGAGAAGCGGCTCGACTGGATCGTGGCCAACGATGTGGGCCGGCCCGGCCTGGCGATCGGCGCGGAGGACAACGCGGTGGTGCTGTTCGGTCCGGACGGGGTCCGGCACGCCTTCGGCCCGGCGCCGAAGGCCGCCGTCGCCGAGTTCATTCTCGACCGAGTGGCGGGGAAGACCGGCGGGTAACTCGGCGAGGGCGGCCGCGGTCTCGCGCGATGCCCGACCGGGGGAAATGGCGCGGGTGATCGGGGAATTCTGCGACCGTCAGGAATCAGCCGGACCGTCCGGCCCGGCTGATTCCTGAGGCATTACAAACTGTCTGCAAATAGGGGCGCGCCCGTGCGAACTCCGGAGCGAAAAGCGGGTCCATCGGGCCATGCAAAATGCCCAAAGCCCGGCGATCCCGATCGAGGCCAGCGCCATTTTGGCGTGCCGGGTAAAAATGCTTTACTGACCGATATTCGGAAACACCCTGAGCGCCCCATCCAAGTCCGATGAACGGCAATCGACACCACCTGAAGCTGGGCATCCTCCTGGCGGCACTCGCCGCCACGGTGGCGACGGCGTCGGCGTCGGAGCGCTGGCGGACGCTGCAGGCGATCAACTGGGTGGAGAACCCGCGCAACAGCACGAGGGTCGGCCCGCGCGGCGAGCTGGGGCCGTACCAGTTCCGGCAGGCGACGTGGCGCATGTACACGGACAAGCCTTTTGCGCTCGCGGTCCAGCGGCAGGATGCCGACGAGGTGGCCGTGCAGCACTACGAGTGGATCCGGCACGGCCTGCTCAACGCCGGCATCGAGCCGACGCCCTACCGGATCGCGCTCGTGTGGAATGCCGGCCTCGACCAGGTCGTGAACGACCGCGTGCCGGCCTCGGCCTATGCCTACGCGGAGCAGGTCGCGAACCTGGTCGGCGTGCTGAAATCGCAGGAATTGGCGAGCGCGCGCTGACGCGGGTCGCCCGGCGCGAGCCGGCGGCCGGCGGCCCGGGGCCGGCTATTCCAGGAACGTCGCCTGCTTCGGCTGCTTGCCCTTGCGGCGCGCCTCCTCCTCGTCGGGGGTGGCGTTCAGGTGGCGCGGCGGGCGGCGGACGCTCTTGGCCACGGCGGTCTCGCGGTCCTCGACCACCCGGTC
>CAZKDK010000184.1:0-7579 GCA_964551145.1 uncultured Opitutaceae bacterium | reverse complement strand
ACACCAGCATGGGCTTCACGCCGACCGCGGGGCTGCCCATGAGCACCCGCTCGGGCGATCTGGATCCCGGCCTGGCGCCGTATCTGGCGCGCACCGAGCAGATCACCAGCAAACAGTATTACCAGATGGTCAATCTCGAGTCTGGGCTGCTGGGGGTGTCGGAGACCAGCCCCGACATGCGGGATCTGCTCGCGCGGGAAGCCACCGACGTGCGGGCGGCGGAGGCCGTGGCGCTGTTCTGCTACCAGGCTAAGAAGTGGCTGGGCGCATACGCCGCCGCCCTCGGCGGGCTGGACACGCTGGTCTTCGCCGCCGGCATCGGGGAGAACTGCCCCTCCATTCGCGCGCGCATCTGCGAGGGACTCGGCTTCCTCGGCATCGAGCTGGACGCGGCGCGCAACGCGGCGAATGCGGCCGTGATTTCCGCGGCCGGCAGCCGGGCCACGGTCCGGGTCATCCGGACGGACGAGGCGCTGATGATCGCGCGCTCGGTGGATCGCATCGTCGGGACCGCCGCGGCCACCTGAGCCCGACCCGGGCGGCGCGATCGATCCCGGCCTCCGCCGGATCCGTTTCCGGAGGGCACGGGCGCCCGGTTTCTGCACGGTAGGGTTTCACCCCGTTGGAAAGTCGCGGCCCCGGGTTTAGCGTGGTCCGGTCGCCGGGTTGCGCCACCCGCCGGACATTCGGCGACCACGGATGCGCGAATACCGGAAGAACCGAACATGAAATCCCCCGTCTACAAACTCATCGAGCTCACCGGCACTTCCGACACGTCCATCGAGGATGCGGTGGCCCGGGCCATCCAGCGCGCGCGCAAGACCATCAAGAACCTGCACTGGTTCCAGGTGGTCGAGACGCGCGGCGCCATCAGCAAGGGGAAGGTGGAGCAGTGGCAGGTGACCATCAAGGTCGGCTTCAGCGTGGAAGGCTGAGCGCGGACGGGCAATGGGCTCCCATCGTCTCCACCCGACGCAGCCGCGCGGGAAGGCCGGTGGCGAGCCCAAAACAACTTATGGCTAAATCAAAATCGCGATCAGGACTAAACATCACTCGCAAAGAGATGATCCAATTGCTGAACGAGGATCTGGCCGGCGAATACCAGGCGATCATCGCCTACACCGTCTACAGCCAGGTGCTCAAGGGGGCCGCGTACACCGACGTTGCGCGGGAGTTGGAGGCGCATGCCGGGGAGGAACTGGCCCACGCCATCAAGATCGCCAAGCAGATCGATTATCTGGGCGGCATGCCGGCGGTGCGGCCCAAGCTGGTGAAGACCTCCCATGACCCGGTTAGAATGCTGCGGGCCGATCTGGAGAACGAACGGGAGACGGTGGGGCGTTATCGTGAGCGCATCCGCCAGGCCGAGGCGATGGGGGAATTTGCGTTAAGCGAGACGTTGCGCGCGATCATCGTGCAGGAACAGGAGCATGAAATCGATCTGAGCGCGGCGCTGGACATCGCGGTGCCCCTCGCCAAGCAGCCTTCGACCTGAGAAATCCCGTCGCCAACCAGCCCGCCTCAATGCGCCACATCCATGAAACCGAAATCCATGAGCAACCCGATTCACCACACGCGAAGAATCAAAGTCCGGATGCGGCAGTTGATTGATCATCTGCGCGGAGACGTGGTCAGAATCACGGAACCGAAGGCCCAGGCGCTCTTCGAGACCTCGGCGGAGGTGCTCACAGGCCTGGTCAAGGCCTTCGACGACTACGCGAATAAAAGCGAGGCGGCCTGGCGGACCCGACCCCGGGCGTCCTCTCCGGGGAAAAGAACCCACCATGCCCTCAGGCGATAAATCGAGCTATACTGACAAGCAGAAACGTCAGGCGGCTCACATCGAAGCCGGCTACGGGCAAAAGGGGTTCGGCACGAGAACCGCGGAGGCTCGGGCCTGGGCCACCGTCAACAAACTCACCGGCGGCGGAAGGAAGAGCGGCTCCGGCCGGAAGAAGAACTGAATGAGACCATGCCAGCCTTAACCGGAAAACAGATCAGACTTCACCTGAGAAGCGTACCGAACTGGGCGAAACGCGCTCAAACGATCCTGCGGACCTTCAAGTTCTCCGGATTCCCGGAAAGCATCGAATTCGTCAACCGGATCGCCAAAAAGGCCCAAAAAAACAATCATCATCCGGACATCGTTGTCCGTTTCAACAAGGTGACGTTGAAGCTCACCACGCACGATGAAGGAGGAATTACCTCAAAGGATTTTTTCCTGGCCGGGCAAGCCGATGAGGTTTTCGCCCGGTTCTTTGATCGATGATCAACACCAACTCCCAACCAAAACGGAAAACAGACCGACATTAACCAGACAGCAGATCATGAAGACCAATACAGAATCAGCGATGGAATCAAACAAGGCGCCCGTGCGCAGACTCCTCGGCCGCGCGGCCGCCGCCCGGCTGGGCCTGGCGCTCGCAGCGGCGGGACTCCTTTTCGGAGTCTCCTGCATGAAGACGGAATCGAAACTCTCCACGGCGGACCGGGACTTCCTGCTCGCGGCCGCCCAGGGCGGCATGACCGAGGTGAAGCTGGGTGAGCTGGCGGCCCAAAAGGGGACGCGCGACGACGTCAAGGCGTTCGGCCAGATGATGGTGCGGGACCACACGGCCATCAATGGCGACCTCAAGGCGCTGGCCGCGCAGAAGGCCGTGACCCTGCCCGACAGCCTGGATGCCGAACATCAGGGGATGGTGGACAAGCTGGCGGCCCTGACGGGGGCGGAATTCGACGAGGCCTATGTCGCCGCCATGATCAAGGACCACGAGATGGACGCCAAGGCTTTCAATGCCGAATCCGCTGCAACGAAGGATGCGGATATCAAGAGCTTCGTGGACAAATCCATCCCGATTGTGGCCGAGCATTTAAAACGCATCACGGCCATGAAGAAATAGCGGTCGCGGTACATTCACCCGTCGATCGTGGCCGGCCCGGCGAAAAGGGGAATCGCGGCCGTGCGGTCGAAGCCATTTCCCGGCGGAATCCGTTTCCGCCGGATGATGCGCCCGATGATCGACGGTAGGGTTGTACCCCGTAGCAAAACCGCCCTGACCGGCGCAACCTGAGCATGGGCACCCCTGCGGATCGTGGTGGAACCGGTTTCCAGTCCCGCCGTCAGCCGGGCGCAAGCCGTCGACAGAAACGACAGAATCGAAAGCAGGAAAACATGAAACACGCACCGAATATGAGCCTCGTCACGCATTCAAGCCTCGCATTGGCCCTGGCCCTGGCCATCTGGTTTCCCGTCCAGGCGCGCTCCGCCGAGCCGGCGGAGCAACCGAAGATGACGGAGCCCAATGGGATGAAATGCTGCCAGGAGATGACGGAGCAGAGGCAGAAGATGATGGCGGAGATGAAGGCGCAGGACGCCGAACTCACCGCGCAGGTGGCCGAGATGAACCGCGCACCGGCGGACAAAAAGCTGGACCTGGTCGCGGCCATCGTCACCCGGCTCGTGGAGCAGCGGGTGGCAATGAACGCGCGGATGGAGAAGATGCAGGCGGAAATGATGAAACACATGCCGACGTGCGGGGAGGGCGCGAAACCCCATCCGATGATGCGGGGCATGGACGAGAAGCCCACGGAACGGCAAGAAGGACAGAAATAACCGCCGGGCGCCCCGGTGCCCGCCGCACAAGCCTTTCGCCAGCCAGGATTGAAGCGCCGGAGACGGCCCATCCGGGGCGCGCTCCAGCCTGCGTGGATGGCAATTGGCGTTCAATGCCGCGCTGATCGCAGCGCGGCCAAAGGCTCTCTATGATGCACCAATCAAACGGATGGATGGGCGGATGGGCGGGCGGAGGACTGTGGCTCTGGACTGCGATCGGCCTGGTGGTGCTGGTCCTTGTGGTCGCCGTGATTGCCAGGCTCTCGAAGAGATGATGCGCCGCCACGCCCGTCCACGCGGCGAACTGTCAGGCATGAAAGGAGACCCATGCTGGTCAAATTATCCACAAGCAAGACCGTGAGTGAAACTGCGGCTGCCCTGCAGGCCGCCGTCCAGGCCAATCACTTCGGCGTCATGCAGGTTCACAACCTCAAGGAGACCATGGCGAAGAAGGGCGTGGAGTTCGCCCGTGAATGCCTGATCTTCGAGGTCTGCCAGCCGCAACAGGCGAAGAAGGTGCTCGATGAAAACATGAGCGTCTCCACCGCGCTGCCCTGTCGGATCTCCATCTACGAGGAGGGCGGCAAAACCGTGCTGGCCACCTTGAAGCCGACCACGCTTCTGGCGATGTTCCATACGCCGCAACTGGAAGGGGTGGCGCAGGAGGTGGAGGCGACGATCGTCAAAATCATGGAAGAAGCGGCGGCAGGTTGATGGGCCGCCGAGGAAACGCCCCGATCGCCCGGTTCGCCGGGCAGTCCGGGTCAAACGCCCCCCATCGGGCAAAACCAGAGAGGAGTCATTGTGAAAGGATTTGTGCAGGATATCGAGGGTCTCGCCATCAAGAATGACGAGTTTCGCCGGGTGCTTTACACGGCAAAACACTGCCAGCTCGTCGTCATGGCGCTAAAGCCCAAGGAAGAGATCGGGGCGGAAGTCCATAAACTCGACCAGTTCTTTCGCGTGGAGGAAGGTTCCGGGGAGGCGGTTCTCGATGGCGTCCGGACGCCGATCCGCGCGGGCTTTGCGGTGGTCGTCCCGGCCGGGACGAATCACAACATCACCAATACCGGCAGTGCGCCGCTGAAGCTCTATACCCTCTATGCGCCCCCGAATCATCGGGACGGCGTCGTCCACCATACCCGCGCCGAAGCGGAGGCCGACAACGAGCACTTCGACGGCAAGACGACGGAATAGAGACCGGCGTGGGCCACCCCACGGCCTCGCAAGATTCATCTTCCATGAAAACCAAATACATCACGGCCCTGCTGGCCTTCGCGGTCATTGGGGGTGCTCAGTCACAGGCGGCAGGAGATGCCGCCAGGAATGTCGTCATCGTCGCCAACGACCAGATGAAATACAGTGTGACGCGGATTGAAGCCCGGCCGGGCGAGACGATCCACGTGCGACTCAAGAATGAGGGGACGCTGGCCAAGGAAGTCATGGGCCACAACTGGATCCTTCTGAAGTCCGGGACCGCTGCGGCGGCCTACGCGGCCGCGGCGCTCCAGGCAGCGAAGGAAAACTATGAGCCGAAATCGCTGGCTGATCAGGTGCTCGCATCCATTCCGCTGATCGGCGCGAAGCACGAGGAGGAAGTCACCTTCACCGCTCCGGAGACACCGGGTGTGTATGCTTTTCTCTGCACCTTCCCCGGCCATTTCCAGGCGGGAATGCACGGGGAACTGATCGTGAAATAGCGCCGGCGGAGAGGAGGGGAGGGAACGGGCAACGCTCCGCTCCCGCCTCGGGCTGGACGCCCGGCAGATACCGGAACCATGCAATCGACCACGCTCACGCCGGAATTGCTCCGACGGATGGACGCCTACTGGCGGGCCGCGAATTACCTCTCGGTCGGCCAGATCTACCTCTACGACAATCCGCTGTTGAAGCGGCCGCTGACGCTCACGGATGTGAAGCACATGCTGCTCGGGCACTGGGGGACGACTCCCGGGCAGAATTTCATCTACGTGCACCTGAACCGGGTCATCAAGAAATACGACCTGGACATGATCTACGTCTCCGGACCCGGGCACGGCGGCCCGGCCATCGTGGGCAACACGTACCTCGAGGGCACCTACAGCGAGGTGTATCCCGACATCAGCCAGGATGAGGCCGGACTGCGGAAGCTGTTTCTTCAGTTTTCGTTTCCGGGCGGGATTCCGAGCCACGTATCGCCGGAGTGCCCCGGCTCCATCCACGAGGGCGGCGAACTGGGCTATTCGCTCAGCCACTCGTTCGGGGCGGTATTCGACAATCCCGATCTCGTCGTGGCCTGCGTGGTCGGCGATGGCGAGGCGGAGACCGGACCGCTGGCCACGGCGTGGCATTCCAACAAGTTCCTCAATCCGGCCACCGACGGCGCGGTCCTGCCGATCCTGCATCTCAACGGCTACAAGATCTCCAACCCGACGGTTCTCGCGCGCATCACCCGCGAGGAGCTGGAGCAGTTGCTCCGCGGCTACGGGTGGACGCCCACCTTCGTCGAGGGCCACGAGCCGGCGCGGATGCACGAGGCCATGGCTGCGGCGCTCGACGCGGCGGTGGAGCAGATCAAGAAGATCCAGCACGACGCCCGCGTCCACGGCAACCTGACGCGCCCGCGCTGGCCGATGATCGTCCTCAACTCCCCCAAGGGGTGGACGGGGCCGAAGGTGGTCGACGGCCTGCAGATTGAAGGCACGTTCCGCGCCCACCAGGTGCCGCTTTCCGATCCAGCCACCCATCCGGAGCACCTCAAGCTGCTCGAGGACTGGCTGCGGAGCTACCGGCCGGAGGAACTCTTCGACGAGCGGGGCCGCCTGAAACCGGAGCTGGCCGAACTCGCGCCCCAGGGCGAACGGCGCATGGGCGCGAATCCCCACGCCAACGGCGGCCAGTTGCTCCGCGACCTGCGGATGCCGGATTTCCGCGACTACGCGGTCGACGTGGCCTCGCCCGGGGTGCGCGGCATCGGCGACACGCATGTGCTCGGGCGCTTCCTACGCGATGTGGTGAAGCTGAACGATGAGCAGCGGAATTTCCGGGTCTTCGGCCCCGACGAGACGCTTTCCAACGGCCTGGAGGCCCTCTTTGAGGCAACCCAACGGCAATGGGACGCCGCGACCGTGCCGAACGACGAATTTCTCGCGCCCGCCGGGCGGGTGATGGAAATGCTCAGCGAGCACCAATGCGAGGGCTGGCTCGAGGGCTACCTGCTCACCGGCCGGCATGGACTCTTCAACTGCTACGAGGCGTTCATCCATATCGTCGATTCGATGTTCAACCAGCACGCCAAGTGGCTGAAGGTCACTTCCGGCCTTCCATGGCGGCGGAAGATCGCCTCGTTGAACTACCTGTTGGCCTCGCATGTCTGGCGCCAGGATCACAACGGCTTCACGCACCAGGATCCCGGTTTCATCGACCACGTCGTGAACAAGAAGGCCGAGATCGTGCGGGTCTACCTTCCGCCGGATGCCAACTGCCTGCTGTCGGTGATAGACCACTGCCTGCGCAGCCGCCACTACGTCAACGTCGTGATCGCAGGCAAACACCCGGCGCCGCAATGGCTGACGATGGACGCCGCCGTCAAGCACTGCACCGAGGGCATCGGCATCTGGCAGTGGGCCAGCAACGACCAGGGCCTGGCGCCCGACGTGGTCATGGCCTGCTGCGGCGACGTGCCCACGCTGGAGACGCTCGCCGCCGTCTCCATCCTGCGCGAGCGCCTGCCGGACCTGAGAATCCGGGTGGTCAACGTCGTCGACCTCATGAAGCTCGAGCCGCCAACCGAGCACCCGCACGGGTTGAGCGACCGGGATTTCGACGAGCTTTTCACCCGGGACAAGCCGGTCATCTTCGCCTTCCACGCCTACCCGTGGTTGATCCACCGGCTGACCTACCGCCGCGCCAACCATCACAACATCCACGTCCGCGGCTACAAGGAGGAGGGCACGACGACGACGCCGTTCGACATGGTGATGCTCA
>CAZKDK010000183.1:0-7640 GCA_964551145.1 uncultured Opitutaceae bacterium | reverse complement strand
GTGATCGACCACCCGCAGCGCCCGCTGCTGGCCATCCTCGGCGGCGCCAAGATCGCCGACAAGATTCCGCTCATCAACAATCTCCTCGAGAAGGCGGACGAGCTCATCATCGGCGGCGGCATGGCCTTCACCTTCAAGAAGGAGCTCGAGGGCATGGCCATCGGCACCAGCCTCTACGACCCCGAGGGCGCGAAGATCGCCAAGGAGCTCTTTGCCAAGGCCCAGGCCAAGGGCGTGCGGATCACGCTGCCGGTGGACTTCGTGTGCGGCGACAAGTTCGACGCCAACGCCGCCACCCGCTCGGTCACCGACCGGGAGGGAATTCCCGACGGCTGGATGGGCCTCGACGCCGGGCCCAAGTCGATCGCGCTGTTCGCCGAGGCGATCGGCCGCGCCCGGACGATCATCTGGAACGGGCCGTCCGGCGTGTTCGAGTTCGACAAGTTCGCCGGCTCGACCCGGGCGATGGCCGATGCGATCGCCCGGGCCACCGCGGCCGGCGCCGTGACCGTGGTCGGCGGCGGCGACACCGCGACGGCCGCCAAGAAGTTCAAGGTCGACACCAAGGTCACCCATTGCTCCACCGGCGGCGGCGCCAGCCTCGAGTTTCTCGAGGGCAGGGTGCTGCCCGGCGTGGCTGCGCTCGATCAGGCCTGATTCCGGCCTGGCCCGGAAGCGGGCTTGCCCGCGAGCCGCCGCCGAACGAGACTACCGCCTTCGACCCCAGCCCCGCCCTCATCGTCCCCCGTTTTCCGCATGACCACAACCCCCGCGCTCTCCATGCCGCCGATGCTGATTCGCAAGAAGCTCATCGCGGGCAACTGGAAGATGAACAAGACCTCCGCCGATGCGGTGAACCTGGTGAAGGAGATCGTCACCGCCGTCGGCAAGGAGATCGACGTCGAGGTCGTCGTGTGCCCGCCTTTCACCGCGCTGGAGAGCGTCGCCCACGTCCTCGAGGGCTCGACCGTCAAGCTGGGCGCGCAGAACATGCACCCCGAGGCGGCCGGCGCCTACACGGGCGAGATCTCGGCGGCCATGCTGCGCAGCATCTTCACGACGTACGTCATCCTCGGCCACAGCGAACGCCGGACCTATTTCCTGGAGGTCAACGGCTTCATCAACGAGAAGGTGCGGGCTGCGCTCAAGAACCAGCTCAAGCCGATCCTGTGCATCGGCGAGACGCTGCAGGAGCGCGAGTCCGGGACGACGCTGCAGGTGGTGCAGACGCAGCTCGAGCTGGGGCTGGAGGGAGTGACCAAGGAAGAAGCCATCGGGCTCGTGATCGCCTACGAGCCGATCTGGGCCATCGGCACGGGCAAGGTGGCGACGGCGGACCAGGCCCAGGAGGTGCACGCCTTCATCCGCAGCCTGCTGATCAAGATGTTCACCAAGCCCGTGGCCCAGCGGATCCGCATCCTCTACGGCGGTTCCATGAAGCCGGCCAACGCGGCGGATCTCCTGGCGCAGAAGGATATCGACGGCGGCCTCATCGGCGGCGCCTCGCTGGAGGCGCGCTCGTTCATGGACCTGGTCAAGGCCGCGGCCGCTGCGCGGTAGGATTTTTTTTCCCAGGAGGTCGCTGAGAAAACAGAGAGGTCCGGAGGGACATCAGCCTTGGAGTTCGATGCCTTGTAGGGGCGCAGACTTGCTGCGCCCGACGGGACTCCGGCCGTTGCGGTCCCGTGCAGCCGTCCGGGCGTCGGGCTGGGCTTCTGAATTCCTGGAGCCGCGGCGCCCTCGCCGCGGATGCCCGGATCGAACGCGACGTGGGCGTCGCGTCCCCAGACGGGGCGGGCCGCCTGTGCGTGTGGCTGCATCGAGTCGGATCGTTGATGCACTGTGAGTTGCTGCCTTGGCAAAATTCCGGAGTCGATTGCAGGGTGGCAGAGAGGGGCGGGGGAAAAATTCAGTCCTTGACCGAAGGGTTTCCATCCTGCTCCATTTTCGGCTCGCAGCTGGGGGTATGGCACAGCGGCAACTGCAGGAGACTGTAAATCTCCCGTCCTCATGGACTACCTTGGTTCGAGTCCAAGTGCCCCCACCATTTTTCGCCGCAGGCGAAAAATGCCCTCCGTAGGCCCGGCGAAGGAGGGCACTTCGCGTTGTGGGCGAAGGCGGGCATTGCCCGCGGCTGATTACGCGCGCCTCGGCCGCCGCAAGCGAAAGTCGCCCCGCCAACTTGTCCGCCATGAGCTTGGCGACGACGGAAGGCCTGACGGAGGCGGGCTCTTCCGCTACGGCTGCTTGATGCTGGTCCGCTGGATGAGGCTCCCGCAGGTGTCGGGAAATGCGCGTCGCGGCGCAACGCGCCACCCGTTCGGCATCCGTCCGGAGCGGCAGCAATTCGGACTGCGCGAAGTGGTACTTCGGGTATGCTTTGACCCAGAACTGCGACTCTCCCCCAAAATCACCGCTTGAAGGGCGCTTTCCGCTTGTGATTGGCATCAGGAGGGGCCGAGGCGCGAGCGCGCGAAAAACCGATGGTGTCGCTGGATATTCCGGAGCAGTCGGAATAGCCTGTCGGCGCCTGTTCGGAAACCACCCTGGCTCAACAAGAGGAGAACCATGAATCTGCGGATTACCCTTTGCGCGCTGTCGCTCCTGGCGGCGGCGCAGGCGTACGGTGCGGGAGTGCTGACCTATGGCGACAAGGATGTGCTCGGCACCGCCTCCTACGGCAGCGATCCCACCAGCGGGGCAACCCTCAACGGCCTGGCGCCGGGAACCGTGACCTTCGCGTCGCTCGTCCAGGCCCACTCGTTTCCCTTCAGCCCGTCCGTCGGCGATTTTCCGGGCACCGACCAGATCTACGTCGGCAGCACGCAGACCGGGGCCCACGACGGCTATTCCGTTTCGGCGCAGCGGATCAACGGCCCGCAGATCCTCTCGCTCGATTATTCGAGCCTCGTGTCGCCCGGAGACACGATCGCCAGCCTGACCCTCGGCATTGCCGCGGACGATTTCCAGAACGCCGTCTTCGGCCAGCCGTTCACTGCGAGCATCAATGGCACGGTGGACACGGCGCTGACCGCCGCCCTCAACGGCTTGAACCAGAGCGGCCCCGTCGTGCAGTTCTTTACGATCGGGATCGATCCCTCCCTGCTCGCCGGGGACAACCTGCTGTGGCTCAAAATCGATGAAGGCGGCGACGGTGGCGACGGCTGGGCGGTCGATTACCTCACGGTTGGCGTCTCGACGGTCGAAGGGGTCCCGGGCGTTCCGGATTCAGCCAACACGCTGGCGCTGCTCGGCCTGGGCCTGGCCGGCCTCGCCGTGGTGCGATTCCGGAGACTGCGGGCCTGATTCGATCGACGCGGCCGGGCCCGGCGGGGCGACATCCGCGCATCGCCGACCCTGCGGCCCGCGATCGACGTCGCGACTGAGAAACCCGTCGCGCGGCTGGTGACCGATGCCGGGCGCGAAATGCCGCCACGGCATCGTCGCCCGAGCCCGTCACTCGCCCATCTGGAAGCCGATGGGGACGGACATGCGGGTGTTCACCGCCTGGCCGTTCTTCCGGCCCGGCCGGAATTTCCATTTGCTCACGGCCAGCACCGCCGCGGCGTCAAAGTCCTCCCGGGTGGATGAAACGACGTAGGCGTCGCGGACATTGCCGTTGGTATCGACGATGAAGGCGACCTTCACCTCGCCGGCGATGTCCGCACGGAGCATCGCCGGCGGGTAGATGGGTTGCTGCTGAAACCGCACGACCGGCACGGCGTCGAGCTGGCCGAGATCGAAGATCGCGCCCATGCCGCGGCCGAAGCCCGGACGCCCGGTCGGAGGAATCGTCATGATGCCCTTGGCCGGTTCGATGCCGGGCGGCGGAGGCGGCGTGACCGATTCCACGAACGTGGCGTCGGGCACGACGGTCGGGATGTCGACCAGCGACGGCGGCGCGAAGAGGGCCGGGGAGACATCTTCCTCCGGCGGCGGATCCTCCACCTTGGCGGTGTCCGGCAATTCCTGGGCGAGCGGAGGCATCTCGATCTGGACGGTGTCGTCGGCCATCGCCTGCGCGTGCTGCACGGGCGCGGTCGGCTGATCGAATCCGAAGAGGAGGCACGAGAAGACCGCCGCCGACACCGCGGTCGCCGCGAGCAGATCGCGGGTTCTCCTCGGCGGCTTGTTCAGCTTCGTGCGCCCGGCTGCGACGGTCGGCCCGCGCCCCCCGACGGGCGGGGACGGTGCGGGCCATCGTGGGGCCCGTGGACGGCGAAAGGATATGTGTGCGCGTGGGATCATGGTTTCCTGGAAGTCGATTGATCGGAATGTGGTTGTTTGGTTGCCCCCCATGAGCAGGTTCTGCGCCCGGCGGGGCAGGGCGGTCCGAGAGCATCCCGAACCCGATCCAAGTCGTGACCGGCAAGAAGCTTATCCGGACTGGAACCGAGGTGGATTTCGCTCGCCGGGGCGGCCGGAATCGCTGCGCCATCCCGTCCCAGATCGACCGGCGGGCGGGCTGGTCGCCGATGGCGTGGTGAATCTCTGGAATGGCGTCGGCCCCCGGCCCCGGCACTGGGTGGTCGTGGCCGGCTTGGTCGGCCGCGACTTCGTCATCGTCGATGATCCCCTGTCCGGTCCGTTGCGCGTGAAGCAGCGGCCGTTTCTGTGCTGGTGGGCGCGGGACGAGAACCTGTGCGTCCTGAATGCGGCGCCAGCCGGAGGCTCCGAGCGCGTCGGGTCGGACCCGCGATCCGGCCAGCGGTCGGGCCGGGCGGGTCACAACGCGGCGGAGCCGCAACCAAAGGTGGAGGGCGAGCCTCCCCGCCTTCGCTGAAGCTTCGGTGGGCGCTCAGGGGCATTGCGGGCCTTCGAAGCCTTGGCGAAGGAGGCCGGCGAGCCGACTCCGGATCCCGGCTCGGCAGCCCCTCGGCAGGCTCGGTGTCCCGAGCAAGGTCGAGGGAGAGCCTCGCCCTCCAGTGGAATCATCGCGGCACGCGAGGATTCCGACCTTCAGCAGTATACCGCCCGGCAACAAAAACGCCCACGGGCGAATTGCCACGTGAGCGCGAGATCGCGGGAGGACCCGCGGCGGAACGATCCTGGCCTAGCAGGCTCCCACCGGCCGGTGCGGTGCGCGAGTGGAGACGTGCCTCGCCAACGGGCCGTCGATCCAGCTGTGCTCCGAGCCGCCCGACGTCGCATCGGTCGGCTCAATGACCGGCACGCGGCGAACGCGGGGATGAAAACCAAGTTCGTCTTCGTACCCTTCGGGCGCGCGACTGGCGGCATGAAGGATGGCGACGACCCCGGCGACGAACAGGACACCGACGATGATGACGGTAAGGGTGATCATGGGGACAAGCATCGGGGTGTTGGGAAAGGGTTGGCGATAATCGCAACTCCATCATGACCGGAGGGTAATTTGTCTCCATAGGGTCTTATCCCTAGTTGCCCTGGGGAGGATCACTCACGGGTTTTTCGACGCCGCGCCGCGCGCGAGGCTTTTCAAAAGGGAAAACTGGAATATGATGCGGGCCCGAGGCTCACAGCCAAGGTCCCCGGGCAGACGGTATCAAGGGGGCGCCCCCGGGCTTTCGACTTGCTGCGGCGGGTTCTGCCCGCTAGGGAGTGCGCCTTGAGGTATCGCCGTCCAGAACAACGAATAACGCCAACTCCACCCGATGAAGACAGCCCTGATTCCAATGACAGTTTTCCAGAATGATTCGCTTGGCCGGCGGGCTGTCGCGGCGCGAGTCGTGCCGTCCGTGCTTGCTGCGCTCAGCCTCCTGGCTCTTGCCGCGCTGAGCGGCTGCCAGTCGTCGCCGGTCGCTCCGTCCGTCGAGCAGGGCAGCCTGCAGGCCGAGGCCGGCAGGGCGCCGGATGTGCAGACGATCCGGGAAGGCGACGTTCTGAAAATCTCGTTCCCGGGCGCTCCCAACCTCGACACCACGCAACAGGTCAGGAGGGATGGCCGGATCACGCTTTCGATGATCGGCGAGTTCAAAGCCGCCGGTCTGACCCCTTCCGACCTGGAGAAGGAGCTGATCAAGGTCTACTCGTCCCAGATCTTGTCGAAAGAGGTTTCGGTGACGGTGGTCTCCTCGTCGTTCTCGGTTTTCGTGACCGGCGCGGTGATGCGCCCGGGCAAAGTGGAGTCGGACCGCCCGATCACGGCCCTGGAGGCCATCATGGAGGCAGGCGGGTTCGACGGCACCAAGGCCGACATGAAGGCGGTCGTGGTGATCCGCAACGAAGAGGGCGGCACGAGGAACTACCCGCTCAACCTGAAGCTCGTCCTGGAGGGCAAGAACAACGTGCCGTTCTACCTGAAGCCGTCGGACATCGTCTACGTTCCGACGCGGTTCTCGTGGTTCTAGCAGCTTGTCGGACCTGGGTCCTTCAAGCTGCCAGTGGAAAACGTCTCGGGCGTTTTCGCGGGTGACGGATTTTGATCCTGGGGCGGGATCGGCCGGTGAATTGCGGGGCAGCTCGCATGGCCACATGTCCGGCAAACTTCGACCGAGACACTCTGCTGTCGCAGCGTCTTTTTCGCCTCGCGCAGCGTGGCACCTAGCAGCCCGGAGGGCCAAGCGCCTCAGCTCCCGAGAGAGCGCTTTCCCACAACTGGACGCCTCCACCCCTGGTCTGACGGGGTGCTAGAAGGCGGCGTTCCCCGGGGTGCGGGCGAACGGGATCACGTCGCGGATGTTCGCGACTCCGGTCACGAACATCAGCATGCGTTCGAACCCCAGGCCGAAGCCCGAATGGGGCACCGTGCCGTACCGGCGCAGGTCGAGGTACCAGCCGTAGTCCTTGGGGTCCAGCTTGTGGCGCCGGAGGCTGGCCTCGAGCACATCCAGCCGCTCCTCGCGCTGGCTGCCGCCCACGATCTCGCCGATGCCGGGCACGAGCACGTCCATCGCGGCCACCGTCTTGCCGTCGTCATTCAGCCGCATGTAGAACGGTTTGATCTCGATCGGAAAGTCGTAGACGGTCACCGGGCACTTGAAGTGCTCCTCGGTCAGGTAGCGCTCGTGCTCCGACTGGAGGTTGATGCCGTATTCGACCGGATACTCGAATTTGCGCCCGCTCTCGCGGAGAAGCTTGACCGCCTCCGTGTAGCTCACCCGCTGGAAGGGCCGCTCGAGCACGAAGTCGAGGCGGGAGAGCAGGCCCTTGTCGACGAACTTGGCGAACAGGTCGAGGTCCTCGGCGCAGTGCGCGCGCACATCGCGGATCAGATGCTTCACGAAGTCTTCCGCGAGTTCCATGTTGCCCGCCAGGTCGCAGAAGGCCGTCTCGGGCTCGATCATCCAGAATTCGCTGGCGTGACGCGAGGTGTTGGAGTTCTCGGCGCGGAACGTGGGTCCGAAGGTGTAGACCTTGGCGAGCGCGCAGGCGAAGGCCTCGGCCTCCAGCTGGCCGCTCACGGTGAGGTAGGTCGGCCGGGCGAAGAAGTCCCGGGCATAGTCGATGGCTCCGTCCGCGCGCTTCGGCGGATCCGCCGGGTTGAGCGTGGTCACCCGGAACAGCTCGCCCGCACCCTCGCAGTCGCTGCCGGTGATGACCGGCGTGTGCACGTAGACGAAGCCCCGCTCCTGGAAGAACTGGTGGACGGCATAGGCCAGCCGGCTGCGCACGCGGAAGACGCAGCCGAACAGGTTCGAGCGCGGGCGCAGGTGGGCGATCTC
>CAZKDK010000182.1:0-7656 GCA_964551145.1 uncultured Opitutaceae bacterium | reverse complement strand
CGCGGGTGCCGACCTCGATCGGCAGCAGCGCCGGCACGAAGGCGAAGTTCTTCTGGGCGACCTGCTGGGGCGGCGGCGTGGGCGGCTTCGGGAACCGGCCCTCCAGGTAGACGACGGCCACGGGCGGATAGGTCGAAAGGACGCCGGCCTGCGCCACGATCTCGTAGCGCTTGGTCATGACCGGAGCGGCGGGGGATTTGGGCAGGGCGACGGTGCCCTCCACGACCGCCTGGGCGCAGCCCGGACGGCCCGGGACGATCAGCAGGATCAGGAGAATGAGCGGACGGGGGAGGTTCATGGATGATGGATTGGAAAGCCTCCCGGACGCCCGGCGTCCGGGGCGGTGTGGTCGCAGTGCGGCGGCGGGCGGGCGGCCCCGCCGGGCGGCAGGCACACGAAATCCAACCTGGCGCCCGGCGCAAGGCAGCCGCCCGGCGGCACCGCCGGCGGCGCCGCCGGGTCAGGTCGCCGCGCGGATGGTGTAGCCGACGAAGCGGAGCGTGTGGATGAGGGGCACGGCGAACCCGGAATCCACCTTCTTGCGGAGCCGGGTGATGAAGATCTCGACGGTGCGGGTGTCATACTCATGGTCCCGCTGCCACACGCGCTCGCACAGTTCCGTCCGGGAGAACACGCGCCCGGGCTCCTGCATGAGCACCTGCAGGACGTCGAATTCGCGCGGCGAAAGGGCGACGAGCCGCCCGCCGCGCGTGACCCGGCGGTGCTGCACATCCATGTGCAGGTCGTCGACCTTGAGCAGATCGGCCGCGGTGGGCGTGCCCGCGCGCCGGCCGAGGGCTTCGACGCGCGCGACCAGTTCGTCGAGCGAAAAGGGCTTGGCGAGATAGTCGTCGGCGCCCGCCTTCAATCCCTTGATGCGGTCCTCCACCTCGCTGCGCGCGGTGAGGATGAGGACGCGGGGCGGGGAGCTGGCCTGCCGCAATCCGGCCAGCACGGACAGGCCGTCGAGATTCGGAAGGTTGAGGTCGAGGACCAGCAGATCCGGCTTTTCCGCCAGCGCGGCCTGGAGACCCTCGGCGCCGTCCTGCCGCGTGCTGGTCAGATGGCCGTGGCGCGTGAGCGCCCGGCTGATATGCCGGGCGAGCTGGGCTTCATCCTCGATTACCAGGATCCGCATGGGGACGATAATTTAGCCGGCAAATGCGCCGGAGTCCAACTCCGGCTCCGGCCCCGGCCGGCGGATTATCGAAAAGGCCGGCCGCCGCGGGAGTTTGAACGGGCTGGAGGGCATGGGGATCGAGGGTCAGGCCGGCGCGCCGGCCTAATTGCAGCCGCAGCCGCTGCCTCCGACGCCGCGACCTCCCGCGGCCGACTCCCGCGAGATGTAGATATGATCCGCCGCCGCGGTCGCGAGCGGGTCGCGATCGGGGCGCATGCTGTATTCGGCGAGGGTCCCGCGCTCCCAGGGGTGGACGCGCACGAGTTGGGCATTCGCGCATCCGCCGAACACCGCGAGCGCGAGCGTGGCCAGGAGGGCGGCGGCCGCGGGCCGCAGGGAATTCGTTTTCATGGCAGGTCAGGGCTATTCGGCGAGGAGCGAGTCGATTTCGCGGCGCAGCGCGCGCTCCGTGTCGGCGCCGTGGAAACCCTCGAGCACCTGGCGCACGCGGCCGTCGCGTCCGATGAGATAGCAGGTGGGCATGACGGGGACATTGACCTTGCGGACGAGTTGCTGCCCGCGGTCGAGCAGGGCGGCAAAGGGCGGGTGGAAGCGCTTCACGAACGCCGCGTAGGCGGCGGGATTCTCGTCGACGCTGACGGCGACGACGACCAATCCGCGCGCCGCATAGCCGGCGTACAGCTTCGCATAGGCCGGGAACGACGCCTGGCACGGAGCGCACCAGGAGGCCCAGAAATCCACAAGCACGACCCGGCCGGCGGTGGCCGGCAGGCGGCCGCCTGCGAGGTCGCTGGCGGCGAGGGGCGGGAACTCCTCGCCGACGGCGATGGCGGCGGCGGCAATGCCCGGGCACGCGAGGGCGAGCACGATCGGTGCGATCCATGCGGCCAGCCGGCGCCGGCCCGCGCGCGCCGGGCGGTCCGGATCCGGCCGCCGGGCGGCGTCCGGCGGGGGAAGGAGGTCAGGAGACGACATAGTGATGGAATCCGCGCGACTGCGCGCGGGCAGTTTCGGTCAAGAGCATGCCCTCGGCGCCCGGGCAGGCCTGGATGAACTCCAGGCCCTCCTGCGCGCCGAGGACGAAAGCCGTGGTGGAGAGCACGCCGGCCTGCAGGCAGGTCGCGGCGATGATCGTGGTCTGGGTGCAGCCGCTGGCGGCGGGCCAGCCCGTGCGCGGATCGATGATGTGGCCGTACCGGCGGCCGTTGAGCCGGAAGCAGCGCAGGTAGTCGCCCGACGAGGCGATCCCGCGGCTGCCGCTCAGGGCGACGCTGGCCCAGGTCGTGCCGGGCCTCCGCGGGTCCTCGAGGCCGATGTGCCACGCCGGGCGGCCCGGCGCCGTCCCCAGCACACGCAGGTCATGGCCGAAATCGACCAGCACGTCGGCGAGACCGTGGTCGGCGGCGATCTGCGCCACGATGTCGACCGCATACTCCTTCCCGAAGCCGCCGAAATCGAGCGCCATGCCCGGCTCCGGCAGGAGGATTTTCCCCGGCTGGCGCTGCACCTTGGTCCAGCCCACGAGGCGCCGCGCCGCGGCGATCTCCGGATCGCCCGGGATCACCGGATGTTCGGCCTTCCAGTTCCAGAGGCGGATCAGGGGCAGCGCGGTGGGATCGAGCACGCCGCGGGTCATGCGGTAGAGCGTGTCGCAAAGATCGAGGAGCTGTTCCGCGTCCGCGTCGACCTCGACCCAGTCGCGGCCGGCGGCCGCCGCGATGCGGCTCACCAGGCTGGAGGGCTTGAATCGGGAGTACTTCGCCTCGAACGCCTGCACCCAGGCGATGGCGGCTCCGGCAAAGGCCGAGGCCTGGGCGTCGCCTTCCGGCGCGGCGTACTGCACCTCGCAGGTGGTGCCGAGCGCGGGGAAGGTCAGCTTGCGCAGCCGGCCGGCCGGCTCCGGGAGGGAGGGCGGCACGGGGCGGAGCGATGGCTTCGTCGGAGTCATCGGGGGAGCGGCGGTCACCAGGAGAACCTCACTCCGGCGGTCACGATCCGGGCGCGCGGATAGGCGCTTTGCGGGGTCACGCCGTCGCGGCCGCGCATGTCGTATTGCGATACCGCGACGTCGAGCTGAACCTGACGGGCGACGTTCCAGACCAGTTGCAGCCCGTAGGTGTAGGCGTCGAGCTTGGACAGGCGGTAGTCCGACGAATAGAACGGCCCCTGCGGCGCCGGCCCCGTGGCGCTGGGTACGATGGAGGTCCGGTCGAGGTTGTAGTGATAGAAATCGGCGGCCGTCTGGCTGTGGAACCGCAGGTTCGGCCGCAGGAGCACGCGCGGGCCGAGGCGCTGCAGCCAGGAGACCTCGACGGTGTGAGCGCCGGTGCCGAAGGTGTCGTGATAGTACCGGTAGCTCGCCTCAATCGCCGCGTGCAGCTCCGGGAAGGCGTGGTTCAGCGCCAGGTAGAGGGTCCACTGGTCGCGGTCGGTCGGCCGGTTCTCGCCGTAGGTGAACGGCAGGGAGATGCCGGGCGCAACCTCGACGGTCTTCTGCACGAGCTTGTAGGGATCGCTGAGGTAGCCGGTGACGCGCTCCCAGGACACGTTGGCGGTCACGGCCGTGCGGGGATCGAGCAACTGGGAGACGCCGACGATCATCTGGAAGGTGCGTTTCTTCGCCCAAGGCGCCTGGTAGAACACCTTCACCGAATCATCGGTGCCGGCCAGGCCGGCGAGCAGAGTGGTGTTCTTTTCGTTGAAGCCGGTCAGCGTGTTGAGCGACCAGCCGTTCGACACGTAGTCGCTCTCGCGGCTGTTGGCGAAGCCGGCGGTCACGTTGATGCCCGGGAATTGGCTGGAGAGATCGGCCTCCCAGGCCTTGCGGCGGTCGTGCATCTGGGTGAGGACGACCTGGTCGCTGCCGGCCGGCGCCGGCTGCCCGTTCGGGGTGGCGCCGGCGATGGCGTCGATCACGCCCTGCAGCTTCAGGTGCAGATCGGGCGTCAGATCCTGGTTGATCAGCGCGCTCTGCGTCTTGACCGCGATGCGGCCGCCGTCCTCGCCATAGTCCTCGTATTTGTAGCTGACATCACCGCTGGCGCGGAGCAGGCGGGGGCTCATCACGAGCAGCCAGCCGGAGAGGCCCGCGCTCAGAAAAGACGATCTCAATCGGGATAGCGTGGTCATGCGGTTCGAACACCACTATCCCCACGGGTGTGCAGTGATGAAAGTGGATCACGGTAACAGTGCTGTTACCGCCTCCCCGTCCCCCGAGGGGGAGCTCCGACGCGTTCCTAGGCCGCAACCCGGCGCGCGCGCAGTCGTGCCGCCGCGAGCGCGGCCAGCGCCGCATAGAACCAGGGCGAGAGCGCCCCGCCGCCGCCACCGCCGCCGCCCCCGCTGGGAGGAGGAGGAGCCGGCGTGGTCACCGTGAGGGTCGCCGCATTGCTGGTGGTCGTGGTGATGCTGTTGGTCACCGCGACCGTGTAGGCGCCGGCGTCGCCGCTCTGCGCCGCGGACAGGGTCAGGGAGGTGGCGGTCGCACCGGCGATGGCCGAACCATCCTTGTACCACTGATAGGTCAGCGGCGCGGTGCCGCTGGCGGTCACGGAGAAGGTGGCGGTCGAGCCGGCCGTCACGGTCTGCCCCGCGGGCTGGGAGGTGATGGAGGGAACCCCGCTCACGAACGAGAGCACCGTTGCCGAATACGGGGCGAACGTCGCGGAGAACGAGGAACCGACATTGGCGACGCTCGAGGAAGCGAGGTCGCGGTTGCCGGTCGCGGTGCGGGCGGCGTCATCCTGCGGGATGCCGTAGGAATAGGCCGCGGCCGGGGTCGGCAGCGTGATGCCGGTCACGCTGAAGTTGGCGGTCTGCGTCGCGGTGGGGCTCTTGTTGATGACCAGGATGGCCAGGGTGCTGTCCGCGCGCCGGACCGCGTAGGCCGAGAGCAGCGTGTTGCTGCTGGTGGCGCGCACGACGGTGTCGCCCCCGCGCGCGAAGCGCGACAGGAGTTTCATCGCGTAGAAGGTGGGATGCCGATCGTAGTAGGTGGTGGCGCCGAAATTGTTGGGCGTCGAAAGCATCCCGTAGTCGCCGTAGGTTCTCCAGCCGTAGAGCGCGGAGCTGAAGTTGCCGTCAAGGGCGCCGGTTGCCGTGGTGGGCGCGCCGTTGCGGAGGGCCCACCACATGAAGGAGGTGGCCTCCGTCTGCATCACGTTGGCCAGGCTGTCGGCGAGGAAGAGGCCGTTGACCAGGCTCGTGCTCTGCTTGCCGGGACTGGAAAAGACCGAGTTGTTCTCGGTGATGACGATCTCGACGTTCGCGGCGGCGGCCGAGCCGAGGTAATCGTTGAGTTGCTGGCGGAGATCGGCGATGTCGGCGGGCCAGGTGGCGGCGTCCTGCAGCAGGCCGGCGTCGGATTCCTGGCCGGGCGTCTGCTCGTAGCGGTGGTAGATGATGAAGTCGGGCGTCACGCCGAGGCTGCCGAGCGTCGCGAGCATGACGGGAGTCCAGCCGGTGTGATTGGCGTGGGTGCGGGGGTTGGTCACCGTGTGGGTGGCGTTTCCGTAACTGTTCTCACCCGTCACCGCCACCACGCCGATCTTGATCGTGGAATCGACCGCCTTCATGGCGGCGATGAAGTCGCGCACCGCCACGGCATAGGTATACGGGTCGTTGCGCACCGCGTGGGTGTCGTATTCCCAATTGCCATAGTTCTCGTTGCCGATTTCCCAGTACCGGATCCCGAGGTGGCGGGTGATGTTGGCGTCCCGGACCCAGTCGGCGGCGAGTTGCGGCGTGCCGGAGCCGTAGTTGGCCGTGGCGAACACCGGGCAGCTCATGGAGCTGATGACCTGGGCGAACTCGGCCCAGGTCGTCTGCCACTGCCAGGTGTTTTTCTGGCCCGTGTGGTCCGCGACGTAGCTCACATTCTCGTTCCAAAGCCAGGTGTCGGACAGCGACCCACCGGGAATGCGAAGGCAGGAAATGCCGGCTTCCTGCATCATGGCGACAGTCTGGGCGATGGTATCATTCGCATCCCCCAAGTTGTCCCACATGACCAGGTTTACGCCGAAGAGGCGCTGGTCGACGGTGCGCACCGTTTGGGACGCGTCGACGGTGACGGCTGCGGTCTGGGCGCGAACCGCCGCCGGAAGGGCCACGCCGGCCAGCAGGATCAAAACGGACGAAACGGCGGGGTGAATCGAAAGGCGGATCGGTGACACGGGGATGATAATAGTGACGAAACCACCGGGCGGTCAATTTCGCAGACGGCCGGATTGTCCGCCGGAATCCTTTTCATACCAGTTTTCGCCCGCAGGGCGAAGGCTGGTGCTCAGGGCGGGAGTCGAACCCGCACGCCTTGCGGCACACGCCCCTCAAACGTGTGTGTCTACCAGTTCCACCACCTGAGCATTTCCTGCGTTGGGAGGACGGATAAGTAGGCTCATGGCGGTCAATGTAAAGCCCTGAATTGGCCCGGCGGACGATGGGGGCGGGAAATCGCTTGCCACGTCCCGGCCGGTGGCGAAACTCACCCCCCTGCTGCCCCGGCCGTTGATGGCCCGCAGCGACTCTCTCTCTTGCCGATCTGTCTTTTCGCGGGCGCAAGCCCGCTTTGCCGACTTACCTATGGACGAAACGCCAGCCAAGGAGACGCCTCCTGAGGAGGGTCTCAACAAGATCGACCTAAGCCAGCTTCAAGATTTCCGCTTTGGGACCCAGTGGACCGAGATCAAATCGGTCCCCGGATCCCGCCGCGAAAGCGAGGGCGATCGCGGCCCGCGCCGGGACGGCCCGGGACGCGGCGAACGGCGGCCACGCGAGGGGGAGGCCGGCGAGGTGCACCGGGACCGGCGCAGTTTCCGCCGGCCGGCGGGAGCGCCGGGATCCGCCGGGCCGGAGGGCGCGGCCCGGCCGGGCTCCGAGCAGCGGATGGACCGTCCGGCGGGCGAACCGCGCGGCGGCGAAGGGTTCCGCGGCGGCCGGCCCATGGGGCGCGAAGGCGGCGGCGAGCGCCGCTGGCCCGGTCCGCAGGGGCGGCCGGACTATCGTCCGTATGTGAGCGCGGTCTTCAACGTCGCCTTTTATCCCGAGGACACGGGTTTTGCGGCGCTGGCGAAGGCGATGCGCTCCTCGTGCCGCACGTACGAGCTGTTCGAGATCGCGCGGCTGGTCCTCGGCAAGCCCGACCGGTTCGTGGTCGTGCTGACGCGCAAGCCGCCGGCGGCGGCGCCCGAGTCGCCGGCCCCGGCCCAGGCCGGCGGCCCGATCTACGTGGCGATTCCCGACGGTCTCCCGTTCGAAACCGAGGACGCCGCCATTGCGCACGTCGCCGGCCGGCACTTCGAGCAGTACTTCGACCTGGCGGTCGTCGAGGTCGAGCCGCCCAAGGGCAGCTTCCCGTTCGTCAACCGCTGCACCCTGTCGGGCGAGCTGCTCGGCCCGCCCAACTACCACCGGTACCAGCAGATCGTGCAGCAGCATCACGCGGCGCGCTTCCCGCGGATGTCGTTCGAGGAATTCCGCGACCGCATCGAGACGGTGCGCGACCCCGCGGTGGTCGGGCA
>CAZKDK010000181.1:0-7690 GCA_964551145.1 uncultured Opitutaceae bacterium | reverse complement strand
CCACCAGTGCCAGGGACGCGGGCTCCACCGGAACAGCGTTGCCTCGACGACGGCCCAGAGCCAGCGCAGGACAACTTCGCGCGCGGGGTAAGGTGTCACGCAGCCCTGGCCCAGAAACGGAGGGTCGTTTGCCATGGCGGTTCTCAGGTTCGCCGATCGGACGGCGGCAGCAACGTCGAAAAGTCCTCGAGCAGCCGGTCCGCCATGCGCGGATAGTCGAAGCCCCGCACCCCAACCTGCGCCGCGCCGGCCAGCCGCTCACGGCGCGCGCGATCGCGGATGAGGTCGGCCAGCGCCCCGGCCAGCCGGGCCGCGGCGTCGGGGGCGGAATGGTCGAACACGATTCCGTTCACGCCCGCCTGGACGAAATCGCTGAAGTTCCTGAGGGCCGATACCACGGGCACCGCGCCGGCGGCCATGGCCTCCGCCACCGCCACCCCGAACGTCTCCCCGCGCGCCGCCAGGCTGGGGTAGCAGAAGATGTCGATCTGCCGGTAGATGGCCGCGAGCCCCTCCGCGGAGAACTCCGGGGCGAGCCGCTGGTACCGCTCGGCCGGAAGCACAGCGCCCAGCTGCCGGTCGAGCCCGGCCGCGAATTCCGGTCCGGAGCCGCCTTGGCAGACCTCGGTCGGCCCGCACAGCAGGAGGCGCCACGGGGGCAGGTCGGCCTGGCCCGACAGACGCGTGACTGCGGCGGCGAGCAGCTCCAGGCCCTTCTCGCGGTGCACGCGGCCGACGAAACCGATGGTGACGGGAGCGCCGTCGCCGGCGGCTCGCGGCGATCCCGAGAGTCCGCTCCAGTCGATCGGGTAGCCGACGACGCGAATGCGCGGCGCCAGCGCGGGATTCTCGGCCAGCACGGCCTCCCGGACGGCGGAACTCACGGCGAGGACCCGGTCGACGCGGCGGTAGACGCGAAACTGGCCCTTGGGCATCCGGCCCGGCAGGAGCACCAGCCGCCCGGTCCGGCCCGGGCGCCATCCGAGCCATGCCGGAAGCGCCAGGCAGTTGGCGATCGTGATATCGGCCGGCGGCAGCGCGCGGCCGGCGCGCAGGCTCCAGCACAGGTCAAGCCAGAGGTTGCGCCCCAGGCCCGCCGTGTGGGAGTGGCCGGGCAGGCGCAGGTGGCGCACACCCCGGCTGACCTCGCTGTCGGGCAGGCCCGGCCAGCGCCGGGAGACAACCGTCACCTCGTGCCCGCGGGCCGCGAACTCCTGCGAAAGCAGGTGCCACGTCTTCTCGGTCGCGCCGCCCGCGAGGGGCGGCACCGGCAGGAAGAAACCCATGACGATGGTGATGCGCATGGCCTCAGCCTGCTCCGCGGACGGCGGCCAGGGCGTGCACGAGACCCGCCGTGGCCTGGACGTAGGTGTAGCCGGCGATGCGCTCCGCGACGCGCGCCTTGAACGCCGCGGGCTCGTTGCGGACGGCGGCCAGGGCTTCCGTGAGCTTCGCGCCCAGATGCGCCGGATCGCCGGACCGGAAAACCCAGCCGGTGGCGCCGTCGGTGACCAGATCGCGCTGACAGCCGACCGCATCGCTCACCAGGCAGGGCACGCCCATGTGCATGGCTTCGTTGACCGCGAGTCCCCAGGTTTCCGCCTGCCCCCGGGAGGGCAGGACGAAAATATCGGCGAGCAGGTACCGTGCGGGCATCCCGGTCTGGTTGGCAAAAGGGAGGAAGCGCACGTCCGCAGCCGGGACGGCGGCGGCTCGCGCCTCGAGCGCGGGCTTTTCCGCGCCATCGCCGATGAACACCAGGGAGGTGTCGGGCGGCGCAGCGGCGAGAAACGCTTCGAGCAGGGCGCGCGGCTCCTTGCGCGGCACCAGCTTGCCGGCAAAAAGCACCACCCGGTGTTCCGGTCCGAACCCGAGTTCGCTGCGGAGGCGCCGGGCCGATTCCTGGTGATCCGGCCGGGCCGGATCGAACAACCGGTGATCGACGGCGTGCGGCGCGAAGTGCAGGCGGCCGGCCGGCACTCCGAACCGCTCGAAGTAGGCGCGGTTGGCCACGCCCACGTACGTGACGGCGGCGAACTGGCGATAAAGCATCCGGAGCATGACGCGCTTGGGCAGCGACGGCCGCGGCTGGCCAAGCAGGTGCGAGTCGCCCCGGAAGATGAGCGGCACGCGCCGCCGCCGGCACCACGCGATCGTCCGCAGATGCGCGGCGAACCGGTAGCCGAAAAGCAGCACGGCGTCCGGCCGCCAGGCGGCCAGGCGCGCCGGGAGGGTCGGATTGCGCAGCCCCCAGAAATGATCGGTGCCCGGGCGGCGCGCCCGGTTGGGCACAAACTCCGACTCGTAGCCGGTCAGCAGGTCGACGTCCCAGGCAAACGCCGTTTTGAACTCCGGGTCCCGCCGGACGGCGACGCCGAAATCCCACAGGTAGAAGACGCGGAGATCGACCGCCGCCTCGCACAGCCACCGGAACCACGGGCTGTAGTACTGCGTGGGATGCGAGAGGACGATGCCGAGTCGGGGGGGCGGGGGCATGCGGAAGTGGCGAGCGGATCGGTTCAGGCCTTCCTCAGCAGCGACCGGCTGGCGAGGGGGATGCCGACCACGACGACCGAGGCCTGAAAGAGCGAAATGAGCCAGGTGGCGAGGACCTGCTCGACCTGGAAGCTCCAGGCGGTGAGCAGGATCAGGAACAATCCCAGAGCCGAGAACTTCGGCGCATCCCGGCCCCAGAGCGTGAGTCGTTTAAAGAGCGCACCCAGCGCCAGGCCGAGCACGGCCACCCCGAGGTGCCCGAAGTTCGCGTAAGCCTCGCAGATCAGCCCGAACGCGATGGAAACCTTCTCGGCGCCCCCCTCGTCGACCAGGCCGAGGTAGATGGCCAGGCGCGAATTGCTCTGGTGCGGGCTGGGTTTGCCGGGCCAGAGAATGCGCGGGACCAGTTGCGCGGGAATGTCCTTGTAGGTCTCGCCGTCGAGATGGGGAAGATGGTCCGGGATGCGGTCGATCGTCAGGCAGAGCATCTGGAACAGGGCGGCCCGTTCCAGAAGGTTCTCCGCCAGGGAGCTTTTGCGATCGAGCCGGTCGGCCGGAGGATGGAGGCCGAGTTCGATCCATTGCTGGTAGAAGGCCGGAAGCTCGAACACGGCGGGGCGGGGCGGGCCGTCCGGCCGCCAGTAGATCTCGCGCATCGCCGCCTTGCCGTTGTGCAGCAAGGCAATCACCGCAAGGGCGAGCACGGTGAGCACGACCGGCACCCGGCGGCTTGCCGTGACATAGGCGATCAGGGACAGGATCAACTGCGAGAGGCCGCCGATCAGGTACAGATCCGAGAACGCCAGGGTCACCTGAAACCCGAGGTTCGCGCCGTAGACGATCTTCTCGGATCGGCGCAGTTGCCCGGCTCCCCACAGCTGCGCCTGGATGAATGAGCAGATGATGCCCAGGCCGGCGAAGATGGCGCGCAGGATCGGAACGACCTCCGGCGAGATGGCGGAGGTGAAATTCGCCAGGCACAGGTAGGCGGTGTACAGCCAGAGTCCGATCTGCGTCTGGTGGAGGATCCTCTCCGGGACCAGGGACTCCGTGAGGAGCGGATGGCGGGCGGGGTGCCCCCGCACGGCGAAATAGGCGATCACCGCCGGCAGCTGGAAAAACAACACCGCGACGGCCGCGGCGGTCACGTCCTGGTCGGAAAACGCAAACACGTCCTCGCGCCCGCCCAACATCGGCACCGCGTAGAAGCTGGCCCCGGTGAGCATGAAGATCTCGAAGGCCGGAAAATTGGGCTGCGCCTGCCGCGCCCATTGCAGGGCCGGCAGCGTCGCCAGGACGAGAATCGCGAGGCCGAGCGCGATCTGCACCGGATCCGTCAGCGGCGTGCGGAAGAGGAACCAGGCGCCCGCCGCAACCAAGGCCGCGACTCCAAGACGGAAAAGCCGGCGACTCGTCGCCGCGGATACCGGCTGATTTGCAGGGGAGGGGTTCACCGAGTTCATCGCCGCGCCATCACGCTAATGATGCGCCGGGCTTGGAGTCGAGGGTCGCGGTCGGGCGGCGCCGGCGCGCTCGATCGCGATCGCGCGGCATCGAGCCAGGAAGTCCGCCAGGCGGCGCGTCATGCCTTCGCTCCCGTGCTCTTCCCTCCAGCCTGCCGGCATCGGCGCGGGCGCGGGCAGGGATCCGCCGGCCAGGCGCCCGAGCCAGACCGCGATGTCACCGCGGGCGTCCGGCGGAAAGACCGGCTGCACTCCCCAGGCGGCAAGGCGGGTCGCGAGAACGGACGCGGGAGCGGCGATGGCCAGCAGCGGTTTTTGCATCCAGAGCAGGTTGGCCAGACGGGAGGGCAGATAGCCCGGATCGTCGGAGCCGACCGCGAGGAGGGCGTCGCCCGCGCGCATCCAGCGCAGGGCGTCGTTATAGCCGACCCGCCCGGTCTCTTCCTCGACCAGGTCGGCGACACCGGCCGCGCGGGCCAGCGGTTCCACCGCGGGAGGGGCGTCCGGCGCGTACGAGGTCCCGATGAAATGGAAGCGCAACGTGGCGGCGGCGGCGGGGTCTTCCCGCCGAAGCTGCGCACAGGCGGCGAACAGCCCGGCCAGCGCGGGACGCATGGACGGACCGGCCGCGCCAACCGCGACCACGTACCGGTGGTCCGGCGCGAGGAGCGGCGGCCGCCCGGGGGCTTCGGCCGCGATCCGCGCGAGATCGGCGTCGGCCGCCGGGAACGGCAGCACCAGGCATCGTTCGCGGTCGAACCACGGATAGCGGTTCGCGAACGCATCCGGGTACTGCGGGGACACGCAGACGATGCCCGCGGCCTGGCGAAGGCAGCCGGGTTCGTGGCGCCGGGCCATCCAGCGGGCGAACCTATATTTCCAGCCACCCGGCGGGCGCGGGGCGCCCAAGCGCTCGTAGTAGTCGGTGACCCAGGGATCCTGGAAGTCCAGCACGTAGGGCACGCCGGTCCGCCGCAGCCAGCGAGGGCCGAGGGGCAGGAAGCCGAATTGCGAGGTGGAGAAGAACACGAGGTCGAAATCCCCGCCGGACAGCAGGCGGTCGCCCGCCCGCCGCAGGGAGCCGACGGCGCGCCACGCGAGGTTGCCGACGCCCGCATGCCGGGTGAACCGCAGCGGCCACGCCCGGACGCGATGCACCGGGACCTCGCCTGGAATACCCTCCAGCAGCTCCGCTTCCTGCGGCGCGGCGACGTCCGCGCCGCGCACCGCCAGGACTGCGACCTCCCAGCCGCAAGCCTTCCAATGAGGCAGGCTGAGCCGCGCGCGCTGGGAATCGGGCGTGTTGGCGGGAGCGAACCCGGGGGAGACGATCAGCAAACGGGGCATTTCAGAGAGGGCGCGGGATTGCGGTCAGCGCCGCCGCCACGGCCGCGACCAGCTTGGGCGCTTCACATTCCCAACAGAACCGCCGTGCCGCCGCCACGCGCGCCGCACGTTGCATTGCCTGCAGGCGGGCATCGTCCGCGAGCAGGCCATCCAGGAGTTCGTGCGCCGTTGCCGGGGAGTGAAGATCGATGAATTCGCCGGCCCCGGCGGCTTCGGCCAGCACCTCGCGCTGCCCGGCGGTGGCAGTGGCGAGCACGGCCAGGCCGGCGTTCAGGTATTGCAGGATCTTGTTGCTGACCGCGAGGTCCTTGTTGCGGGGCGTCGCCGGCTCGAGCGCCAGGCCGACATCGTGCTGCGCCAGCAAGGCCGGCAACTGGTCAGGCGGCACCAACTCCTGGAAGAACACGCGGCTTCGCAGCGGCGGCGGGACCGCGGCGAGGAGCTGGTCCCGGTACGCGGGGTGGGCGCCACCGACCAGGGTGATCCGGCTGGGAGGCAGCGTCCGACTCCAGATGCCCAGGAATTCCTCCAATCCGCGCCCTGGGCCGATGGTCTGGGAGAACCAGACCAGACGGGGTCCGTGCGGCCCGGCGGGCGACCGCAGCGGCGCCGGCTGCAGCCAGGCGGCGTTGGTGAGCACGAGAGGGATCGGAGCCCAGTATTGCTCAGCGAGCGCGGCGGCGAGCACCGCCGACGGGACGCTGGTATAGGCGGCCTGCCGGAGGAGCGTTCCTTCCACGAGCCGTAGCAGGCGCAACGGCCGGGATCGGCGATCGGAGGGCAGCAGATCCTCCGAGTACCAGTCCTCCAGGTCCGCCGCCACACGCCGGCCGGCCCGCAGGAGGCGGACGCCGATCCAGGCCGGCAGTTCGTTGTGGACGATGGTGAGATCGGCCGGCCGGGCGAGCGCCTGCCGCAGCAGCGGACCGGCGGGGCCGAGACTCCAAGGCGACTCGTGGTGCAGAAGGCGCACCGCCTCGCGGGCCAGCCGGGTGTGGAGGCGGCGGACAAGGCTGGCCGACCGCGCGACCGGGCCGGGACGCAGGAAGTCGATCGTCGTCCGCCGGAAGGGCGCCTGCGCCAGAAGCGCCCGGTCGAGTTCTTCCGCGGGCGGGTAGTTCGAGATCGTGAGGACCTCGACCTCGTGGCCGACCTGGGCGAGCGAGGTGGCCTCCTTCACCACCCGGGGATTGCGGCTCAGATGAGCCGAGCTGACGATAAGGATGCGGGCCATGGAACCGGCTTCAGGTTGCGCGCCGCGGGCGGGCCAGCAGACGTTTGACGCGCCAGGCCGCCTTCCAGCCGAGGATCCCGGCCAGGACCGCCGTGCGGCGCCCCATTTCGGGAGCGATCGTGGCGCCCCCCAAAGCGGCGACCCGCGCCGCGGCCGCTCGCACGAGGTCGGACACGCCGGGATAAGCCGTGAAGATGAAACGCTGGTAGTAGTTCGCGAGGCTGCGGCGGACTCTTGCCGAATCCTCCTCGGACCGCAGATGGCCGGCGAACAGCTCGATTGACAGGAACAGCGAGCGCAGGGCAGCGGCGTCGGTCCGCTGACTGAGGCTGGAGTGCAACCGGGACCGATAGAGGGCGCGCCCTTCGGGGCAGAAGCAAATGCCCCGGCTGGCGAGCACGATCCGGCAGAAGTATTCACCATCGTCGTTCAGGGTAAGGCGCTCGTCCCACGGACCCGCCGCCTCGACCAGGCGGCGCGGAACCAGCCATGCCGCGGGATGCATCATGGTCCCGCGATCTCCGGCCAGGAGGAGGAACTCGACGGGCGCAAAGTCGCGAAAGACCAGATCGTCGACAAAACGCGCTTCGGCGGGATCGCGGTCGAACCGTCCCCAAGCGCACGAGGCGACGCGATTTCCGCCGGCCTGCGCGAGCAGGAGCACCTGGCGCTCGATCTTCTCGGGGCTGAGCAGGTCATCGGCATCGAGGAACTGGAGGAAATCCCCGTGGGATTCCCGGATGCCCCGGTTGCGCGCGGCGCTGGCCCCGCGGTTGGGCTGGGCCAGACACCGAACCCCGCGCGCCTCGAATCGCCGGGCAATCGCAAGGCTTTCGTCGGTGGAACCGTCATCGATCACGATGACCTCCTTTTCCGACCAGGTCTGCGCCAATGCCGACTCAAGGGTCTCCGCAAGCCAGGGCGCGGCGTTGTGGCAGGGAATGACGATTGAGACCAGCGGATTCATGCTGCCCGGGGCGCGGGATCGAAGCGGCGCCAGCCGTAACGGAAAAGCCACCGCCGCGAGGTGTCGACGTAGTGGTGCATGACGGCGCGGGGGGCGATCGCCTCGGCGCGCGGCGGGCGGGTCAGGTAGTCCGCGGCGGGGGCGACGGCGCAGGGCTGGCGCGCCGCCAGCAGCGCCACCAGG
>CAZKDK010000180.1:0-7694 GCA_964551145.1 uncultured Opitutaceae bacterium | reverse complement strand
CGGGCGCTTTCCCAGAAGAGATACACCAGCGTGAGGCTGGCGAACATGATCGCCATCATGCCCAGAAATACCGTCGCGCTGATCCAGACGAAGGTCTGGATCAGGCGGAGTTTCTCCTCCCGCAGCTCGATCGAAAAGAGCTCGAGCCGGTCCTGCACGCCCGCCAGGATCCCGTCGCCGAGCGACCGGAGCGAACTGAGGACACCCCCGGGACCGGGTGGGGCCGTTTCCATGGCGGAACCGGCTATTTGCTGCGGCGGCCCAGGATCACCCCGACCAGGAGGCCGATGCCGGCCGCAATGGCCAGCGATTGGTAGGGATTATCGCGGATGGTCGCGTCGGTGTATTTGGCCCCGGCGATGACCTTTTTCCGCGCCCCGGTGTAGGCGTCGGCGACGCTTTCCCGCGCGGCGACGAAGCGCGAGCGCAACGAGTCGATGGCGCCGGACGCATGGCTGGACGCGGAATCGGCCACCATGGCTTCGGCCTCGGCGACCAGCGCTTGCAGGTTGTGAAGGAGTTCGCTGGGTGTCTGGGCAGTATCTTCTTTGTTATTTTTCATGAGGATGGGGGTCGAATGGGTTGGGTCGGATGGAAAGGCCGGCCGGGATGGGTCGTTTTCTCAAGGGTTGGGTGATCGTGGATCGGAACCGCTTGCCGCGCCGGCCGGGAAGAAGCGCGACCGCTAAGGATTGACCCCCGGGTTCGACAAGTTCGTCAGATCCGACGGCCACGCCGACGCCGATGGGGCGGGACTCAGGGGCCCAACGGAGGCGCCCGCGGGAGCGGCCAGCGCCGAGGACTTCCGGGCCATCCAGGTGTCGCCAACCTGAATCCCCAATGCCCAGGGGGTCAGGAGGACGATCTTCAGATCCAGCAACGGGGAGACATTGCGCGCGTAGTGGATGTCCAGCCGGACCATCTCCTCGAAGGTCGTCCGGTTCTTCCCCGACACCTGCCAGAGGCCGGTGAGCCCGGGTACGGCATCGACCCGCTCGCGGTGCGCCGGCAGGTACTGGCCAAACTCGCCCGGGAGGCACGGGCGGGGGCCGACCAGACTCATGTCTCCGCGGAGAACGTTGATGAGCTGCGGGAGTTCGTCCAGGCCGGAGGCCCGCAGGATCCAGCCTCCGGGAATCAGCCGGGCGTCGCCCCGGGCGTCGAGTTTCACCATCGGCGCGTTGGAATCCACCAGTTGTTTGAAGTGATCCTGGTGCAGGGCCGGGTCCGCGCCGACCGTCATGGTGCGGAACTTGTAGATCATGAACCGGCGGCCCCGGAAGCCAACCCGCTCCTGTCGGAAGAAGACCGGACCCGGGGAGACCAGCCGGGTGACCGCCGCCATCAACACGCACCAAAAGCCCAGCACCGGCAGGGCCAGCAGGCAGAAGATGAAGTCGATGCCCCGCTTCCAGGCCGGCATCGCATTGCAGCAGGCATCGGGCGGCGTCAGGTCGCGAGGGATGCAGGGTGGGTCATTCATAAGTCGGAGGAATTGGTTTGGCGGATCGGATCCAGATGGGTTGAGCAGTGGTGCGGAACGCGGGCCGGCTGCCGGCTCAGCGATCCTCCCGCAATACGGAAAGGGCCCCGGCGAATGCCTTCCGCCCCGCCCGGGCGCAGGCATCGGCAAACCGATCCCGCGCCGCGACCAGGCGCGCGCGCATGGAGTCGACGGCCTCGTTTGGATGTTTGGTGCCGGAGTGGGCCAGCATGGCCTCGGCTTCCGCGAGCAATGTCTGCAGATCGCGAAGGAGCCCGTTGGGCTGGAAGGAGACTTGGTGGTTTTTCATGATGGGCGTTTCTTGGTGTCGGATGGGCAAACCCCGTTGGGTGCCGCCGCCGCGCGGTGGAAAAACGGCTGCGGTCGGCGTTGTTCACCGATTTCACTGAACTCGTACCGGACTTTTTTCGCGGTGGCATACGGGTCGTCCTCCGCCCGGTAGCCGAGCGCGCAGGCGCAGACCGTGGAGTAGCCCTTGGCCGCGAGTCCCAGGACTTCGTCGTACCCGGCCGGATCGAGACCCTCCATCGGGCACGCATCGACTCCCAGCAAAGCCGCCGAGGTCATCAGGTTGCCCAGGGCGATGTAGGTCTGGCGCGCCGTCCACTCTTCGACCCACGCGCTGCGCGGACCCTTGACGATATCGTCGACCATCGTGTCGTAATAGCTCCGGAGCGCGCCGCGGGGCTGGCCGCGCACGTCGGTCGTGCGGTCGACGAGTTTCTCGACGTCCGCTTCGGTCATGACATTCTTGCGGGCAAGGACGACGAGGTGCGAACAGTCGGTCACCTGCGGCTGATCCATCGTGAGCGCCTGGAGGGTCTCGCGCAGCTGCGGGTTGCGGATGGTGATGAACCGCCAGGGCTGGAGGCCATAGGACGATGGCGAAAGCACGAGCACCTGTTCGATGGTCGTCCACGTGGCCGCTGGGATCTTCCTGGCCGGATCGAAGTGCTTGGTCGCGTAGCGCCAGTTCAACTGGGTGAGGAGCATTTCGTTGTTGAGGATCATGGGCGCAATGGCGGTCGGTTCTCGGCTGGCGGAACGCTGGCGTCTCCGCCGGTCTCCGGGGCCGGCCCGGGCGGTTGGGTCGTCATGGGTGACGTCGAGGCCAGCCGGTGGCATTTCTGGACCTCGTGGCGGACGACGCGTTCTCAACCGGGGACGATACGCGCGGCGGCGAGGTGGCGATATGGGGTGAAACCCGAATTCAGCGAATCAGCGCGGCCAAACCTGCCACCATGCATGCGTCAGACGCGAAACCAGAGGCGCTGCGCCGGGACCGGAAGGCGCCACCGGCCGGATCGTCGCCGGCCGCAAGCGCGCCTCTGGGCAGATTAACCTGAAAGCCGCCGTGAAACCTCGGTGCGCCGCCGGCGGGGTGCGCAGGCTCGCATGTCTCCGACCTTTTATTGATGTCTGATGCGATCGAGGACGCCGGACCGCGGCGGTTCAACGGCGGCTTTCAGGGTTTAAAGAACGAAGAACGCGGGAGGAGGACGTGAACCGCGCGGTTCCGAACCGCGCCCTCCCTGGGATCCCGGGCCGTCGCCGGCTTTCTTCCCCGGCACGCAAGCTTGGGGGTTCATGGCCGGTGTTGACGGCGGGAGAACGGCCTGCGACCTGCACGCTGGGGCATCGGGGCGACTCGGGTCTAATGGGCCGGAGGATAGCTCGAAATCAGGGAAATTCGTATGGGGTCTAACCCGACCGCAGGGGGCGTCCGGACGACCCGTTCCCGCCGCGACCGCGGTGCGGCCCGCCGCGCGCAGCCGCCGGCCCGGGCGGGGCCGGCTGCGGCTTTCCGGGCAGGCTACGAGCGGCGCAAGGCGCGCACTTCCTCGCGCAACCGTTCCACCTCGCGAAACAGGTCCGCGATGACGCGCAGGCCCGCGAGATTCATGTCGTAGTCGACGCGCAGGCGTTCAATCCGCCGCAGCGCCCGGATCGCCTCGTGGTCAAACCACCAGCCCTCGCGCTCGGGCGCGGCGACGGGCGAGATGAGCCCGAGGCGGCAATACACGGCGATCTGATGGCGCGGAGTCTGCGTGAGGTGCACGACGGTCTCGATGGAATAGACGTCCTGCGCCGCGGCTTCGAACGGTTGCAGGGCGGTTGATTCGACCGGCTTGGCTCTTTTCATGATGTCCTCCTGGATTCGGCGCCCAAACACGCCCGGGTTCACGGCCGCTCCCGCGGCTTGAACCGCGACGTCCGGCTGAGTTCCTCCCACAACGCCCGCTCTTTTTCTGTGAGTCGCGGCGGCACCTGAAGATTGGCGACGACGTAGAGGTCGCCCCGTTCTCCGTCCCGGCCCTTGGGCAGTCCATGCCCGCGCACGCGCAGTCGCGCTCCGTGATTGGTCGCGGGCGGGATGCGCACCTTGATCGGGCCCTCGAACGAGGGGGCGACGACGGTCGTCCCCAGCACCGCCTCCCACGGCGCGAGATCGACCTCGTGATAGAGATCCGCGCCCCGCGCCAGAAAGTCAGGGTGGGCGGCATGCCGCACCCGCAGGTAAAGGTCGCCCGCCGGCGCGCCCCCGAGGCCGGGCTCGCCTTTGCCCGGCACGCGAATCCTCCGCCCTTCCACCGCTCCCGGGGGAATGCGGACCTGGAAGGACTGCGTTTCGGCCTGGCCCGTGCGCGGATCGGCGGTCTGCAGCGAGATCGCCCGCAGGGTCCCGTGCATCGCTTCGGCCAGGGTGACGAGAATCTCACCTTCAATATCCGCGCCGCGCCGTCCCTCCGCACGGGCACCCGCGTCGAAGTCGCGTCCGCCGGGTTCAAAGCCGAACCGGCTGCCTCCGCCGAAGAACTGCTCGAAGAAATCGCTGAAACCCGTGCCGGTGAAGTGAAACTCGCGGGCCTGCCCCTCCCCCGGCGCCCCGCGCCCCTGCCACTCCGGGGGCGGCCGGGTGCCGCCCTCCTCCTGCCAGTGCGCCCCCAGCTCGTCGTATTTCCGGCGCTTGACCGGATCGCTCAGGACTTCGTTGGCCTCGTTGATCTCCTTGAACTTCTCCTCGGCCGTCCGCTTGTCCTTGGCGACGTCGGGATGATAGCGGCGCGCCAGTTTGCGGAAGGCCTGCTTGATGTCGTCGTCCGTGGCCTCGCGCGCGACCCCGAGCGTGGCGTAGTAGTCCTTGAATTCGACGGGCATCGGAAAGTCGGAGACGGTGTCAGGTTAGTCGCAGCCGGGGGCGCGGCAACCCGGCTGGCGCGATGGTCGGTTACGGCTGCCCGCATGCGGGCTGCGTCCGCCTCACTCCCCGAGCATCTCGCAGCACTTGCGGAAGTGGAAGCCGTAGATCGACAGCGTGACGGCCATGGGCATGAGCGTCGGCCGGCGAAAGCACGTCCACGCCAGCAGGCCCCAGAAATGGAAACGCTCGCGGCCGATGACGCCGAGACGGAGGCTCGCGCGGGCCAGCGCCTCGAGATTGCGCAGCGTCACTCCTCCGGACAATCGCCGGGGCTGGTACTCGCGCAGAAACGTGCGGATCCGCCGGTAGTAAGGCCCCGGGGCGTAGAGGTGGCCCATCAACCGCCGGTAGCCGTCGCGCAGCGCCTCGCGGTTCATGCGCGGGATGAAGTTGGTGGTGCCGTCGACGTTGTCGCCGGTGGTTTCGCCGAGCAGGCGGCCCTGCTGCCGCAGCCGCTCGTGCAGCTTCGTGCCGGGCACCGCCTGCAACAACCCGACCATCGCGGTGACGATCCCGCTCTTTTGGATGAAATCGATCTGCCGCTGGAAGATCGTCGGCGGGTCGTTGTCGAAGCCGACAATGAAGCCGCCCTGCACCTGCAGCCCCGCCCGCTGGATGCGTTTCACGTCGGCGATGAGATCGCGGCGCCGGTTCTGGCGCTTGTTGCACTCGGCGAGGCTCGCCTCCTCCGGTGTCTCGATGCCGACGAACACCTGGTCGAACGCCGCCGCGACCATCTGCCGCATGAGATCCTCGTGGTCGGCGAGGTTGATGGAGGCCTCGGTGAAGAACGTGACGCCGCGCCGGTCCCGGCCCCAGCGGATCAGCGCCGGGAGCAGATCCTCCCGCAGCGAGCGCTGGTTGCCGATGAGATTGTCGTCGACGAAGAACACCCCGCCGCGCCAGCCCCGCTGCCAGAGGCCCTCGAGCTCGCCGATGACCTGCGCGGCCGCTTTCACGCGCGGCTGGTGCCCGAACATCGCCGTGACGCTGCAGAAATCGCACTCAAACGGGCAGCCGCGCGAGTACTGCACGCTCATCGACGCGTAGCGCCGCAGATCCGCCAGCTCCCACAGGGGCGCCGGCGTCTCGCGCAGGTCGGGGAGCCGGGTCGACGTGTAGACCCGGCGCGCGCGGCCCTGCGCGAAGTCCCGGAGGAACTCCGGGAGGGTCGTCTCGGCCTCATTCAGCACCAGATGGTCGATATCCGGGAATTGCGCCGGCTCGACGGTGAACAGAGGGCCGCCCGCCACGATGATCTTGCCGGCGGCGCGGCAGCGCGCAACGAGCCGCGCCACCGAGTCGCGCTGGGCGATCATGGCGCTGATCAGCACCACGTCCGCCCAGGCGAGATCCTTCTCCCGCAACGGGCGCACGTTCACGTCGATGAGGCGTTTCCCCCATTCCGCGGGCAGCATCGCCGCGACCGTGAGCAGGCCCAGCGGGGGCAGCGAGGCGCGCTTGCGGATGAATTTCAAGGCGTGCTTGAAACCCCAGAACGTGTCCGGGAACTCCGGATAGAGCAACAAGGCGTTCATCGTGTCGTCCTCACCCGAATCCAACGGGCGGCGGATTTTGCCGGCGGCGGCGCGTCCGGGGCCGGCGCCGCGCTGTCTTTCGGGATGATCAGCATCGGTTCCGGATTTCCCCCAGGGCGAGCGGCCAGCCCTCGCGGGATGCGGCTGGCGAACCGGCCGGACTCCCGTCCATCAGTTCCCTCACCTTCGCCAGCAGCGCGCCAAACGAAAACGGCTTCGCGATCGCCGCGCCGGGTTGAAGCAGCCATTCCAGATCGTCTTCGTCCCACGGCATGAATCCCGAGATCATGATCGCCGGCAGACGGAGAGGGTCGGCCCGCACGCGCCGCAGCAGTTCCAGCCCGGTCAGTCCGGGCATTTCATGATCGGTGATCAGCAGGTCGAAGCGGCCGGCGCGAAGCGCGTCCCAGCCGGCCTCGCCATCGGCCGCCGAGCGCACCCGGTAACCGGCGTCTTCCAGCAACGCGGTCAGGATCCCGCGGATCGCGGAATCGTCGTCGACCAGGAGAATGCGGCCGGCGGGCGCCGGGCTGGCCGGATCACCGGTGCCGGCCGACGCGGCGGTTCGCCCGCCGCACGGTCTGGCCAGGGTCTGGGAGTCGTTCGTCACGGACGGGCGGATGAAAGCGGGGGGTGAGGCTCTTGCACGAGGAGGTGGACTGCCGGTTGCAGGGACGATCGGAGGTGCCGGGAGCCGGCTCTTCCTGGCGGAGGCCGATCCTGCCCGGCAATCGCCGGGGGCGCTATGGGGTCTTGCCCTACCCTGCCCGCAGCCTCGAACGGCGGGGGGCGGTCATCGCCGCGCAACAAATCCTCGCCACCTGCGGCGTCGCGCGACATATCCCATGGTGCCGGAACCACCGGCGGCGGGACCCACCACCATGAAAAGGAAGCCCTTACCGAAACAGCGGCCGACGAGGTCCGCCCGGCCGATTTCCCCAAAAACACCGCCGCCGCCGGCCAGCGCTTCGTTTCCGATCGTCGGAATCGGAGCCTCCGCGGGGGGGCTCGAGGCCCTCGAACAGTTCCTGCGCCACGTGCCGGCGGGCAGCGGAATGGCCTATGTCATCATCCAGCACCTGGATCCGACACACAAGGGCCTCATGGCCGAGCTGCTCCAGCGCACCACCCGGATGAGGGTATCCCAGGTCAAGGACCGCACCCAGGTCCGGCCGGACTGCGTCTATGTGATTCCCCCGAACCGGGACATGACCATCCTGCACGGGGTCCTGCATTTGTTCGATCCGGCGGCGCCCCGCGGGCTGCGCCTGCCCATCGATCTGTTCCTCCGCTCCCTGGCGCAGGACCAGCAGCAGCACAGCATCGGGGTGATCCTCTCCGGGATGGGCTCCGACGGCACGCTGGGGCTGCGCGCCATCAAGGAGATGGCGGGCCTGGCGCTGGTGCAGGACCCGGCGACGGCCAAATTCGACAGCATGCCGCGCAGCGC
>CAZKDK010000179.1:0-7698 GCA_964551145.1 uncultured Opitutaceae bacterium | reverse complement strand
AATGTTGTCCGCTTGGCCGCCCGCCGGGTAAGGCACGATCATCGTGATCGTGCGCGACGGGTAAGGTTGCGCATGGGCTGCGGGTGACAGCAGCGGCAGCGCAGCCACAGCCAGATGCAGAGCACGCCGGTGATCACGACCGCCACGGCGCTGATCTTCCGGCCTATCCAGTGTCCTCCGATGACGATGCTCACGTGCATGAGGATTCGCAGCAGTTGGGCGACGCAGATCACGCCGAAGACCGCGCTCGCGACGCGCAGTCCGCAGGTTGGTGAACTCATGATGACCTTCTTTCTGGGGGCGACCCCTTGGGGTGGGCCGCACGGGGTTGGACGAGACGCAATCCAAGTCCTTTTGGCACCGGCCAGGCCGGCCTTCAACCCGAATTCCGGGGCTGGCGGCGCGCGCCGGCCGGGTCCGGGCGTTGTAGGGCGGCATCTCCCGATGCGGCCGGAGAGGCGGGGTCAGGCGACCCCGCCCTAGATGATCTAAAAGGCGCGGATCTCGCCTTCCACCGACAGCCACTTTCACTGCGCCGGCCTCTCACGTCGTCACGTGCCGGAGATTTTCGTCGAGCGGCGTCATCCGGGGCATGAGCAGGTGGGCCACCCCGAGGGTGAGCGGATAGACGAGGCCGGCGGCGAGGAAGGCGAAAAAGTAGCCTGACGGCCCGCTGCTCGTGAGCAGGTCGCCCATGGTCCGGTCCGCCACCATTCCGGCGACGGCGCCCACCATGCCGCCAATGCCGGTGATCGAAGCCGTCGCCTTTTTCGGGAAGACGTCCGAAACGACGGTGAACACGTTGCACGACCACGCCTGGTGGCTGCCCGCCGCGATGGCGATGAGGAGCACGGCCAGCCAGTAGTAGTTGTCGGACCGGGCGCTCTTGAACAGGGCGGCCTCGATCCGGCCGGCCTCAGCGGGTGTTATGACTTCGCCGACCGCCTTCAGGAACTCTTTGGCGGAGGCATAGCTCCGGCCCGCGAGGGCCTGCAGAGCCCCGCGGGTTTCGGCCGGCACGGTCTCCTCGACCCGCTCGCGGTGACGCCGGCCGTCGACGACGGTGTCATGCTCGGCCGTGAACGTCGTGGTTTGCAGCTTGGCGAAGAACGCCTCGTCCACGTTGAACCGCGTGCCCATCTGCGTCGTGAACATGACCGGCAGGATGCAGCAGGCAAAGACCAGCATGGTGACCTTGCGCGCTCGGTTGACGGTCCAGCCCCGGCGGATGAAAAACGACGACAACCAGCCGCCGGTGACGCTGCCGACATCGGCCATCACATAGATCACGACCAGCGGCAGGGCCAGGTTGGTGATGCTGAGGCCGAACTGGTCGTAGAGGAACTTACCGGCCCAGAACAGATAGAACCACCACGCGGCGTCGGTGATCTTGAGCACGGCAAACGCCCAGGTCTCCCGGAGCGGCAGCACGCGCCGATAGGGCAGCATCTCGATCGTCTCGGCCGCCGAGTCGCTGTTGATGTAATCGCGCTCGGCCGCCGAAAGGCGGGGATGAACCTCGGGGCGACGGTACACGACGAGCCACATCACTACCCATACGGCGCTGAAGAACCCGGTCGTCAGGAACGCGAACTGCCAGTTGGTGCCGTCGGGCCAGACGATCAGGGGAATGATCATCGGCGCCAGGACCGCGCCGACATTGGAGCCGGCGTTGAAGATGCCGAATGCGAACGCCCGCTCCTTCCTGGGGAACCACTCGGCCACGGTTTTGTTGGCCGCGGGAAAGTTGCCGGATTCGCCCAAGCCCAGGCCGATGCGCGCCACGCTGAATCCGATCAGGCTGAACGCCGGACGCACCGCGGCGTGCAGCATGCCGAAGACACTCCAGAGGCCGATCGACAGGGTGTAGCCGATGCGCGTGCCCAACCGGTCGACGACATATCCCATGCCCAACATGCCCACGGCATAGGCCGCCTTGAAGGCGATGTTGACCGTCGCGTAATCCTGATCCGACCAGTGGAAAACCTTGTATTGAAGCGTCGGGCCGAGCACGCCGAGCACGCTCCGGTCCATGTAATTGATCGTGGTGGCGGCAAACAGGAGCGCGAGGATGCGCCAGCGATAGTGGCTGGTGGCGGGAGTTGGAGTCATGGGGTGGAAACCGGCGTCAGGGACCGGCCCGGCAGCGCGCGCCGGGACTCGGCGCAATTGAATGAGCGCGGGATCGCATGGCAACACTTCTGCGCCGGTGCGGCATTCGCGCCTCCCGCGGCCGGGAGTGCTGAAGGATTTTCCGCGCCGGCGGTGTTCTGCCGGGCGACACCGGCCGGGCCCCTCGCCCACCCCTTCGGCACCGGCCGCCGGACGGTGCCCCGATCATGCCGTCCTGTTGCCAATCTTCCCGTCCACCTTCGCCCCACCAATCGCCGCACCGGCGGCTCGCCGTCGCCTGCGTGGCCGCGCTGCTCCTGGCCGGCGCCGCGCCGGCGGCACGGGGGGAGTCCGCCAACCTGCTGTCGGTCTACTGGCGCTTCGCCATCGGCGACGACCTTAACCGCCGGGATCCCGCATTGAACGACACCGGCTGTCCGTGGATCTATTCCGGTGCCCCGTGGGAGAACCAGGGCTACCCGAACTACGATGGCTTCGCCTGGTACCGGCAGACCGTGACCATGCCGTCGAGCCTGCGCGGCGACGCCGACCGCTACGGCCGCGTCCTTCTCCGGCTCGGCCGGATCGACGACTGCGACGAAACCTATTTCAACGGCACGCTGGTCGGCACGATGGGCCGCCTCCCGCCTGACTACGCCACCGCCTACAACGAGGATCGCGTCTATGTCGTCCCGGCCGCTCTCGTGCGGTGGGACGCCGCCAATGTCATCGCCATCCGCGTCTACGACGGCGGCGGCGGCGGCGGGCTCGCCTCGGGCACGCCGTCGCTCACCGTGGGCGGCCCGCTCTCGCGCGTGGCCGTGCTGCCGGATTTCGACCGGCCGGACCGCGTGCTGGTCGGCGGCAGCCAGCGGGCCGGCATCGCCCTCGCCAACGAACTCGACGAGACGATGAACCTCGCGATCACCCAGGCGGTCACGACGGACGACGGCACGACCCTGGCCAGCCGCAGCGACTCGCTCGTCCTCGCGCCGCGCGCCACCGGCCGGCTCGCGCTGGCGGGCGCCGGCTGGCCGGCCGGTTTCTACATGGCGGCCGTCGCCATCACCCAGGCGGCAGACCAGGCGAGCCTGACCCTCCCGTTCGCGGTGTCCCCCGAGGAGCTGGTCTCCCCGCCGGACCGCCCGGCCGACTTCCAGGAGTTCTGGGACCGCACGCGCGCCGAGCTGCGCGCGGTCAACCCGCAGTTCGCGGTCACGCTGTCCACCGTCCAGCCGTTCGCCAACAAGACCGTCTACCTGGTGGAGATGCGCTCGCTCGGCAACGTGCGCATCCGCGGCTGGCTGGGCATTCCCAACCACCCGGGCCCCCATCCCGCCATCCTCCATCTCCAGGGGTTCTCGTACGGGTTCTCGCCGACCGACATGTATTCGGGCGACGAATTCGTGACGTTCGCCCTCAACATCCGCGGTCACGGCAACAGCCAGGACGACGTCAACCCCGGCTTCGCCACCTACCTGACGACCGGCCTCGAGAGCCCGGACACCTACATCTACCGCGGCGCCTACATGGACTGCGTCCGGGCCGTGGATTTCCTCGTGTCGCGTCCGGAAGTCGACGCCGGCCGCATCGCCGTCGAGGGCGGCAGCCAGGGCGGGGCCCTGGCCTTCGCCACGGCGGCGCTCGACCCGCGTGTCGCACTGTGCGTCCCGAACATCCCGGGATTCTCGGACTACCGCACCTGGTTCCGCCTGTGCCCCGGCACCGCCAGCGGCTTCTGGTACTGGCAGCAGCAGCATCCCGGCACCACGCGAGACGACGTCTACCGGACGCTCAGCTATTTTGACGTCAAGAACCTCGCCCCGTGGATCCGCGTTCCCGCGCTGATGGGCGTGGGCCTGCGCGACACGACCTGCCCGGCGCGCATCGGCTTCGCCGCCTTCAACAACCTCGGCGGGCTGCGGGAGTGGCTCGTCTACCCGGAGGCGGGGCACGGGCTGCCGCAGGCCTACAACGACTACAAGATCGGCTGGATCAAGCGGCAGTTCGGCCTGGCGGCCGCCGGCGACATCGCGACCCAGCCGCAGCCGCGCCTGGCCGCGCCCGGGCAGGACGCGGTCTTCTCCGTCCTCGTGGTCGGCGGCACCACCTGCCAGTGGCAGCGGCGGCCGGCGGGCGGCACGGTCTGGGAGAATCTCCATGAAGGCGGCAGCTACCGCGGCACGAACTCGGACACGCTCACGGTCGCCGCGGTCAGCGCGGCGATGTCGGGCGACGAGTTTCGCTGTGTGACCACCACCGCCGCGGGATCGATCACGACGGACGCCGTGATGCTCACGGTCGTGGGTGGCGCCGGGGCGGTTTCCCTCCAATACCCCGCCGGCATCGCCCTCGACGGCGCCGGCCTCCTCTACGTCGCGGATGCCTCCAGCAACACGATCCGGCGCGTCACGCCGGCCGGAGCCACGACGGTCCTCGCCGGCTCTCCCGGCGCCGCCGGCAGCGCCGACGGCGCGGGGTCCGCCGCGCGTTTCAACCAGCCCGGCGGCATCGCCGTCGATGGCAGCGGCGCCATCTACGTCGCCGACACCGGCAATGCCACCATCCGCCGGATCACCGCGGCGGGCGCGGTCACCACGCTCGCCGGCTCGCCCCTGGTCCGCGGCAGCGCCGATGGCACCGGCGCCAGCGCGTCGTTCTCCTCCCCGACCGGCCTGGCGGTCGACGCGGCCGGCACGATCTTCGTCGCGGATACCTTCAACGCCACCATCCGCCGCATCACGCCGGGCGGCGTGGTCACCACCCTGGCCGGCGCGCCGGCCCAACGCGGCGAAGCCGACGGCGCGGGCGGCGCGGCCCGGTTCAACCAGCCGAGCGGCCTGGCGGTCGATGGCGCGGGCGTTCTCTACGTGGCCGACACCTACAACCACACGATCCGCCGGATCGCACCGGACGGCACCGTCACCACCCTCGCGGGCTCGGCGGGCATCAGCGGCGCCGTGGACCTGACCGGCGCCAATGCCCTCTTCAACCAGCCGGCCGGCGTGGCGGCGGACGCGGCCGGTACGGTCTATGTGGCGGACACCGGCAACGGCACCATCCGCCGGATCTCCCGGGCCGGAGCGGTCTCCACGCTCGCCGGGGTGGCCGGCATCGCCGGTCTGGGCGACGGCGGCGGCGTGAACGCACTCTTCAACCAGCCGCGCGCCCTCGCGGCGGACGGCACCGGGCAGGTCTTCGTAGCCGACACCGGCAACGCCGCCATCCGGCGGATCACGCCCGGCGGCACAGTCACGACGCTCGCGCTGGCCGACGCGGCTCCGCCGCCAACGACGACCGGCCCGACGACGACGGTTCCTCCGTCGGATCCGGGAACCGGCCGGGCTTCCGGATCGGGCGGCGGCGCGCTGGAGCCGGGAATCGCCGCGCTGCTCATGGTGCTCCTTGCGGCGCGGGCGGGGACCCGGGGCGACCGGGACTGAGGGGGCGCGGCGAAAGACCGTTGCCTCGGCCCGGGGCCCTGCGAGAATCGCCCGCATGGCGAATCCAGGCCCGCGTTTTTCCGGCGGTCCCGCGACGCCCGGGCTGATCGAGGTCCGGCTGCGCGAGCTCTCGCAGCTGTTCAACTCGATGGACCCTTCGCCGTTTCATGAGCGCGACTTCGACGCCGATGCCGAGGAATTCATCATCAGCTGGGCCCTCGAATTTCCCCGGAAACAGCGGCTCAAGCTTGTGATCTATCTCCCCAAGACGCCGGCCGATGGCGGTGACGCCGCCGCCATCGAGCAGGCCGTGCACAACTACTTCGCCTACCGGGCCGAGCTCAACTGGCGCGAATTCAAACAGCTCATGCGCCAGGGCCGGACCTCCCTGATCGTGGGTCTGAGCTTCCTGGTCGGCTGTTTCGTGATCGGCCAGTTCATCGGCCGCACCGGCACCGGCACGTGGCATGATCTCGCCCGCGAGAGCCTGACGATCGGCGGCTGGGTGGCCATGTGGCGGCCGCTGCAGATTTACCTCTACGAATGGTGGCCCCTCCGGCACCGGGGGGCGATCTATCGCAAACTGAGCGCGATGGATGTCGAGCTGCGCATCGAGAGCGGCGCGGGACCCGGCGGACCGTAATCCAGTGGCCCGGACCTCCCGGTCCGTCTACAATGAAAGCCACGGAGCTGGAAACCCGTGTCGCACGAACGGCACGGCCTCGTGCTCAGTCCGACCCATTGACCTGATCGCCGGAGCCCGCGCGCCGGACAGTGGTTAGCTGGGGCAGCGTCGTCGCCCCAGCGATTCGTTGCCTTGCGGCCCCAGATTTTTGTTCGCGCGCGGAGACCACTTCGACCGAAACGAACAATGTCAACTATTAGTTGACATGTTGCCCGGCTCACGGCCACCTCCCCGCACGCCGGGTTGACGGCACGGGCCCGGCCGGGTAACCGTGCCCCATGCTGACCCCGGTCAACGTCCAGATCGTCGGCGCCGAGGTGGCGATCCGTTGGAGCGACGGCCGCGAGACCTATTTCCCGGCGGACCGCCTCCGCGCCGCGTCGCCCAGCGCCGAGACCCAGGGCGAGCGCGACATTTTCGGCCAGCAGCAGGGCGGCCACGGCCCGCGCGATTTCACCGGCGTGACGGTCACCGGCTGGGAGCCCATCGGCAACTACGCCCTGCGCTTCGATTTCAGCGACGGCCACCGGACCGGCCTCTACACCTACGACTACCTCCGGCAGCTGGCGGCGGACGGGGCCGGCTGACCCCCGGGGCCGCCCGCCGCGACGGATCCGGTATTCGAGCCATGGAGACCAGGTGGGCGGGCCCGCCGGCCCCGCCCAAGGTACAGGCTACCCTGCCAAAAAATGAGTGTCCGCCTTTTTGGCGGAATCGGCGGAATGTGGTACGTTGCAGGCGAGGAGGCGGGAGCCAGGCCCCTGTCAAGCTCCGCCCCTGCCCCTGTCCGCATGAAGATTACCGAGACCTTGGTGGCCGAGCACCGGATTTTTCTCCGGGTGTTCGATCAGATCGACCGCCTGCTGCCCCGCATGCGAACGGTCTCCGAGGTCAGGCGCATGGCCAGCCTGGTCGAGGAGCTGCTGATGGACCACGGCGCGACCGAGACGGAGCTGGCTTACCCGGCCCTCGATCACATGCTGCAGGACAAGGGCCGCCTGGAACGACTCAATCAGGAGCACCAGGAGATCGATGCCGGCCTGCGCGAGGTGCAGGCGGCCACGACGCTCGGCGAGGCCCGGCGCCGGCTGGAGACGGCGCTGCTGATGTCGCGCAATCATTTCCGGTTCGAGGAGCGGTTCGTCTTTCCCCTGTTCGAGGAATTGCTCCAACAGGGGACCCTCGCCGAACTGGGTGCGGACTGGCTGCGACGCATCGAGGGATCCCGACGACCCGGCTGAACGCTCGACGCGACGGTCCGGGGTTCCAGCGCCCGGCCGGAACATCCGACGCCGGGGAGGAGGCGCCCGATCTGGCGTTTCAGAGGTAGGGCGCGACCGCTGGGCGCGCCGCCTTCGTTCGTGCGCCCTTGGCTATTCGCGGCGGGCCCGGCGGCGCGAAGTGCGCAGCCTTCACGGTCCCGCCCTACCCCATGGCGTCGTGATCGGCCGAGGTGAT
>CAZKDK010000178.1:0-7736 GCA_964551145.1 uncultured Opitutaceae bacterium | reverse complement strand
TCCCGTGGCTGCCGCTGGCGGCGAGCCAGTGGCAGCGCACGAGCCTGCTGCAGATCGCCGCGTACACCGGCGCCTATGGCGTGTCCTTCGTGCTGATCGCGGTGAACCTCGGGTTCGCGGCGGTCGCGCACAGCCTCTTTCACGATCGCCAGACCGGATGGCGCCTGCGGCGCCCGGAGTTCCTGCTGGCCCTGTTCCTGCTCATGGTCGGCGTGAGCCTGCAGATTCAGGAGGCGTTCAACACCGCCCGCTTCAGCCGCAGGCTGGCCGACGTGGCCTTCGTGCAGCCCTACATCCCGCAGGCGGTCAAATGGGATCCCGCCCGCGGTCCGGAAATCCTCCGGACACTCGAGCGGCTCACCCTGCTGGCCGCGGCCACCGGACCCGATCTCATCGTGTGGCCCGAGGCCACCACCCCGTGGGCCGTGCGCGGCGACGAACGCACGCGCGCCTGGATCCAGTCGCTCGACGCCCGCGCCCGCGTGCCGCTGCTCCTCGGCTCCATCGCGATCGAGCGGCCGGACCAGCGCGGCGAGGCCTGGTATAACGCGATGCTCGTGGTCACGCCCGACGGCGGCGTGCAGCCGGCCTACTACGCCAAGCGCCACCTGGTGCCGTTCGGGGAATACGTGCCGCTGCGGCCGCTCCTTGGCTGGCTGCTCAGCAAGACCGTGGCGATCGGGCCGGACGACTTCGGCCGGGGCCGCTTCGCCGCCCCCCTGCTGGTCCCGCTGCCGCAGGGCCCGCTCGCCGTCGGCCCGCTGATCTGCTTCGAGGACGGTTTTCCGGGGCTCGCCCGGGACGATGTGCGCGCGGGCGCCGAATGCCTGTTCGTGGCGACCAACAACGCCTGGTACGGCGAGGGCGGAGCGGCGCCGCAGCACGCGGCGCATTCCGTGCTGCGCGCCGTCGAAACCCGCCGGCCGGTGCTCCGGTGCAGCAACGGCGGATGGAGCGGCTGGATCGACGAGTTTGGCGTGACCCGCGGCGTCCTCACCAACGGGGAGGGCAGCATCTACTATCGCGGCGCCCGGACGCTTTCGATCCGGCGCGATGCGCGCTGGATCGGCCGCGAGAGCTTCTACACCGAGCACGGCGACTGGTTTGTCGCGGTCTGTGGCGCGCTGGCCGCGCTGGCCTGGCTCGCGCTGAAAGGCGGCGTTCCCGCCGGGACCGACCCGGCCGCCGTGAGGCCGCCGGGTCTCCTGTGATCGGCGACGCGGGAATCCCGCAGGGCCGGCATCCAGAGCCGGGCGCCCTACGAGGCGGATCCTGGACCGCCCTCCGTGTCACGGGCCATGAGCCAGAGCAGATCGGACACGCGGTTCAGGTACTGCAGCAACAGCGGACGCACGTTCTTGCCGTGGCGCGGCAGGGCCACGAGACGGCGCTCCGCGCGGCGCGCGGTGGCGCGAGCCGAGTCCAGCGCGGCCGCAAACGGGTTCGCGCCGGGGAGGGCCCACCCGGCCGGCGGCGCCTGCCGCGCCTCGATCGCGGCCACGGATGCGTCGACACGCGCGAGGTCCGGATCGGCGAGCTTGGTGAACTTGGACGCCGCGAAGCGCGCGGCATCGGCCTCGGCGCAGGCGATCTCGCCCATGAGCGCGACGAGATCGCGCTGGATGTGCTCCAGTTCGGTCCGGAGACCGCCGTCCGGGCAGGCGGCCCGGGCCTGGCCCAGGGCGGCGCTGAACTCGTCGAGGCAGCCGACCGCCTCGATCTGCGGGTGATCCTTGGGCACGCGCTGGCCGTAAAGCAGTCCGGTGCTGCCGCTGTCCCCGGTTCGGGTGGAAATGGATCGCGCCATGATCAAGCCGGCCGTTCGGTAGGACCCCGGGGTCACCCGGACATCTTGCCGGCCTCCCGGGTTTGTTTCTTGAGCGCGCGCAGGGCCGGGCCGATCCGGTCGAGCGTGGTCTCGTCCATGCGGTCGATGTACAGCACGCCGTTGAGATGGTCGACCTCGTGCTGGACGCAGCGCGCGAGCCATCCGGAGCAGGCGAGCGTGTGCGCGTGGCCCTGCACATCCTGGAACTGCGCGGTGATCCGGTCGGGGCGCCCGACATCGCCGTGAATCTCCGGGAAGGAGAGGCATCCTTCCTCCGCCACGACGAGGGGGCCGGGCTGGACCGTGAAGGTCGGGTTCACCAGGGCGAACGGCATGAAAAGCTCCTTCGGCGGCTTCGTGCCGTCGAGCAGCCAGGTGAATTCGACCTGCGCCTGCCGCAGGTCGACGACGCAAAGCTGGATCGCGCGGCCGATCTGCTGCGCCGCCAGCCCGATCCCGGCGAACGCATGCATCGTCTCAACCATGTCGTCCGCCAGCCGGGCGAGGCTGGCGTCGAAGACCGCAATCTTGCTCCCTTTTTTACGCAGGACCGGCGCGTTGTAATGAACAATTTGCAGCAACATGGGTCGATGGAAGCGACAAGCGTGCTTTTTGCATTCCGCGTCGGCAATTAAATTGTCAGGTTCTCCCGATCTGGCCATGCCATTCTATGTGTTGAGCCCCCCTGATTCCGGGCGCGCCGGCAAGCCGGTGGCCACAGCATTGGCCCTGATCATCGGTGGAATGGTCGTGCTGGCGGGCGCTTGGACGCTGCCGGTCAACCTGAAATCGGTGAACCCCGCCCTGCTCCATGCGGCGGGCCGCGGGACGCCTTCGCTGGCGGATTTCGGGCGTCAGTTGGTCGAGTCGGAGAAGCCCGGCCCGGCGGCCCTCGTGCTGGCCGCCGCGCAGCGCGTCGGCGATCCGGGGGCCGGCCGGCTGGCCACGGCGCTGACGAACTTTGCCGGGCGCCAGCAGGAATATGTCGCGTGGGGCGGCTGGGATCCGTTTCTCGATCCCCTGTTCAACCTGAAGGAGAACACGGGCCATACCGAGAGCACACCGGTGCTCAATTTCTTCATTGCCGAGCATGCCCGCGATTCGTTGCGGCGGTATCTCGCCAACTCGCGTTCGCCCGGGGTCCAGACCGTCCTGCAGACGCGGGCCGTGCCGGGCACGCTCCACTTCGTGCCGGCCATGGCACCGGGCGGGCAGCCGCTTGACGCGGTCATCCTCCTCACCGCGCTCCTCTATCAGGGGGACCATCTTTCGCCCCCGTTGCAGCGTGCCGTGAAACGTCTCGCGGACGAGGCGGTGCGCACCCGGGAGCTCGGCGACCTGGAGTTTTTCTACCTCGACGTGCTGGCGCTGGGCCGGCGGCTCAACTGGATCCAGCTCGGCGAGCTGCTCCGCATCACGAACGACACCAAGACGGTCGGGGAGTACGCCCACCTCGCGCAGGTCGCGCCCGACCAATTGCCGCTGCTGTATTCCGCGGCGTTGTTCACGCGCTCGGCCGACAGCGTGGCCGGCTACCTGCTGCAGTTCGGCAAGACCGGGGCGAATGACCTGCGCTTCGCCCTCGCCCTCGGTCAGGGCGCCGTGCAGCAGCTGCTGATGCGCCAGGTCCCGATCAACCACGGGCTGGCGGCGCCGCTCGATATCGCGGGCGCATTCGCGCTGCTGCATCCGCGGCTCACCCTGCTCGCCAAGTACCTCGGATATTTCCTCGGCGCCTTCCTCATCCTGCGCGGGCTGGACCGGTGGCTGCTGAGCCCGCTGCGTCGCGCCGCCCAGAACCTGGCCGAGAGCCGCGTGCTGCCGCGCGTGCAAAGCGGCGTCATGGCGCTCCTCATCGCCTTCGTCATCATCATCACCACCGAACCGTTCCTCCTGCGCGCCGCGCCGCCGTCGGAATACCGCGTCCGGGTGGTCATCCCCCTGCTCGCCAACATCGCCACGCCGCCCCCCGCTTCCGCCAACTCCCGTCCCAATACCACTATGGATACGTCAACGATTGTCTCGATCGGCGTCTTCGCCCTCCTGCAGGTGGCCATCTACCTGGTCTGCCTGATGAAGATCGGGGAGATCACCCGCCAGAACATGCCGCCCCTGCTCAAGCTGAGGCTCATGGAAAACGAGGAGAACCTGTTCGATAGCGGCCTGTACATCGGCATGATGGGCACGGCCACCGCCCTCGTCCTCCAGGTCCTCGGGGTGATCGAGCCCAACCTCCTCGCCGCCTATTCGTCGAACCTGCTCGGCATCGTGTGCGTGGCCTTTGTCAAGATCCGCCACGTCCGCGGCTGCAAGCGTCGCCTCATTCTGGCCGCCCAGGCTCCGGCTGCGGCCGGCGCCCAGCCGTCCCTGGTTGCGTCATGAACAAGACGCTCCTCCTCATCATCATTGATTTCCTCTTCCTCAACCTCATCGCCCTGACGCGGTGGGAGCGGGCGGAGCCCAATCATCCGCGCCAGGCGCCCGTGCCGGCGGTCGGCGCCAACATGTCGCGCGACCAGGACCTGGTCGAAGTCATGCGCCTGTCGCTCGCCGACGAGCAGAAGTCCCGCCTGCAGGCCGCGGCCGCCCTGCAGGCCACCGAGGCCGAGCTGCAGGCCCGCAACCAGAACATCCAGCAGCTCCAGGCCAACAAGGGGCAGCTCGAGTCGTCCCTCGCCGAGACGCAGCAGGGCATCCGCGAGGCCAACCAGCGCCTGGCCGCCGTCGCGCAGGACGCCGCCATGAGCAAGGAGCGCCTGGCCCAGCTCCGGCGGGACCTGGAGGCGAAGGAGGCCGAGGCCGCGCGCCAGCAGGGCCAGATCGCCGCGCTGACCAAACAGCAGACCGAGGCCCAGCAGCACATCCAGGACCTCACCGTCACCGTGCGGGCCGGCGAACAGGAGCGCACGCTCTTGCGCGACAATCTCACCGAGGCGAAACAACAGGTTGAAGTCGAACGCCAGGAGCGCCAGAAGGCGCTCGCCCAAACCGGCGCCCTCGCAGTCGGCGTCGGCCAGCTCGCCGAGCAGTCCGGGCAGATCGCGAAGGAGATCCGGGACAACCGTCCGATCAACGCCAACGTGCTTTTCAACGACTTTCTCGCCAACCGGGTCTTCACGACGCTGACCGCGTCGCGGCGGGGCCTGTTCGGCACGATCACGCGCGAACGCGAGACGCGCACCGTGCTCGTGACCGATGGCAAGGCCATCTATGCCCTCGTCCACGCGAACGAAACGCCGTTCGCCATCGCCATCAACGACGTGCCCGTCGATTGGGCGCGGGTTTCCGGCCAGTTCGGCCGCCCGCCCGTCACCGCTCCGATCACGGAGGTCCGGTTCCTCTCCCTGGACCCGCGGATCATCGTGATCCCGGTCGATGCCGACCTCGCGGCCCGCCTCGGCGTCAAGATCTACCAGACGGCGCTGGACCCGTTCAAATTCTCCGAGGCCATGCTGGTCAGCAACGGCGGCGCGGGCTACGGCGAGGTGGCGTTCAAGCTCGACCCGCAGACGCCGCAGTACGTGCACATGGACAATCATTTCTTCAAGCGCCTGATGGGCGAGTTCTCGCCGTCGTCGGGTGACCTGGTGTTCAGCAAGACCGGCGAGCTGCTCGGCATCATGGTCAACCGCGACTATTGCGCGGTGATCGACAATTTCCTTGCGACGACGACCATCAAGACGGGGGATGACGCCAAGGACCAGCACACGCGCGAGATCCTCACCGCGATGATATCGCGCCTGCAGCGCCTGCCGTTCCGCCTGCAGTAGCGCCGGCGCGTTTGGTCCGGCCGGTGGGGCGGGCTTGATGCCCGCCGGATCCGGAGGTCACGGCGCGCCTGCGCTCGCCGCGGCTGGAGGTGTCCGGAATCAGCCGGGGTGCTCCGGCAGTTCCCCGGGCGTGATCGGGAGCGCCAGCCGTTCGGTGTGGCGCAGGATCGTCAGCGGCCGGCTGTGGCCGATATGTTCGGCGGTCAGCTGCTTGTGCAGGGCGTCGACGGCGGGGACCGGCTGGCCGGCAAAGGCGACGATGATGTCGCCTTCCTGCAGGCCGGCGCCGGCGGCGGGGCTGCCCGGTTCCATGGACACCACCATCACGCCGGTCTCGGCCGGCAGGTGATAGTGGCGCACGAGGGTGCGCAGCAAAGGCACGTTCTGACCCGACACGCCGATGAAGCTGCGCCGGATGCGGCGCTCCTTGATCAGCCAGCCGGCGACCCAGCGCGCGAGGTTGCTGGCGATCGCCAGGCAGAGGCCCTGGGCCGGGCGGATGATCGCGGTGTTGACGCCGATGACCTCGCCGCGCGTGTCGATGAGCGGTCCCCCGGAGTTTCCGGGATTGAGCGCGGCGTCGGTCTGGATGATGTCGTCGATCAGCCGCCCCGTGGCGCTACGCAGCGAGCGGCCGAGGCCGCTGACGATCCCGGCCGTCACCGTCTGCTGGAACCCCATCGGGCTGCCCAGGGCGATGGCGATCTGGCCCGGGCGCACCTGATCCGAATTGCCGAAGGTCAGGTGGGTGAAATCGCCGCCCCCGGCGCGGAGGATCGCGAGATCCGTCTCCGGATCGTCGCCGACCACCTCGGCCGCGAGCCGGCGGCCGTCGGCGAGGAACACGCGGAGTTCGTCGGCGCCGTGCACCACATGGCTGTTCGTCAGGATGTAGCCGTCGGGGGAGATGAAGAAACCCGAGCCGCTTCCGCCCGCGACGGCCTCCGGCGCGCGCGGGTCGCGGGCGCGCACCTCGACATGGACCACCGCGGCATGGGCCTTCGCCACGGCGCCCGCGACCGCCTCGGAATAGGCGTCGAGGAGCGGGGCGTCGGGCGAAACGGCGCGGCCCGGAGGTTCGGCCGGGCCGGCCGGCGCGGCGTTCTTGATCGTAAACATATCATGAAAAGCGACCATGCCGGAAAGGTGCGCGGCCGGCTTCGAAACGCAAATGACGCTCCCGCGCGGATGGCTCGCGGGAGGTTCGTGCAGTAACGCAATGGAGAGCTTGGGCTTGGCGAATGCCGGCGTGCCCGGGCGGGCCGGCCGCCGCGGCCGTCGCTGGCCTCGGTCGCCCGGGGCCGGAGGGCCGCCCCGGACGCGCGGCGGCCTGGCAGTCTTGTCACCCCCCGCGCCGGCCATCATGCTGAACGCAGTAACCCTCCACCGGACCACGATTTCAACCCCGCCCGCCATGCTCCACTACGACACCGGACCGAAGAAGGAGAAATGGACACACAATGAGCTGATGGGCATCGCCGGTTTCTTCTGCCTGCTGCTTGTGATCTGGTCGTTCTTCGAGATCAAGGGCTGCTGGGCGGACGACACCCGGCAGCAGCTGGTGAAAACCCGCAGCCAGCTGCAGGAGGCCAGGAAGAAGAACGACACCCTGACCGCACAGCTGGCCGACACCCAGAAGCAGCTGCAGGCGGCGACGGACCGGGTTTTTGAACTCACCTCGGTCGCCGCCCGGGCGCCGGCCCTGCCGGTCAGGATCAAGCCGTGGCGCGACACCAGCACCACCCAGTCGGTGGCCCTGGAAAATGAGGGGGACAAGGATCTTTCCGTCCACGTCTCGGTGACCAGTCCCAACCGGAGCCGGCCGCGTGAACAGGATTGCTTCATCCCGGCCCACAAGACCGTCGGCACGCCCTTCCGGATCTACCCGCGCGACGTGGTGATCGTGACCTCCGAGGGTTTCGCCACCAAGACCCAGCGCATGGAGTGACCCGGCTGGGGAAGGTAGGGCGCGACCGCTGGGCGCGCCGCCCTTTCTTCCCGGCTCTTCCGCGCGGCCACCGGTGTGGGGCGGCGCCTTACGTCAGCGATTTCGGCGCTGGCGGCGCGACCGGGCGGGCCATGACGAAATCCTCGCACGTGAGGTCGCCGACCCTGAAGGAGCGCCGGCCCACCTTCCG
>CAZKDK010000177.1:0-7794 GCA_964551145.1 uncultured Opitutaceae bacterium | reverse complement strand
CCGCGATCTCGGGGTGCTCGGCGAGCCCGGCGTCAACGTCCTGCTGCTGAATCTCGATCTGGATCGGATCTCCGGCACCCAATGACCCGGGAGCATCCTCGGAACGAGGCTGCCATGGACCATCCTCATCCTGGGTATCACGAACCCGATCGCCTGCAGCTGTCGGCTTATGTTCTGGTGGCATTGCTTGCCTTCCTGGCGGGTCTCATCCTCGGCGTCTGCAGCGGCCGGTCCGACCATGGCTCGCGCGCCGGTTGGCCGCCGCCGCCCGCCAACCCGCGCTCGCTGAATCCCTGATTCCGCCTGTCTCCCGGGTGCGGCTGGCCCCACCGGACCGCCGCCCTCACGGCCCGCGTCTCTTCCACCAGCGGCGCGCTGCCACGACGGCCCATACCGCTTCGACCAGACCGAACGGCCACGCGCCCTGCAGAAACCCGTAAGCCGAACCCAGCGCACACGCCGCGGCGAAACCGAGTACGTACCGAGGGGAACGCCGCTCCAAAGCGTAACACACGAGCATGGCCGTCACCGCAAAGAGGCCAAACAGCGTCAATCGGTCCATGGCGCCGCCACCGGGTCACCCGGCGCCCAAGCGGGCGCGCAAGATCATGAACAGAGCGACGAGCAACAGGAGGGCGCCGACTCCGAGCAGGAGGCCGGCGAGGATTGGCGTCGATTGAAACCCCAGTTTCCACCGGGGTGGCCGAAGCCGTAGGCGCCGACCGGTCACGTGAACCCGGGCCGGCGCGGCCAGGTCCGCCTGGAACGCCGCCATGCTCGGATACCGGTCGCCGGGATGGCGCTGCAGAGCGTGGAGCACAATATCCTCGGCCTGCGGCGAAAGCTCCGGGTTCAAGACCCGCGGCGCGATCGGATCCCCGGTCGTGCGCTGGAATGCCGACTGCCAGGGGTCCTCGTGTTGAAACGGGACCACGCCGGTCAGCAGTTCATAGAGGATCGCGCCCAGGGCGTATACGTCCGTGCGCTCGTCGACCGGTCCATTCTCCACCTGTTCCGGCGCCATGTACTCGGGGGAGCCGAAGATCGGGGTGAGCTTCGCCAGCAGGCTCCGGCGCCGGATCGGCGGCGAGGCGAGTCCGAAATCCAGCACCCGGAGCGTGTGGTCGCGGCAGATCATGATGTTCGACGGCTTGAGGTCACCGTGAATGAACCCCTGCGCGTGCATCGCACCCACGGCCTCGCCGACCAGCCCCACGATCCTGAGCGCGTCGGCTTCGGCGAGCGGACGGCCTTCCGGCCGCAGCTGCGCGAGCGTGCAGCCCCGCAGGAATTCCGTCACGATGTACGGCCGGCTCTTCTTCTCCGTGACGGGGTAAAAGCGCAGAAGGAAGGGATGGGAGAGTTTGAGTCCGATTTCCTCTTCGTGGCGAAAGCGCGCGAACGAGACCGGATCGCCTTCGATGCGCATCAGCGGCACCTTGACGGCAACGTCGCGTCCGCCCTGGAACCGGTCCTCCGCCCGGTAGATGGTCGCCATGCCGGAGCGGCTGATGGCTTCCCGGATGAGGAACCGGCCGTCCAGAACCTCGCCGGGGCGAAGCTGCGCCTCGGCCGACGGTTCCACGACGCCCTGGATTTCGGGCAGGGCGCGGCAACAGGCAACCTCCGCCAGCGGCGAATCGATCGCCGCAGCCGCGCGTGCCCGCGGACGATCCGGTTCCCCGGGTGCCGGGTCGCCGCGGGGCCTCTGGGCCGTCACCTCGCCCAGCCGGTCCGGATGATTCTCACGCAATTCGCGGGATTCCATGGCATTTTTTGCCGGCGGGCATCGATCAACCGGACCGGTGGATACGTTGTCCGGTGCGTTGATCATCCGTTCCGGCATTCGTTTCCGTGGGTTTCAATGCGACACGCGGGTCAGGAAATGGGCCGGATGCGTCTCGACGCTGGTTCCGTTGTGGATGACGACTGCCGCGGCGACCAGCAGAATGCCAAACGCCACCGCTGCCAGGACCCTCTGCGCAAAGGCGCCGGGTTGCCGCGGGAGATCGTCGCGAGCCGAAAACAGGTGCGCGGTCACGTCGCGACTCTAGCCGGTTTCCGCCGGCTCGGGTAATTAAGCCAGGGGCACTTCCCATAAAATCTTCATTAAGGCCCGGACGGATGGGTCTGTTCACTTGGGGGCCTCGGGCCCCGATCTTCGGGCGCGCCGCCATGCCCTACTCCATGCTGAAACGGTAACCGACGCCCGACTCGGTGCGAAAATGCCGCGGTCGATTCGGTTCGTCTTCCAGCTTCTGCCGCAGGTGCGTCATGTACACGCGCAGGTACTGCGTCTGCTCCTCCGCCTTCGGTCCCCACAGCTCGCGCAGGATCTGACGGTGGGTGATGACTTTGCCTTGGTGCAGCACCAGCATCCGCAGCAACGCGTATTCCCGGGGAGTGAGCTTCACGGGGACCCCGGCCTTGAGCACCAGCCGGCGGGCGAAGTCCACCTCCACGTTGCCAAACCGGACGCTGCTTTCCTCCTCGGGACTCTGCACGCGCCGTAGCATGGCCCGGAGTCGGGCCAGCAATTCGCCGCCGCCGAATGGCTTGCTGAGATAATCATCGGCGCCGGCGTCGAGCGCTTCGATCTTGTCCGTCTCCTGGCCCCGCACTGACAGGATAAGCACCGGCAACCGGCTCCACTCGCGCAGCCGCCTGAGCACGTGAAGTCCGGGCAGGTCGGGCAGGCCCAGATCCAGGATGATGACGTCCGGCCTCTTCGTGGCTGCCTCGGCCAAGCCCGTCTCGCCGCCCGCAGCCTCGCGTACGCGAAAGCCCGCGCCCTCGAGCGTCACGCGCAGCAGCCGCCGAATCTGCACTTCGTCGTCGATGACGAGCACCTCGGGTGGAAACGTACCGGCGGTCATGAAAGACACTGCTAGCGGAGCGTTTGGAGCAATGAAAGACTGTAAGTCGGACCCCGTCGTGTGGCTGGTCATCGGCGTTGCCGTCGGAGTGGGCGTCGCCGCCTCGGCACGCCCGGGGATTTCCACCCGTACCGGTGAATCCATCGGCGCCCAGGCCGAACGGCCAGTTTCCCCTGGGATCACGCTGCCCATCGGCCGGATGAGTCCTGATTTGCCCGGCGACGCCAACAATTCAGGCGCGTCCGGACATCGATGACGAAAAGGCGGCAGGGCGTCCCAACGACCAGGTTTCGAACGGTCTCGCCGTAAATGAGGCCGGCCAGTTTCCTCCAGATCGACGGGGGAAAAGCCGGGAGGAGGATCAGGTCGGCATGCGCGGCCTCCGCCTCGGCCCGGATCTCCTCGTGGGGAATCCCGATCCGCACGCGAAAGGCGGCTTCAACGGTTGGGCTCAGGTGATCGGCCCCGATCCGCGCCAGGAGGCGCTCCGCCCGGAGCCGGTCGATTTCGCTGACATCCCCCGATTCGCCATGCTTTCGCCGATCCAGCACGTGCAGGAGCACGATTTCGCCGTGGAACGGCCGGGAGAGGTCATTCGCCACCGGGAAGATTTCCAGCGGGCACTTCGCCAGATCGATCGGCAATAGTAGCCGGTCGGCCTTGATGCCGAGCCGGTCAAAGGACAGTCTTGGGCGCGGCACATTCATGGTCAGCGGCGAGTGACAGGCGGTAGCCCGCAATCCCGTCTCCTTGAAGGAGATTACTCCCCCCGGATTCCTCCAGCTTCCGCCGGATTCGGGCGATGTAGACGTGAAGTTCGGAGAGCTTGGCGGCGGCGTCGGTTCCCCATACGGCCCGGGTCAGGCGCCCGCACGGCACGAGCTTGCCGGCGTGGCGCGCGAGGATATGGAGGATGGCCTCCTCGGTGGCCGTGAGGTCGAGCGAAGAGCCTCCCATCGTCACCGCGCGCGTGGCCATGTCGATCCTCAGGGGACCGCTCTCGAGCACCGGTCCGTCATTGGCGGGCGGTTCGCAGCGCTGGAGCACGCGCAGGCGTGCGGTCAGCTCCGCCGGGGCAAACGGCTTGACCAGAAAATCGTTCGCGCCGGCATCGAGCGCGCGGACTTTGTCCGCCACGCCCGCGCGCTCGGAGAGAATGAGCACCGGCGCGACGTTCCATTCCCGCAGGGCGTCGAGGACCGCGAAGCCGTCGCCATCGGGCAGATCGAGTTCGAGGATGATCACATCCGGCCGGCTGTCCACCGCCTGCACCAGGGCGCTTTCACCATTGCGGGCCCATAGCACCTTGTAGTGCTCGCCCTCAAGGAGGGGGCGCAACATGCGTCCGATCCCGGGATCGTCGTCGACGATGAGCACTTTGGGATGAGGTTTCAAAGGGGGGGAAGCCGGACCGGCGGTTGGCGCGCGGCCGCGTCATCGCGACGGGGCGCGGAGAAACGCGGGCCCGGGCACCTCTTCGCTCGGTTGGGCATGCGATCTAGGATACTCCCGATGCCCCGCCGGCCCGCATTAAATTCCCGCCGAAAGGCATCAAAAACCCATTAACAGCCGGACCCGCCGGTGGGGCGGCCACGATGCGGTGGACTCCCGCTGGCGGCCGTCCCAATCTCCGGCCCTGGGCATGGCGGCTTGCTCATCCGGACTTTGGCCCGCCCGCGGCGTCCAGGGCCAGATTCAGCATGAGGACGTTGACCCGCGCTTCGCCGAGGAAGCCCCATTGCGGAGGCTCAATGAACCTTTCCACGAGCGCGGCGACCGCGGCCTCGCTCATCCCGCGCGCGGCGGCAACCCGCCCGATCTGAAAGCGGGCCGCCTCGGGGCTGATGTGGGGATCCAGGCCGCTCGCCGAGGCGTAGACCAGGTCGGCCGGCACTGGCGCGTCGGCGGGAAGCTTGTGCGCGTCGCGGAGCGCCTTGGCGTTGTTGCGCACGTCGGTCTGGAGCTGCGCGCTCGTCGGCCCGTGGTTGCTGCCGCTGCCGGCACTGAAACCCGCCGGGCCGGTTCCATAGCCCACCGCCGAGGGCCGCGGCCAGAAATACCTGGCTCCGGTGAATTGCTGGGCCATCAGTTCCGAGCCGACGATTTGGCCGCCGCGCTCGACGAGGCTGCCATTCGCCTGACGGTGGAAGGCCAGTTGCGCGAACGCGGTGATCGCGAGCGGATAGAGCACGCCCGTCAGTACTGTCCAGATGAGGGTCTGTCGGATCGCTTGAGTGATGAGCTTGATCATGGTGTTTCCTTGTGCTGGTGCTGGGGCGGGAGATCAGGGTGCCAGGTGGATGGCCACCAGCACCAGGTCGATGAGCTTGATGAACAGGAAGGGCACGAGGATGCCGCCGATTCCGTAGATGAGCATGTTCTTCCGGAGGATCACCTTCGCCCCCAGCGGCTGATACTTCACGCCGCGCAGCGCCAGCGGGATCAGCGCCACGATGATGAGCGCGTTGAAGATGACCGCGCTGAGGATCGCGCTCTGCGGCGAGTGCAGGAACATGATATTGTAGTCCTGCAGCGGACCGAAGCCGCCCGGCTTGGTTGCATAGAGCAGGCCGAACATCGCCGGCAGGATGGCGAAATACTTCGAGACGTCGTTCGCGATGCTGAAGGTCGTCAGGGCCCCGCGCGTCATGAGCAGCTGCTTTCCGATCTCGACGACTTCGATGAGCTTCGTCGGGTTGCTGTCGAGGTCGACCATGTTGCCGGCTTCGCGCGCGGCCTGCGTGCCGGTGTTCATGGCGACGCCCACGTCGGCCTGCGCGAGCGACGGCGCGTCGTTGGTCCCGTCGCCGATCATGGCGATCAGCTTGCCGCCTTCCTGCTCCTGGCGGATGCGCGCCAGCTTGTCCTCGGGCTTGGCCTGCGCGATGTAGTCGTCCACGCCCGCTTCGGCGGCGATCGCGGCGGCCGTGAGCGGATTGTCGCCGGTGATCATGATGGTCCGGATGCCCATCGCCCGGAGCTGGGCAAAGCGGTCCTTGATCCCGCCCTTGACGATGTCTTTCAGGAGCACCACTCCGAGCACGCGCTCGTTCTCGGCCACGACCAGCGGCGTGCCGCCGGCCCGGGAAATCCTGTCCACCGCGGCGGCCACTTCCGCCGGATAGCTGCCGCCCGCCGCCCCGACCCACGCTTTGATGCTCTCGGCCGCGCCCTTGCGAATGCGCCGGCCGTCCAGATCAATGCCGCTCATGCGGGTCTGTGCGGTGAACGGCACGAACGTCGCGGGCGGCTCCGCGACCTCGCGACCACGCAGGTCGAACTTGTCTTTCGCCAGCAGGACGATGCTGCGCCCCTCGGGGGTCTCGTCGGCGAGCGACGCCAGCTGGGCCGCATCCGCCAGCATCTTCAGCTCGACGCCGGGCGCCGGAATAAAGTCCGTCGCCATCCGATTGCCGAGCGTGATCGTCCCGGTCTTGTCGAGCAGGAGTACGTCGACGTCGCCGGCCGCCTCCACCGCGCGACCCGAGGTCGCGAGCACGTTGCGCCGCATCAGACGGTCGATGCCCGCGATGCCGATGGCGCTGAGCAGCCCGCCGATCGTGGTCGGAATCAGGCAGACGATCAGCGAGAGCAACACCGGCAGGGAGGTCAGGACAACGCCGGTCTGGTTCGCCGCCTTTTCATCATAGATCGCCATCGGCGGCAGCACGAACACGACGACGATGAAGAGCGCCGTCAGGCTGACCAACACGATGTTCAGCGCGATTTCGTTCGGCGTGAGCTGGCGGCGCGCGCCCTCGATCATCGAAATCATCCGGTCGAGGAAGGAACTGCCCTCCTCCGCCGTGACCCGAATGACGATCCGGTCGCTGGTCACGCGCGTGCCGCCGGTGACGGCGCTGCGGTCGCCGCCACTCTCGCGGATGACGGGCGCGGATTCGCCGGTGATGGCCGACTCGTCGACCGTCGCGATGCCCTCGACCACCTCGCCGTCGGCCGCAATCAGGTCGCCGGCCTCGCAGACGAAGAAATCGCCGATCTTCAGCAGTGAACTGACAACCGGGACCTTCTTCCCGTTTATCAGTGCGGTGGCCATCGTCTTCTGGCGCATTTTGCGCAGCTCATCCGCGTGGGCCTTGCCGCGGCCCTCCGCCATCGCCTCGGCGAAATTGGCGAAGAGGCAGGTGAACCAGAGCCAGAGGCAGATCTGGAGGTTGAAGCTCGAGAAATCGAAGAACAGCCAGATGGTGGTCAGGATCGATCCGAGCCACACGACGAACATGACGAGATTCTTGATCTCGTCGCGCGGATTCAGTTTCTTGAACGCGCCGATCACTGCCTGGCGAACGAGCGTTGCATAGTCGATTTTGAAGGTGGTGCTCATGGTCGTGATTCCTCCTCTGGGTTAGAACGCGCGGCCAGCCGCCATGAGCCCGTGCTCGACGAGCGGCCCGAGGCAAAGCGCCGGGAAGAACGTGAGCGCGGCGACAACGACGATGACGCCTGTCAGCGTCAGGCCGAAGGTCCATCCGTGCACCGGCAGGGTGCCGGCGGAAGGCTCGACGGTCTTCTTTGATGCGAGGCGCCCAACGATCGCCAGCGCGGCGGCAATCGGCGCAAAACGGCCGATGATGATGGCGATGCCCAAGGCGACGTCGTACCAGGGCACGTTCGCGTTGAGGCCGGCGAAGGCGCTGCCGTTGTTGTTGGCCGCTTCGCCAAAGGCGTAGAGCACCTCGCTCAATCCGTGCGGGCCGGCATTGTTCATACTCGCCACGCCTGCCGGCAGCATGACGGAAATGGCCGTCGGAATCAGACAGGCGGCGTTGGGCAGCAGCACGCCGATGACCGCCCAGGTCGCCTCCCAGGCTCCCAGCTTCTTCCCGAGATACTCGGGCGTTCGTCCAATCATCAGCCCCGCGATGAACACGGTGATGAGGACGTGAAAGAGCATGCA
>CAZKDK010000176.1:0-7842 GCA_964551145.1 uncultured Opitutaceae bacterium | reverse complement strand
ACCGCGCAGGCGGTCAGCAACGAGGAGATGGCGATCCTCTGGCGCGAGGTGGGGCGCCTGCCGGAAATCTACCGCGAACCGCTGATCCTGTTCTATCGCGACCACAAATCCGTCGGGCATGTGGCGGAGGCGCTCGGTCTGACCCCCGACGCGGTCATGCAACGATTGACCCGCGGACGCCGCCAATTGCAGGAGCGCATGCTGGAATTCGTGGAAACCACGCTGCAGCGGACGAATCCCGGTCCCGAATTCACGCTCCAGGTCCAGGCCGCCATTCCCTTCCTGGTGGGAGCGGGACCGGCCGTCGCGATGGGCACCGCCGCCAAGGGCGGTGCGGCGGCCAAGAGCGGCCTGCTCGCCTCCCTGCTGACGTGGGCCGCACCCTTTGTCGGAGTCTTCGCAGCCGCCGGGATGTCCTGGGCCGAGATCGCCCAGGCCGCCACGAAACGCGAGCGCAGGTTCGCGGTCCGGTGGACGCTGGTGCTCTGGCTCTCAGTGGCGGGATTTGTCGCGGCATTGGCCGGCGCCGGCCATCTGGTCCGGTCCGCCGGGCTGGATCGCCGCCAGGATTGGACGACGACCGCGCCGCAGGTCGCCGTCTGGTTCGGTTACGCCATGATCGCGATCACGCTGATCGTGTTCCTGCTCCGGGGAAAGGCCGCGCTCCGTCGTCAGCTGGCTGCCGAGGGACTCATCCCGTCCTCCGCGCCGGCGCCGGCCTCGATGAAAAAGCGCGTGGCCATGACTGCGGGTTTTCTGACGGCGGCTTTCTGGGTTCTGATTTTCGTGGCCTGGCGGACCGGCGACCGCACTGTGGCCGGAGGCATCGTGGGCGGCGTCATCCTCCTGGGGGCAGCCCCTTTCTGGCTTGCGCGGAATCACCCCGCGCCGGTCGATGAGGCGAAAGCGGGCGGCTGGTACGTCTCCTTCTGCGGGCTGGTCTTCCTCGGCATCCTGAACTGGCGCCTCGATGTGTGGCTGGCGCCCATCTGCGGCGTCGGCGTGGACACCATGCGACACCTGCTCCCCATGGCCGTCATCCACGGGCTCTCCGCCATCATCGTCGCCTGGACCGCCGCCCTGGTGTTCATCACCCAGCCGGACGAGAAGCCCTGAGCCGGCGCCGGCCCGGCGCCGGACGAGGTGCGGCGGCTGGGCGATGCCAAGATCCCGATACAGCACCACTCCCGGCCACACGGCGCGGGGGTTGTCTTCTCCAAAGCTCAAAGGCAATCCGGGCCGGTGCCGCAGCCGTTGGGCGATTGTCGGCGAGTGACCTGCCCCGCCGCGATTCGGCGACAGCGGCAGGCGTGGTAGGGCAAGACCCCATGGCACCCGCGGCGTGGGCACGACATGATCGCTCGGCACCCCGTACCATCGGCAACCCCCACCTCGGATCGCCGGCCGTGAAACTGCCGCGGCGACCCATGGCGACGCAGGAGCCGCTGGAAAAATCATCATGATGACCGAACATGCATTGTCCGACGACCTCACTCCCCGGATCATCGGTAGCTCGATCCGCACCTGGAAACTGGCCGCCCTCTTCCTGATCGGCGCCGGGCTGAGCCTCCATGCCCAGGAGTTCTCCGTCCTGGGCGGCACATCGACCCAGGCGGTGTTCAAGCATTCGAGCTACTCCTGGCAACTCGACTATCGGCAGGATTTCCTCCGGAACTTCGCCTCCTCGATCGCCTACATCAACGAGGGTCATGTGCCCGGTCATCATCGTGACGGCACCGCGTGGGAAGCCTGGGGAAACCTGCCTTTGCTCAATGATCGAATCGCGATCTCGTTTGGTGCGGGCATCTACTATTTCTACGACACGGAGGCGGGGCCCGGCGGCACGTCGGCGGATGTTCACGGCACGGCGCCCATATTCAGCCTGGCGCTCACGGGCTATCTCTCCGAACGCTGGTTCTACCGGATCATGCTCAACCGCATAAGTCCATCGAGTGACATCAAGACCACGACCGCAGTCGTCGGGGTGGGCTACTGGTTCGGACGGAACCGGCGCCCGCTCGGCGCGCAACCCGGCAAGGATGACACCGCCGAGATGCAGTATGTCACCGAGCCGCAGTTCACGGTCTTTGGCGGCCAGAGCATCGTGAACACATTCTTGAGCGAAAATGCCCTGGCGGGCGGGGCGGAATATCGCCAGGGCCTGCTGCCGCATCTGGACGGCACGGTATCGTACATCTATGAGGGCGATCCCAAGATCGTTCGCCGGAGCGGAGTCGCGCTGCAACTCTGGCCGGTCAACACCTTCTTTAATAGGAAGACCTCGGTGGGCATCGGGATCGGTCCGTATATCTTCCTCGACCGCAAGCATCCCGTGAACTCAGGGCAGACCCTGAACGTGGGGCGAAAGAACCCCGCCGCAATCGCGCCGATCGTTTCGCTAACCGTCGCCCGGCAATTGTCCGATCACTGGATCGTCCGGGCCGTCTGGCACCGCGTCACCACCAACTACAGCCGCGACTCCGACATCTTCCTGATCGGACTCGGCTATTGCTGGCGCTAGGGCGCAACGACACGACGACGGGCATGCCCGGGCCCGGCCAATCGGGACGCCACCGGACCGAGGGTGGACAGTCACAGGGTCGGATCCCCCATCCCGCGGCGGCCGCTCCACGCTTGAGTAGGGCTACACCCCATAGCTCGCGCAATGTTCCGCGTGCATCATGAACCGCCGGGCAGACTCGCTGCGCCCGATCCGACACCGCGCCAGCGACCCTGCCCCGCAGGATCAGATCCCTCCCTCGAACCTGTCGTCCATTTCCACGCGACAAGCTCTTTTCCCTGGGGGGCTAAAGATTTCCCCGCCCTGCCGACACTCAACTGCTCAAAACACTCCCTGGGATGATGAAATCACCGGCATCACCGTCGGAACTCCCCTCAAAGCCATGAAGCAGGTCGTTGATGCGGCAGATCACGACCCGCGCGTGGCGATCGCGGGCAGCGGGGGCGGCCGCAGCAGGCCCGGGTTCCGGAGCCCGCGGGCCGGTGATTCACCGGTCCGGCCGTTGGACGGGCCGGGCCAGCCGGGGCGCCTACAGCGCGGCGGCGGCCCAGGCCGGCAATTCAATCCGGTGCCGGTGGCCATGATCATTCAGGAAGTTCTGCAGCCACACGCGCGTGCAGCTGAAATCACTCGCGCGAATGAATGTCTTGTTCTGCTCGGTTTCCACCACGTAGTTTCCGATCCGGATCGTGATGGGCGCAAGTTCGCCGTCCAGCAGACAGGAGACCTCCACCGTCTTGCGGCGGGAGTCGATGGTCAGGCCCTGCACCTTGCCGTAGCGGGCGATCAGCCTGTTGGCCCAGACCTGGGCGGCCCGGCTGGCGAGGGCATCTTTGGCGGCGTGGAACATGATGCGGGGCGCCGGTGCGTGGCGACGACGGTGCTCCTGTTGGATTGGAGCGCCAAACGGCGGCGGTGGTTCCCCTGCAACGAGCGGTTCGGAAACCCCGCCTTGGCGGGCAGCAGTCGCCAGGAGACGATCGGACGAATGAATCACCATTGAATCGCGCGTCCGCCGTCGTGCCTTTCGCGCGGCGGGCTGCACCCCCCCATGAAACTACCGGCTTTCCATCTCAAACGTTACGGGCAAATCATCGCCCTGCTGTGGAAATACGGCCGCTCCGACCTGGCGCAGCAAATGAGCTCGGAGGAAGGTTTCGGCGTCGACCGATTGCCGCCGGAAAACGGTCAGCCGTCGACCGGCGCCGCACCGCCGGCCGCCGGCCAGGCTTCGCCGGAGCATCTGGCGGACGATCTGGAGGCGATGGGGCCGACCTTCGTCAAACTGGGCCAGGTGCTCGCCGGCCGGCCGGATTTGCTGCCCGACGCCTATTTGAAGGCGCTCGCGCGGCTGCAGGACAATGTGAAACCGTTTTCCTACGCCGAGGTGGAGGAAGTCGTCATGGCCGAGCTGGGCGTCAGGATTTCCAAGGCGTTTTCGCATTTCGAGGTCGAGCCGATGGCCGCCGCCTCGCTGGGGCAGGTCCACCAGGCCGCGCTGCGGGACGGCCGGGCGGTGGTCGTGAAGGTGCAGCGCCCGAATATCCGCCGCCAAATCGCGGAGGACTTCGAGGTGCTCGAGCAAATCGCCGGCTTCCTCGATGCCCACACCGCGCTGGGACGCCGCCACCGCTTCCTCGTCACCCTCCAGGAATTCCGCCTGACGATCCAGCAGGAGCTCAATTACGAGCGCGAGGCGCACAACCTCGTCGCGCTCGGCAAGAACCTGAAGGAATTCCCGCTCATCCAGGTGCCGCAGCCCGTGCTGGATTATTGCACCCGGTCAATCCTGACCATGGACGAGGTCCAGGGACAGAAGATCTCCGCGCTCGGCCCGATGGCCAAGCTCGAGCTCAAGGGCGCGCCGCTGGCCGAGGAACTGTTCAGGGCCTACCTGCAGCAGGTGCTCGTGGACGGGTTGTTTCATGCCGACCCGCATCCCGGCAACGTCTTCGTCACGAAAGACGGACGCATCGCGCTCATCGACCTCGGCATGGTCGGCCATACGGCGCCCGCGATGCAGGAGAACCTGCTGAAGATCCTGCTGGCGATCAGCGAAGGGAACGGCGAAGTCGTCGCCGAAATCGCCATCCAGATGGGCGAGAAACTCGGGGAGTTTGCGGCACCGGAGTTTCGCCGGCGCATCTCGCAGCTGGTGGCGTTGCGGCGGGACCAGGGTTTGGAGCAGCTCAATGTCGGCCGCTCCCTCCTCGAGGTGAACAGCATCGCCCAGGAAAACGGTCTCGTGGTCCCCAGCGAGCTGGTGCTGCTGGGAAAGACCATGCTGCAGCTGGATGAGATCGGCCGAATCCTCGATCCGGCGTTTGATACCAACGCCTCCATCCGCCGCAATGTCACCGCGCTGATGTCGAAGCGCATGCGCAAGGACCTCACGCAGGGCAGCGTTTACAGCTCGTTGCTCGAGATCAAGGACTTCACCGTGGGACTGCCTTCCCGGCTCAACCGGATCATGGATACGGTCTCCAATTCCGAGCTGGAGGTGAGGGTGAAGGCCACCGACGCCAAGATGGTGATGGATGGGATGCAGAAGATCGCGAACCGCATCGCCATGGGCATCGTGCTGGCCGGCCTGATCGTCGGCGCGTCATTGCTGATGCGCGTCGAGACCCGTTTCCATCTCTTCGGCTTTCCGGGGCTGGCTATTCTCTGCTTTCTCGCGGCGGCGACCGGGGGGTTCTGGCTCGTGATCAGCATCTTTGTCGCGGACTACCGGAGCCGTCAAAAGTATCCCCACTGAGCGGCCTCGGTCCGTCCGGCGCTGTCTGCACCAACGGGCATCCCGAACCGCGACTGTCTCGGGAACGGCCCGGCGCCGATGAAACGTCCGGGTGCCGACTCTACGGGCGCCCTTTTCTCAGCAGGGCGAGTTCCTTTTCGGCGGCCGCAAGTTTCGCCTGCAATGCGGCGGAGCTGGCCCGGCTCTCCTCCAACTGTGCCTGGAACCGGGCGCTGTCGGCCTTCGCCTGATTCACCTGTGTCTGCAGCACTGTCGCCTGCGCTTTGGCGACCTCCACTTCGCCCTGATGCCGGATGGAGGCCACGGTGGCGTCCTCCATCTTCGATTGGAAGCCGTTGGCTATCGCCCGGGTTTTGTCCAATTGGGTTTGGAGCTCGGCCATGCCGGCCTTGGCCTTGTCCAGCTGGCTGATGAGCGCAGCGGCCCTGGCCTCGGCGTCATCGACCTGGGTCTGAAGCTTGACCGTTTCGGCCTTGGCCCCATCCACCTGCGCCTGCATCGCCCCTGTGGCGGATCCAAACTGGGCGATTCGGTTCTGATTCTCCACGAGCGCGGTTCCCTGCACGCTGACCTTGAACCAGAGAGCCAGGACGAGAATGAAAAGGACGCCGGACAAAGCCCCCAGACCGATCACCAGCCGGGTCGACCCGGTCGGAACAGGGACCGGGGCATCCGTCTTGACGTCAAGGGAGTCACGAGCGGCCTTCTTGCCGGGATCGGGGGCCGCGGCAGCGATTTTCTCGGGGCTGGAAGCGGGAGCATCAGGCATGGTAACACCAAATTATACCCGGCCTCCTTCGGGCGGTATGGGGTGTAACCCGTCGGGGTGCCCCCGGTGGGTCGTGAAGGCGTGATGTCCGGTCCAGGATCGTGCAGGGCTCGCCAGGGATTCGTCCGGCAACCCCGGCGCATCGCGCCCTGCCAGCCGGCTGGACCGACGCGCCACGCGCCGAATTCGGCTTCCCCCGGCCGCTGCCCCCGCCTAGGTTCCCCGCACACCGCACCGCTCATGGCGAACCCCATCGATCCGAGCACCGCGCGGCGACTCGTCGGCGCCACCCTCGCCTGCCTGGCGCTGACCGGTCTCGCCGTCGCGTTCGTCGACCTGCCCGCCGCCACCTTCGCGCATTCCCATCTGCGCGGGATCGCCGTGTTCCCGTGGCTGACCCACCTCGTCGATCCGCTCGTCCCGGCCGCGGTCATCCTCCTCGTGGTCGCCGCCGCTGCCGTGGTCTCCGGCTGGCAGCCGCCCGCGTGGGTCCGCGCGCTCGTCGCCTGCAGTCTCTCGCTCGTGATCGCGGTCGTCATCAAGGACCAGCTGAAGTTCGCCTGCGGACGCCTCTGGCCCGAGACCTGGACCCACGGCAACCCGTCCTGGATCGACAACGGCGCGCACGGCTTCTTCCCGTTTCACGGCGGCGAGGGGTGGGAGTCATTTCCCTCCGGACACATGACGCGCATTGCCGCGGTGATGGCCGTGCTCTGGCTGCGCCTGCCGCGCTGGCGCTGGCTTTGGGGCACGGCCGTCGGCCTCGTCGCCGTCGGGCTCTACGGCGCCGACTTTCACTTCGTGGGCGACATGATCGCCGGCGCCGGCCTCGGGACGGGATGCGCCGCCGGCGTTATGGCGTGGATGTATCCGCGCCGGCTGCGCCCAGAGAACAGAGTCACAGAGGACAGGGGACAGCGAACGTAGATCAGAGGGCAGTTGACGGCTTGCCCTGGCCGCGCGCAACGCGGCATTTACTTTTTCCGCCGGTCCCCCTTACCTCCCGCGCTGCGCCCCTCATGAACTTCCCCGAAATCGCCCGATCCATCCCCGCCGCGGCCGTCACGCAGATCGACCGCCTCCCCTTCCCCCGGCTCGCCTCCGGCAAAGTCCGCGAGATCTTCGACCTCGGCGACTCGCTGCTGATCAGCGCCACCGACCGCCTCTCCGCCTTCGACGTGATCCTGCCCGACGGCATTCCGGGCAAGGGGATCGTGCTCAACCAGATGAGCCTGTGGTGGTTCGCCCAGGCCACCCACCTGATCCCCAACCACATCCTGCCCGGCCAGGAGGACCTGCTCGCCACGAAATACCGGCTGTCCCCCGACCTCCGCCTGCGCAGCATGGTCGTCCGGAAGCTCAAGCCGCTGCCCATCGAGTGCGTGGTGCGCGGCTACCTCGTCGGCAGCGGCTGGACCTCCTACCAGAAGTCCGGCGCCGTCTGCGGCATCCGGTTGCCCGCCGGCCTGCGCCAGGCCGAGCGCCTGGCGGAGCCGATCTTCACGCCGACCACGAAGGCGCCCAAGGGGCACCACGACGAGCCGATCGACGACGCGCAGGGCGCCGCGCTCGTCGGCGCCGCGCTCTACGACCAGGTCAAGGCGGCGAGCCTCGCGCTGTACCGGTTCGGCCACGACCGCGCCGCGCGCGCCGGCATGATCCTCGCCGACACGAAATTCGAGTTCGGCACCGACGCCGCGGGCGGCCTCATCCTCATCGACGAGATCCTCACGCCCGATTCCTCGCGCTACTGGCCGCAGGACAGCTACGCCGTCGACCGGTCCCCGCCCAGCT
>CAZKDK010000175.1:0-7862 GCA_964551145.1 uncultured Opitutaceae bacterium | reverse complement strand
CGGTTGAACGGGCAGTCCATCGAGCGCGCCAGCGCGTAGGCCAGCGTGGTCTTGCCCAGCCCGGGCAGGTCCTCGATCAGCAGGTGTCCGCCCGCGGCGAAGCAGATCAGCGTGCGCTCGATCACGTCGTCCTTGCCCTTGATCGCGATCCGCATGTTGGCCTTGAGCCGGTCCAGCGTCCGGCGGGCCGACGCCACCTCCGTCGCCTGCATGAATTCGCTCATGCGTCCAAGGCTAGTCTCGGCGCCGGCGGCGTCAACGCGCCCGCCGCGGTCGGGCGTGGGGATTTCGCCCCAGGTCGGTGGTCAGGAATCAGAGGTCAGAGGATCGCTCGTTCTCGTTCTCTTACTCTTTCTCTTTCTCTCGATGCTGGTTTTGTGCCCGCGAGCGCGCGCGAGCGGAGCCGAGCCTTCTTTCGCCGGCACAGGACACCCGGGGCCCAAAGAACGGGCTCCCCACTTTCCACCGGACCGCAAAAAACGCGCAGCTCCGCAGGCCGGCGTATCGGAAATTCCACTCGCCTCCGCCGCCGCGGCGTGCAATCAAGAATCGTCCGCTTCATCGAACCCCGACCGGCTCCTGATTCGCGGTCCGCCCCTTGGACCGCGCGCCCCCGTCAGGACTTCTGCCTGTCATTTCATCCCGGTCCCCATGCCCGAAACCTACCTGATCGACACGCAGCGCGGCGTCATCTTCTCCAAGGGGACCGGCGTGTTCACCTACGCCGATTTCTGCGAGCACATGGCGCGCATGCGGGCCGATCCCCGCTTTCGACCGGACTTCAAACAGCTTGTAGACTGCCGTACGGCGACGGCGATCGACCTGACCGGCGAACAGGTCAGTGAGCTCGCCGGGCGCAGCATCCTCAGCGTGGGCACCCGGCGGGCGTTCGTGGTTTCCAACGACCTGCAGTTCGGGCTCACCCACATGTTCGCCGCCTACCGGGAGAATCGGGGCGAGAAGGACGCGCGGGTGTTCCGGGAGATGCGCGATGCCCTGGCGTGGCTGGGTCTGCCCGCCGATCTTGACCCCTGGGCCGCGGAGAATCCGGCCGGAACTCCGGGCGCCCCGGTGTCCGTCACGGGCAGGGCTGCCAACGGTGACGCGCGCAAAGCCCGCCCCACCGAGGCGGACCACACGGCCTAGCCGAGCAGCTTCAGCACGGCGCTGAAGTCCTCGTCGCCCGAACCGCGCTCCTCGGCGAGGCGCAGGCGCTCGCGCACCGCCTCGAGCAGCGGCAGCCGCGCCCGGGCCGTCGCCGCCGACGCCAGCCGCATGTCCTTGTGCATGTGCTTCACCGAGAATTGCGGCGAGAAGTCGCCCGTCCGCAGCTTGGGCTCCTTGAGTTTGGCGAGATTCGAATAGCCGACATTCTGCGACAGCGCTGAGAAGAACAGGTCGTCGCCGATGCCCGCCCGCCGCGCGAAGATCAGCGCCTCGGACAGGCTTTCGATCATGACCGCGATGTTGAGATTCATCGCCAGCTTGAGCGCAGCCGCCTTGCGCGGCTCGGCCGCCACGACGATGCGCGTCTCCGACACCAGGCGCAGGAGCGGCTCCGCCGCCGCGATCAGGTCGGGCGGCCCGCCGAGAAAATAGATGGTCTTGCGCTGCTCGGCCGCGGGTTTGCTGCCCGTGAACGGCGCTTCGAGGTAACGCGCGCCGCGCACCTCCACCTGGGCGCGGAACCGGTCGCTGCTGTCCGGATCGATCGTGCTCGACTGGATCACTGTCTTGCCCGGTCCGAGCCGCGGCAGGATCCGGTCGAGCACGCCCTGGACCGCGGGCGGGTCGGCCACGACGATCTGGATCGCGTCCGCGGCGGCAGCCACCGCCTCCGGGGTGTCCATCCACTGCGGCATCGCCGGCTGCGGCGTGCGGTTCCAGCAGCCCGCGAGCACGCCCGCCGCGGCATAGTGCCGGGCCCACGTTCCGCCGATGATTCCCAATCCGATCACGCCGATGGTTTTCATGGTCAGCCACCCAGCAAACACATGATCGGCCCAAAGGAAAGCCGGCAGGGCCGTATGCCCGGAAAACGCAGGCGTTGTGCCGCGGGGGCGTCCGCCGCCGGACCGGGATCGAGAGGCCTGGAGGGCGAACCTCCCGGTGAGCCTCATTCGAACTCCGGATTCCGGCTCGGCGGAGCCTCGCCCTTCAGCCTGGGGGAGCGCCAATGCGCGGATGACGCGACGAGGGCGTCGCGTCCCCAGAAGAGATCCGGGCGGGTGCCGGCACGAGTTCCCCGCGCTAGGCCAGGATTTCCAGCAGGCGGGAGAACAGACGGTTGACCTTGTCCTGGTTCGCCTTCACCAGCGCGCGGAACGTCTCGAAGTCGATTTCCGTTTTCAGCACGCCGTTGGCGTAGTTGTCGATGACGGCAAGGCTGTTGTAGCGCAGGGCCGCCTCGGTGCAGAGGTCCGCCTCGTGCGCGGCGGTCATGCCGATCACGTCGCCCCAGGCCTGCACGATGCCGATCTCCGCGCGCGTCTCGAACCGCGGTCCGCGCATCTGCACGTAGATCTTGCCCGTCTTGACGTCGAACTCGGGCGCCAGCTTCCGGACCAGCAGGGGAATGAGATTGTTGGCGATGACGGGCGCGCCGCCCTTCAGTTCCGTGTCGAAGAACGTCGCCGGCCCCTGCTGGAGGGCGACGTAGTCGCTGCACGACACGATCGTGCCGGGCGGCAGGTCCGGCTTGAGCGAGCCGACGGAGTTGACCGACAGCACGTCCCCGTAACCGAGGTCCGCCAGCGCCTGGATGTTGGCGCGGTGGTTGATGGCGTGGGGGGGCAGCGGAACGCCGTTCCCGTGACGGTTGAGGAGCACGAAATCGCCGCACTGCCGGTAGATGACCGCACCGTGGCGCGTCTCGATCGTGCGGACATCCCACTCGGCGAAGAGACGGCTGTTGACGATGCTCGTGCCGCTGACAAACGCGACCTTCATGGTGCCGACTACGGGACGGCAGCCCCCGCGAGGCAACCGGTTTTTTGCCCGCCGCCGGCGCCGCCGCGCCCGTCGCCGGCCTCCGGCCCGGGACCCCGCGCCGAAGAGTATTGTGGTTCGGACCGCAATCGGGCACCAAGGGACCGCACGAACCCCGTGGCTCGCGCTCCCTTCCGTCCGCGCATCTTCAACCCCAACCGATCATGGACAAAATCGTTCGCCGCGAATTCCGGGGCAACTGGCTTCTGTTTTGGGTGCTGTGCCTCACCGGCATCGGCCTTCCGCTGGCGCTCCTCTACCTGATCAGCGGCATCGTCGAGATCCACAGCGAGTGCGAGGACGCCGAGACGGCCATCGAGAAGATCCGCGCCCGCCGCTGAGGGCGTCCCGCCGCGGCGCGTTCAGCCGACCCAGGAGACATGCTGGATCTTCCGGGCCAGCTCGACGTCGCGGGCGGTGATTTTCCCGCCGGCGTCGTGGGTGCTCAGGCGCACGCTCACCCGGTCGTACACGTTGGTCCACTCCGGATGGTGGTTCAGCACCTCGGCTTCGAGGGCCACCCGGGTCATGAACGAAAATGCCTCGCGGAAACTGCCGAACCGGAAGGTCTTGGCGAGCGCGTCGCTTTCCCGGCTCCAACCGTTCAGGGTTCCGAGCGTCTCTTGAATCTCTTCAGCCGTCAGCGCGGTCGCCATGCGGGACCTTGATCCGGTCATTCCCCTTGTCAAACGGGGGAGCGGCTTCATAAAGGGCCAAAACCCGCGCATGCAGACGGCCCGTGCCAATGTCCCCAACCATGTCGCCATCATCATGGACGGCAATGGCCGCTGGGCGAAACAACGCCACCTGCCCCGGATCGCGGGCCATCGCCGGGGGGCCGCGGCGGTGCGCGCCGTCATCGCCGCCGCCCGCGAACTGGGCGTCCGGTACCTCACCCTGTACGCCTTTTCGGCCGAGAACTGGCAGCGGCCGCCGGAGGAGGTGTCGGCCCTCATGGGACTGCTGGAGCGCTTCCTGGAGGGGGAGACCCGGACTCTCGTCAAGAACCGCATCCGCCTCCACGCCATCGGCCGGCTGGAAGAGCTGCCGCCGGGTCCGCGCCGCCAATTGCATCGCGCGATCGAGGCCACCGCCGGGTTTGACGACTGGCACCTGATCCTGGCGCTCAACTATGGCTCGCGGACGGAGGTGGCCGACGCCGCGCGCGCTTATGCCGCCGCCGCCGCCGCGGGCCGCGAGAACCCGGCCGACTGCTCGTGGACCGCCTTCCGCCGCTACCTCTACACCGCGGACATTCCCGATCCCGACCTGCTGATCCGCACCTCCGGCGAGGCCCGGTTGAGCAACTTCCTGCTCCTGCAGTGCGCCTACGCCGAGATGGTCTTCTCGCCCGTGCTCTGGCCGGATTTCTCGAAGGCCGAGCTCGCCGCCGCGATTGACGAATACCAGAGCCGCGAGCGGCGGTTCGGCCGCACCGGCGAGCAACTCGAACCCGGTCGCACCCCGGCCGCCCAACCCCGGACGGGATCCGCCGCCGTCCGGGCGGCCTCCGCGCCCTGACCCCCCGCTCCTGTGCTCCAACGCACGATCAGCACGATCATTCTCTGGGGCCTGGTGCTCGTTTGCGCGGGCGTCTTCGGCGCCACGGGCGCCATCTGGCTCATCGCCGGCATCAGCGTGCTCACCCTGCACGAGTTCTACGCGCTGCTCGAGCGCATGGGGCTGGCCCCGTTCAACCGCCTCGGCCTGATCTTCGCCGCCGCCATCACGCTCGCGCCGCGCTATCTCGAGCCCTGGACCAGCTCCGCCGAACTCCTGGCCCTCGGCGTGGTCGTCTTCTCCATCCGCATCCTCGGCGAGCGCGAGCCGAAGGCCCGCGTGGAGACGCTGGGCTGGACCCTGTTCGGCCTGGTCTACGTGCCGTTCATGCTCCACTTCCTCGTGCGCATCGCGCTGCTGGGCCAGCCGCGGCCGCATACCGGGCTGGTGCTCGTGCTCTGGCTGGTCGCGGTGGCGAAGTTCTGTGACACGGGAGCGCTGCTCGCCGGGCTCGCGTTCGGCCGGCACCGGATGGCCCCGGAGATCAGCCCCAAGAAAACCTGGGAGGGTGCGGCCGGCGGTCTGGTGGCGGCACTCCTGGTGGGCATCGGGCTGGCCTGGGGCTGCCGCGCCCACCTGCCCCCCGGGTTCACGCCGCTCGTCGCGGCCGCGGCGGCCGTGCCCATCGCGGGCGTCGCCATCGTTTCGGACCTCGTCGAGTCCATCCTCAAGCGGAAGGCCGACATGAAGGACACCGGACACAGCGTTCCCGGGATCGGCGGCATGTTCGATCTTTCCGACAGCCTGATCCTCACCGCCCCGCTCGGCTGGGCGCTGTTCCACCTGCTCTAGCCCTCCCGCCGGCGGCGCCCGCCGTGTCCGCGCGGCGCAAGTCCCGCCGCCCTCCTGCGCCCCCGCCCATGCCTCTCCCGCCCGCCCGCAAACGCGTCGTCCTGCTCGGTGCCACCGGCTCGATCGGCGAGACCGTGCTGCGGGTCATCTCCGCGCACCGCGACCGCCTCGAACTGGTGGGGGTCGCCGCAAAGGCCCGCCACCGCCGCCTCGCGGAAATCGCGCGCCACGCCGGCGTCCGGCACGTGGCGATCTTCGACAACGGCGCCCTCGCCGAGGCGCGCGCCGATCCGTCGGCATTCCCCGCCGGCACCCGGCTCTACGGCGGCCTCGAGGGATTGACGGAGCTGGCGCAGCTGCCGGAAGCCGACCTCGTCGTCGTGGCGGTGGTCGGCACCACGGGGCTGCGGCCGGCGCTCGCCGCGCTCGCCACCCGCAAGGATGTCGCCCTCGCGTCCAAGGAGATCCTCGTGCTCGCCGGCCGGTTCGTCATGGCGGCCGCCCGCGCGAGCGGCGCCCGCCTCCTGCCGATCGACAGCGAGCACAGCGCCGTCTTCCAGTGCCTCGAGGGCCGCGGGACCGGGGCGGTGCGCCGGATCGTGCTCACCGCATCCGGCGGCGCCTTCCGCGACCTGCCAGCCGGCGCCCTCGCGAGCGTCACCCCTGCCGATGCGCTGCGCCATCCGAATTGGTCGATGGGCCCCAAGGTCACGGTCGACTCGGCCACGCTGGCCAACAAGGGCCTGGAACTGATGGAAGCCCAATGGCTGTTCGGCCTGCGCCCGGACCAGTGTCAGGCCGTGCTGCACCCGCAAAGCATCGTGCACTGCCTGGTCGAATTCGCCGACGGCGCCATGCTGGCCCAGCTGGCGCCGCCCTCGATGGCCTTTCCCATCCAGCATGCCCTCCTCTACCCCGACCGCGCGCCGGGCATCGAACCGCCGCTCGATCTCCAGAAGCTGCTCACCCTCGACTTCCGGCCGGTCGACGAGACGCGCTACCCCTGCCTGCGGCTGGCCCGGGCGGCCATGAACGCCGGCGGCACCGCCCCCGCCACCTACAACGCCGCCAACGAAATCGCCGTGGCCGCGTTCCTGGCCGGCCGGCTGCCCTTCCTTGCCATTCCGGAGGTGATCGACGAAAGTCTGCAATCCACCGACAATGCTGAACCCGCCGATCTCGAAGGGGTCCTGGCCGCGGATGCCGCCGCCCGCCGGACCGCCCAGTCCCTCATCACCGCCAGAAAACCCTGACCCAGGACGTGCCTTCTGACCTGCTTCAATCCGTCGCCTCGAGTCTCTGGTCGATCGTCCTGGTCATCCTTTTCCTCGGCGGCTCCATCTTCGTCCACGAGCTCGGGCACTTCCTGGCTGCGCGCCGCCGCGGCATGCGGGTGGAGCGTTTTTCCATCGGGTTCGGTCCGAAGATCTTCGCCTGGCGGGGCCGGGATGGCGTCGAATACCGGGTGTCCTGGCTGCCCCTCGGCGGCTATGTGATCCTGCCCCAGCTGACTGGCGTGCCCATGGTCGAGTGCGAGGCGGAGATCGAGGCCTCGAGGCTCCCGCCGGTGGGCTATGGAACCAGGATGCTGGTGCTGGCCGCCGGCGCGATGTTCAACGTCCTCTTCGCCTTCGTCCTCGCCTGCATCGTGTGGCGCGTCGGGCTGCCAACCAGCACTGACCTCGACACCACAAAGATCGGCCTGGTGGTGTCCACGATTACTCTGCCCGACCGGACGACCGTGCCCAGTCCCGCCTCCGAGGCGGGCCTCCAACCCGGCGACATCGTCCGGGCGATCGACGGACGGCGCATCACCGACTGGCCTGACCTGCAGCAGACGCTTTATATGGGCAGCGGCCGCACCGCCGACGGCCGCCCCAGGGCCGTGTTCACGATCGAGCGGGCCGGGCGGACCTTCGACGTCGCCGTCTACCCCCGCCGGACCGGCGACGACGGCCTGCGGACCGTCGGCATCGCGCAGGCGGAGGAGTTTATCGTGGCAGAGGTCAAGTCGGGCTCGCCCGCGGCCCAGGCCGGCCTCATGCCAGGCGACCGGATCGTCGCCCTCGACGGCCGGACGGTGCTGAATTCGAGTGTTCTCTTCGGTTCCCTGCGCCGGAACCCCGACCAGCCCGTCGCCCTCGCGGTGCTCCGCGCGGACCGGCCCCTGGTGCTCACGTTGCCGCCGCGTCCCCGGACGCCGAACGGCGCCGACCTCGGCATCGCCTTCCGGAAGGGCTTCAAACTCCTCCATCCCGATCCGTTCAGCCAGCTCGCCGACGATGCCGCGATGACCTTCCGGATGCTCGCGGCGCTCGTCAATCCGCGATCCGACGTCTCCGTATCCGACCTGAGTGGACCCGTGGGCATCGCGAGCGCATTCTACGCTGCGGCGCAGACCGACATCCGCCTCGTGCTCTGGTTCGCGATTCTCGTCAATGTCAGCTTCGCCATCCTCAATTTGCTCCCGATTCCGGTGTTTGACGGCGGCCATATGCTTTTCGCCACCATCGGGCGGCTGC